>JANPNA010000249.1:0-41856 GCA_031427235.1 Pirellula sp.
TTAAATTTTTATTTTGGTTTTTAATTGGTGTGGGCCTTTGTGGTGTTTTATAACTATCTTAAACCCCCCGTATATTTAAAAATATCCACTACCCTAAAATTAAGCTGTCCCAAAGCAGTAGCGTACCGGGATTCGAGAGAATTTCGGTCGGTCCTGAATTCTCGAATTCGGTTGCGTTCTGATAAGCCGTTCGGATTCGTCGAACCGGGTGGCTGTTCAAGGCGTAAAGGCCTTTCATGTTGCCTTAATCGTTGCTAGTTGAATTGCTCGATTGCGGCTATTCTACTGAGCCGATCTCCTTCGCACGTTTTAAACCCAACTCAAGTACCCATGAGCGAAAATTTTTTTACTGCTGAAAACGAAGAATTGCGTGACCCAACCAATTTTTCCGTCATGGCGTTGTTTGGTTTTTTTCTGGCTATGGTGGGGCTCTTTTCGATTCAGTACATTCAGGTAATGCCGGTGGCTCTGGTTGGAGTGGTGCTGGGGGCATTGGCACTGCTCTTATCGAAGCGATTCAAAATCGGTTTTTTCTCCAAGACCTTGGCGTTTTTGGCAGTTGTCATTGGGTCCACAACGACCTCTTATAGTTTCATTTACCGGTCAATGGAGAATCAATACGAACTCTCACAAGCCTGCAGGACGGCAGAATTGTATCTCGATAACCTATCCAAAGGAGATTTGGATCACGTCTTCTTTCTCGTCGGCTTTCCCTCGGCAATGCCGGACATGAATGGCGAAGCGCAATCGCCAACTGCTCGTGCAATGAAACGACTGTCTGACGATGCGTCGCACAAAGAAATAAGAGAACGCAAGAGTCCAGCCAAGTGGACCTTTGTGTCACTCGAAGGAGAGTATTCCGCGAGTGATTCGTACACCTACAAACTCATTTACAAAGACGATGGGCAGTCCATCCCTCCATTCTATAAGGTGGTCGTCCGCAAAAACTGCAGCAAGTACAATAAGACCAAAAAGAAGGTCAATTGGTTCGTCGATAGTCTAGAATTCACCAAGATGCAGTAGAAATGCGATCGGATGCCGAGAACCCTGATCAGTCTTGGTGCAAACCTCGGCAACGTTCGTGAGTCGATGCTTGCTGCAAAGCGCCTGCTGGCTGATTCGTTCGGCTCTGCCAATCTGATCCTAAGCCAACTCTATCGAACGCCTGCTATCGGAGGTCCGGATGGCCAAGGCGATTTTCTAAACGCAGTCGTTGCGATCCAAACCGATCAATCCATTTGGGAGGTCTGGGAGACTATCAAGGCCATTGAGTTCACGCTTGGACGCCAGCGTCAGTTGCGTTGGGAAGCAAGGCGAATCGACGTTGACTTGTTACTCTACGACCAACAACGCATTTGGACGCCTCATCTCAAAATCCCGCACCCTCGCATGTGCATGCGGACTTTTGTCGTCCTGCCCGCCTTTGAAATCGTGCCCGATTGGATCGAGCCCGTCACGGGTTGGAGTATCTCCAAACTGAAGGATCATCTCCAAGTGTCACTCAACGACAACTCGTTGATCCGAGTTATTTGCCAACACGAAGAACAGAAGTCGAGATTGCAGCGCGAGTTTGGTTTAACTGCAGATCACGAGCAAACGCAATTGGTTTGGGACATAGCCAAGCCACACCAACTCGACGACTTGATTTCCTACAAACTGACCATTGCCGCGGTTGCATCACCCGATCCAACCACAGTTCTCTGGGAAGACTGCAGCAAGCCTTGGGTACGCGCGTTCAACATGGAAACATCCATTTCTGTTGATCCTAGCGAATTGCGGTGCATCGATGGCCCCCGATACGTCATGCCCGCCGACGACGCCAAGTGGGCCGTCCACGAAATCATTGCAGCAGACCGGGCTATGCGGTGTCGACTAGAAACGACGGAAGAATTTTAATGCTTTCCGGACTAGGCGTATTCACGGTCGGTGATGATGCCAGGTTGCGGCACTGGATACATGCCGTTTTTATCCGCGAGTACGGGGGCTGGACTATTGTACGTCATGTTCTCAATTCCAGGCGCGAACTCGTGTTCGCAGTTGAGCATCTGCTTGTAAGTCACCTCGACGCCGGTATGAGCTGCCATACGTCCCATGCTAGTTACGAGCGACGCTTGAACCCCACGTTCCACTTCATTGTACGGCTCGTTGTCGCGAATGGCGGCGATGAGGTGATCCCATTCCAATTGATAAGGGCTCGCCTCTGGCTGTGGAAACTGCCATTGCAGATTGGCTTTCGAAAACGTTTGGCCACTGTAGATCTTGCACTTTGCAGGCGAATGGGATGACGTGGAGATGACGGCTGCCCCCTTCGTACCATGCGCGTAACTAGCGAACTCATCCTTGCAGCCAGGGATCGTTCGACCGTTGACCATCAGCTTGGTGCCGTCTTCGAACGTGTATTCAATGGAATAGGTGTCGAAATTTTGGTCCACACATTCGTTTCGATAGTGTCGTCCGCCGCTGGCTATCGCCTTGACTGGCCATGCATCTTTCATCCAACAGCATTCGTCGATATTGTGAATGAGGAAATCGCTGACCGCACCGCCGCTAGCCCACAAGAAACCATGGAAACGATTGATTTGATACATCAATTCGCTCATGTCTGCTGGCTTTTTCTCAGTCGCAGCCGAACCGGTTGGGCCAGCCATACGATAGGCTCGCATCAATAGGATTTCGCCAATCTCGCCACCTTGGATGCGTCGATGCAGCTCGTGGCGAGCATCGCAGTGACGGCACATGAGGCCAACTCCAACCTTTAGATTCTTGGCTACCGAAAGCTTTCCAAGCTCCAGCATTTTGCGACTGGAAGGCCCGTCAGCCGTCACCGGCTTTTCCATGAAGACGTTCAGTCCTTTGGAAATGGCATATTCGAATTGCACCCAACGGAAGGCGCACGGAGTTGCCATTACGACGACGTCCCCTGGACGAAGGCAGTCCATGGCTTTTTTATATCCGTCGAAGTCCACGAACTGCTTGTCGGGAGAAACTTTGACCTTGTCTGGGAATTGCTTGTTCAGACTTTCGTAGCAACTCTTGAGCTTGTAGTCGAAAACGTCGGCCATCGCAACCAATTCGATTGGACCATTGTTGACCGTCAGCGCATTGGCTGCGGCTCCAGATCCACGTCCACCGCATCCAACGAGTGCAACACGTATCGTGTTGTCTTCGCCAGCATGCACACTTCGCGAAAGATTCGACGCAAGTACCCCGGCCGTCGCAGCGACACCGGTATTCTTTAAAAAGGAACGACGACTTGCATCATTCGATGGAACGGATTCTTGGTGGGACATGGTTAGCTCCTGTTGAGAACATGGAAGGGAAGGATGGGCGGTTTGGTTTTCTGTTTATCGCTTGAATTGGCTTAGCGTTCTAGTGGAACGGAACGCTCTTTCATGATCGGCTCGGAAGATTCCCAGTATGCTTTCTTTTCTTCCTCCGTGGGCTCCTGCATCGGGCGAACCACGCGAAAACCGACATGCAGTGCGTCGGTTAGATACCAAATGCTGACGGGGAACTGGGGGTCCTGTGAAATCCAATCCTCGGTTGATCCTTCGCGAACAGCACTTCGACATGCAGCAGCAGGTTTATCCCAACCACCGCCGCGTACCGTTCGCGGATAAAGCGTCTTGGGTATCAAAAGTGGATTGCTTTTCTTGAGTTTGTCTAGCGGATAGCCTTCCGGCGTGTGTTGATCGAGCACCCACTCAGCCACGTTTCCATGCATGTCGTTCAAACCCCAAGGGTTGGGTTTCTTCTCCCCAACTTCGTGATAGACTTCATCCGCGTTGTCGGCGAACCACGCGTAGTCTTTTAATTGACTTGCATCGTCCCCAAAGGAATAAGCTGTCGTCGTACCTGCTCGACAAGCGTACTCCCACTCGGCTTCGGTCGGAAGTCGGTAATAACGACCGGTTTTTGCCGAAAGCCACTTGCAGTAGGTTCGAGCCGCGTGCTGTGTCATGCAAATTGCTGGAAAGCCTCGCTTGCCCATACCAAAGGACATATCGCAATACGGCTTGGTGGGTTGGCTCTTTTGAAATTCGTCGGCGATCGCATCGCGAGGAGTAGCCTTAACCTTGTTCACTTCGCGAGAAAAAACGTCCAAGTCGGACATCCAAACATCGTAGGCATCCCAAGTCATTTCGCACTTGGCCATCCAGAAGGGCGATATTTCTACTTGGTGGACCGGGCCCTCATCGGCGTTTCGATCGGCTTCCGAATCCGGGCTGCCGATCGCAAACTTCCCACCGGCGATCGGAATCATTTCGATTTTGGCACTGGTGTGCTCGATCAACTCGACGTACTTCTTCATCTCCTCGGGTTTCGTCGCATACGCGTCCTTGACAGGAAAAATCCGTTCGGAGTCTTCGGCGCGAACTGCGCTCACGCTTGCAAAGCACGCGTAAGCAATAGTCACTAGTCTAACGAGTTGCAGAGAGGTCGAGTGCATATTGGACATGAACAATTTGGTTTGGAACTAGTAAGTGTTGGCGGCTGATCGCCTGCGTTGGTAGCAGGCGTACGTCCGTCGCCTGCGGTTCGGGGTTAAACGGGGTTAAACGGGGTTAAACGGGGTTAAACCAAAACAATTAACATCGAGTATTGAATCGCTTGGTAACCAGCGACCACTTGTCGAGGGATGCGACTACTTGGCGATGGAACTAATCTCTACGTTGCGAAATCGGACCGGGTCGTTGTGACCGGCAAAACCGACGTGACCGCTCTTCCGATCCTTGCCTGGGTGCGGACTGTTTGCCATGTACTCCGTCACCTTTGACACGTCTGTTTCCAAGATGCGAGTTCCATTCAATTCGACCGTAATCGTCGATCCTTGCACGGTCACAATCTCATGATTCCATTGGCCTGTTGGGCGAAGGAAGCCGCGTTTGGCTGCGGCGATTCCATAGGCACTACCATGTGCTTGGCGAGGATCGAGGTTCTTGTATTTCGCATGACCGTCATCGAGAACTTGCAATTCAGTCATTGCGACATAAGCTCCATCGTCCGAACGTTTATCTTTTGGCATTTGGTCGATTTCCGCTTGGCTAGGGTATCGCATGACCAAACCGTTATTCCCGCCAGGTGGCAATTGGAAATCAACTCGCATAACGTAGTCGCTGTAGGCTTTTTCGCTGAAGAGTGTTCCGCCTTTGCCGGCTTGGCATTGGATACTGCCGTCGACGACCGAGTAATTATTGGTTGCACCCTGCCAACCTGTTAAGTCGTTGCCGTTGAAGAGCGATGTGAATTTCTCGGTGGACTCTTCGTCGGCCTTGAGGATTGCATTGGCTTCGTCGGCCGCGAATTCCTTCAGCTTGAGATTCCGCCATCGGATTTCCGCACCATGCGTTTGCAATTGGATTGGGCCTTTTGCATAGAGTGGTTCGCCCTTGGCAAAGTAATTGGCTAGCCGTTCGTTCTTCACGACGCACTTGTCGTTGAGCCAAACGGTGCAACGTTCGCCTATCAATCGAATTCGCATCGCGTTCCACTCGCCGACTGGTTTATCGGCACGAACGAGCGGGTCTTTGCCGCCCCAACCAGCCGGGTTGTTCCAAAGACCGCCGCTCCCCTTTTCATTTCCGTTGGCTTTGTTGTTCGCGGCGTCTGGATCCCAGATTTGAACTTGAGGGACCCCTCGCAAGTACACACCCGAATCGCTACCGGGCACAATCCAGTATTCGAATGAAAACTCAAAGTCCCCAAACTCTTGATTGGTCGTTAAGTAAACTCCCTGGCCATCGCTGACAATGACATCCCCTTTGATGCTCCAGTGATCCTTAATCTCTTGATTCCATTTGGCCTTATCCGCATCAGGGACTTTATCCCATTTGGCAGGGTCGGTGGTAGAGCGGCCGTGCCAATTGCTAAAGTCTTTGCCGTTAAACAATTGGACATCGTCGGCGTACGATTTGTTGGCGATGCCAGTTAGCAAGCCTGCGGCGAACAAAAACGCAGCGCATGCAATTCGAAGTGTAGTGATTTTCATCGTGGTAAGGCAGGAGTTTGGGTAGGAAGTGAAGGTGAGTACAAACGAGGTTCGTTGCAACAGGATTCATTGGAATCCGTCGCAACTGGTTTTTGGATCAACCCGTCGGGATCGACCCAGTCCTTTGCGTCGAAGTTCCTAGTGTAAGTACCGTAGTCATGAAATGCATACCATTTTGCGAGCCGATATGCCCAAGAACGTTCAGGAATTTCGGCTCCCGGCACATATTGACTGCGGCGAGGTGTGATCGCCGCAATTTCTTGCAGTGCCGTTTGCCGAATGGTGGAGTCCTTGGCACCGTGTTTGGCAGCCAATGCTTGAAGCAAATCCGGTCGTTCCAATACGACGCATCCACGAGTGTGTTTTGAAACCGTTTCTCTAAAGTCTCTCAGAAATTCGCTTTCTTGAAACACTTCCTTGAGCGGTCGGCCATCGTGAATTGATTCTTTGGCCAGTTGAATGATCGGACAGGGTTCGATGTGGCCTCCGGGGCCGATATGGTGCGTAAATCCCGTTACGGCGGGGCATAGTGCGCGTCCTTTTCCATCGTGGTAAGCATCGATAACTATGATCGGCTTTTTGACGCGGGTGTTCACGACAAACTCACGAACGCGGGCGAGCTCGGCGGTGTCCAACGCGAGTTCCGGCGAGCTTTCAGGGCCAACGACCCGGAAGACATGGAACCAGCAATACATGACCCCCATCTCCACCAATCGGTCAACCCATGCATCGTTTAGCGAGTCGTCGATGTTGCTTTTGCAAACGCTAGTACAAACGCCGGTCATGACTTTGTTATTGAGGCAGTTTTGCAGTCCCTCCATGGTCTTACTCAAAACGCCATCGCGACCGCGACGTGTATCGCTCACGATTTGAGAGCCCTCAACGCTAATCAGGGGAGTCACGTTGCCAAGCTGCCTAAGTCGTTTGGCAATTTCGTCCGTAATAAAATGCCCGTTGGTGAACACTTGGAAGTAAGCATCCGGGTGGGCCGCCAAGATGTCGAGCAGTTCTTTGTGCATGAACGGCTCGCCCCCGAGGATGCCGAAGAACGAATTCCCCATCGCCTTGGCCTCGGTCAAGGTCTTGTTCATGGCCGCAAAATCGATTTTCGTTTGTTTTGCAGCCACATCGACCCAGCAGCCTTGGCAACGGAGGTTGCAGGTGTTAATAATCGAAATGTACAAAAACGGAGGGAAAAACTCACCTCGCTTCAAGCGGGATTTGTGTTTTTGAACACTCCGCAACCCTTTGAAACCAGCCAGGAACGCGAGTTTGAACAGCAACCGCTTATCGGTTTCGAGAAGCAAACGTTTGGCAAGCCGGAGGTACATGCAAATCGATCGGGTATGGGTAGGAAGTCGACTTGGGGGTCACCCAAATGGGATGGGACACACCAAGGCATTAGTTTATCAGGATCTAGCCAGAAAATCACACGCTCAATTGTCGGATTCCGAGAAACCTCTTTGCAACGCCTAGCATCGTGCCAAGACATTCTGAAGTTTAATGTACGAGAACTCGTCAATTAGTCTTGCTGATGCTCGGTTGGTTTCGGGATTGGCTTGAACCAGCCATAAATCCTCCTCAAGCACACCGCTGACTTGCACCGCCGCCACACTACCAAGCTCTGCGGCTTGCGAACTTTGATTGCTGTTCTACTTCCGAGGAATGAGCGATTTGGCCCATTTCGCTTCGTCCTCCGTGAACGGTGGATTCAACGGACGATTGTAGTCAATCGTATAGTAACGCCCGTCCAGATAGCAATCGTCCATAATCGGCTGCAGTTCTAGAACGACATCCCGATCTTGTGAACGAAGTGGAATGGCAATGTTCGGAAGCCTATCCTGCAATTGAATTCCAATTCCGGCAGCCACCCAGGGGCGATTGACGCGGCGAATGCAGATTTTGTAGGGTGCTTGATGGACCAGCGGCCACTCTCCCTCCGGCATCGCCAAAACAAATTCACCACACCGCAATAAGTCGATTTCGACCAAGTTAACCATTCCTTGAATGTACTCCGATTGTTTTTTGCGATAGGCGGCTCGGCCCGCAGGCATCGTCTTGTTCACCGGGCTCAGCAATTCGATTACCGTCACGACGCGGTTTCCGCTGCCTGAATCGATGATCTCCAATCGACGTTGGGTCGGGGCCTCCATGGGCAAGGGCACTTCGAACGGATCGGCAACCGCCACACCTACCGGTTCCGATTCCAGCCCTTTTGTGTTGAAAGTCTGCTGCTCGACGACACTGATGTCTGGGTAAACGACCCGAGTTCGCTCGTCGTCCGTTTCGACGGCCAAGCTCTCTTCAACGCGGGCCAGAAGTTCGGTAGGCAACTGATGATTGAGCCGCTGTTTGGCATAAACCATAAATGTGGAATGCACGTCTTGCCAATGCCGTTCCAAAAACGGGTCCATGCCGGGAAATGGACTTGTCATTTTAATACTCACAGAGAACTACGAACCAGGGAGATTCCATGTACATTAAGCTTATTCTAGCCTGCAAAATGGATTTCTTCGCAAAATGGATAGAATCACTTGCCGGTTTCCAAGAATAGAGAAGAGCGATCGAATCCTTGTAGCGTAGAAAAACCGCGTGGAGTCCGCTTGGCCACCCGATTCTCGATCGTGTTAGAATGTGTTCCGAAAACGGAAATCCAACCACCCCTCGGTTTTGTCCTAGAGAGAATTCATGCACTCAACGGCCACGGCCATCGAAGTCACCGACCTGTCGAAAACCTACCGCGAAGGGTTGGTTTTCCGCAAAACCCACAACGCTCTGAGTCACGTATCCCTTTCGGTCAAACGAGGTGAAGTCTTCGGATTGCTTGGACCAAATGGAGCTGGAAAAACCACTCTCATCAAAGTTCTCTTAGGGATTTTGCATCCAAACCAAGGGTCAGCCACCGTGCTCGATTTGCCGGCCGGCAGCAAATCCGCGCGTCGTAAGATCGGCTATCTTCCTGAGAATCTTGTTTTCCCACGGCACCATACTGGGCGAAGCGCCTTGTATTTTTATGGCCGTCTCAGCGAGATGAACGAGTCGAGCATCCGCGCTCGCGAAAATGAACTTTGGCGATTGGTCGGCTTACAAGGAAGAGAACACGAACCTGTCCGACGCTACTCCAAAGGCATGCGACAACGGCTAGGACTAGCCCAAGCCATGTTGCACGATCCGGACCTCATGGTCTTTGACGAACCGACGGACGGCCTTGACCCAATGGGTCGACAAGAAATTCGCAGCGTGCTGGATCAATTAAAGGAACGGGGCAAAACGGTTTTTCTCAATAGCCATATTCTGCAAGAGGTCGAGTTGGTATGCGATCGAGTCGCCATTTTGGCTTTAGGAAAATTGCGAGGCATCGGAACGATCGATGAGTTGATTGAGAACCATCCGCACGCAAGCAAAGCCACCGTCACCATCGAGGCAATAGGTAGTGTCAGCCAGATTCAAGAAGCAACCTTTAACTGCGCGATTCGGGATTTTACCACGGTCCTCGACGGCATTGATTCCGCCGTGGCCGTGCAGCGGTTCGCAGTCGATGCCACCGAACAATCCAATGTGGATCGCGTCGTCGATCGATTGCGCGATGCCGGGATCAGCATTTATCGTATGCAGCGTTTTCGCCCAAGCCTAGAGCAAGTCTTTATGAGCATCGTTAGTGCTGCGACCACTCCTACTACGTCCACTCAAAACCCCTTTAAATAATCTCAATGAAGCCCTACTTTGCTGTCCTTTACGACAGTTTTCAAGAATCCGTACGTTCCAAAGTTCTATGGATCTTGCTGGCAGCCTGGACGTTGATCTTGGCCGCGTTGTTTCCGCTTTCGATATCTCAAGGAGAAAGCTACGCGTTTACGTTTGCCGACATAGAAAACCCCAGGGTTATCCTTGATAGCCTGGCAGCGGCTTCCGCCGGCAAGGGCACCCGGTCTCAAAAAGCAGTCTACTCCAAGCTGGATGAGGAATTTCAAGGAATCCTGGTGCAACGGCAAAATAACAAACGAAGGATTTTCACCGGCATGTTGACTGCAGCCTTCAACAAGCTGCTATCCAACAAGGAGCTTTACGACAAAGAGGCATGGCCAACGGCGGATCGTCGCAAGGAACTGAAACCACTCATCGAGAAAGAAAAGAAATCGGCAGCCGAAGTCGAACAACTCAATCGCAACTTGATCGACCTTGCGTTTCCTGGTTTGACCAGATCGGCGTCTGGGCAAGCAACGTGGATCACTTATGGCGGCCTCAAATTGGGTGGGGCTCTCCCATTTACGGAACAATTGATCAAGCCCTTTATCGAGTCGGTTATCTTTCCGTTGGTGATGCGACTGGGGCTCGGGATTGCAGCCATGTTCATAGCGATCATTATCACCAGCCCCATGATCCCTGACATGTTTCAAACGGGCTCCTTGCACTTATTGTTGAGCAAGCCTTTGTCTAGAAACTTGCTTTTCCTTACGAAATTTTTGGGTGGCTGTATCTTCGTGGCTTTCAACATCGTATTTCTCTTGGTTGGGCTGTACCTATATGCAGGCACACGACTAGGTATTTGGAACATCGGGATACTCTGGTGCATCCCATTGTTTATATTTGCGTTCATGATTTTCTATTCTGTGTCGGCCTTCGTGGGTTTGATTTGGAAGAATCCGATTATCTGTGTCGTCATTACGGCCTTGTTCTGGGGTGTTTGCTTTGGTGTAGGGCTAATCCACTTTTATTTTGACTTCTTCCTTCACATTCAGCCGCAGACGCAGCGCATTTACGCTATCAATGACACCGTCATGTTAGCAACACAACAGGGTAGGATTCAGTTCTGGGACGAAGCGTCCAAGACATGGAAGACAGCCTACGGCGAAGTGGATGGTCAAAAAGTCATGGGACCTGTCTGGCTTGAGAGCGAAAAGGCTATCTATTTTGGGCGGCCACGCTTCAATCCATTTGGAATCGGAGGTGGTCAAGGGGCGAAACTCGAGTTCGCCAGAACTCCAGATCTTGCCGACGCGAACGATAAGACGTTTTCTTCGAAAATCTGGGAGGATGGTCGGATGGATAGCGGCCCGGATCTGCCAGCCGACCCGCTTCAAATCATCCCATGGAAAAACACCTTTGCCGTTTTGGGTGAAAGCGGGTTCTACCGTTTCAATCCTGCGGGCGCAGCCCAAGCTCAAGAACGGAAGCCGCTGGCGGACATGGTGGGCCGTGCATTCTCAGGCGTGTTCGGCAACTCTTCCGCGTCGTTACCCTCAGAAGCGTTTGTGGAACTGGCGCCAAAAGATTGGAGACTCGCAAAGCCGATGGATGTTGCAGCCTCACCAACTTTCCAACATTTGCTCACCTACTCGCGAGGCAAGGTCTGTCGATGGAAGGCTGATCAGGAAACACTCGAACGAGAGACAGAGCTAGAGCTCGATCTACCACCCGAGACAGTTGCGGCCATCGGTGCAAACGACAAAACGTGTGTCGTATGCCCAAATGGCATGAAACCCTTTGTGATCGATGTTGAAACCATGCAAGTCCGCAAGCAACTGGACGAAATGGGCGAAATCACCATCAAACAAATCGTGGCAGACAACAACGGCAACTTGATCATGCTTTCGCCGGACGGTACGGTTTGGCAATTCGATTCGCTGGCAGATAAAGCCTTCAAGCCTTCCTTTGCAGGACAAGGCAAAGCCCATGCGATTCACTTCACCAAGGACGGACAGCTTTGGGTGGCGCACTCGGGCAAAAAGGCAGAACTTTGGGACCTGGCAGAAAAATCCTCAATAAGGTCGCTTCGCCCAGTCTCCAGTGTGGCTGAAATGATTTACGGATACATCATCAGTCCGTTTTACGAAGTGAATCCAAAACCGGCCGCAGTCAACGAAACGATCGAGTATGTGCTTAAGAACCCAAAAAATATGAGCCTGGCTGTCGACCGGAATGACTTGGACGCTCCAACCATTCAGTCCGATCCGTGGAAACCCATTTGGACAAACTTTTTCTTCATCACTGTGATGTTGTCGATCAGTTGCTGGTACCTGTCTCGACAGGATTTGTGAGCCCGAAGGACGGTACTGGTACTTGGTACTAACTAGAGACTTGCGACTGACGAACCAAATAGGTTTGATATTTGTGCATGCCCCTGGCTTGATGCCAGGGGTGCTGACCATCCGTTTTAATGAGATGCTTGAATTTGCCCGCTAATAGCACGAATCGACACGAATCAAGTCGCAATTGAAACGACGTATTTGCAACACTGATTATGTTCGATGACATGAGAAATCAATTCGACTCACATTCGCGCCATTCGTGTGATTCGCGGGAAACCCGGTGCGATCAAACTCTTTTATCAACAAACACTGGTCGTCTCATTCAGGCTTCGGGCACTTATCGACGAGCGCCAGTGCGTTCTCGATCAGTATCTCGCCCGTCATTTCTCCGAGGGATGTTTGGCTTACATACTCGTACCGTTTGAAACTCTCAAAATCCACTTTGGTCAGGATGTAGCCAAACGCATCGTTCGTCAGGCCAAACAACAAATTGTGCTGACCGCGCATCTTCCGCTTCAAATAGAAACCGATATTGGGTAACGCTTCACCAGGGATCGTTAGAATCTGCGCGTTGCCTAAATTGACGACGTTGATCCGGGTTGTGATCGTGTGATCCGGATTGCGTGGGTATTTCAAAGGCGAACCTTGGATGACCATCCAAAGGACTTCGTTGTCGACCGGAAAGATCACTTCGGCGGATGCACAATGCACGGCTGGGGCACTCTGCATAGGCGCGTCGCGAACGATTCGAATGGCCTCATCGGCCATGGTTTGTCCTATCCGCTGACATTCTTCCCATGTGCGATTGTCCATCCAATATCCGCGCAGGGCATCCTTGGGCTTTTCCAGATTGCGATTATCGGCTGTGACCATCCCACCTTGCGCGCCATTCATGAACATGGCCATACCGCCGGATTCGGACTCCAAACGATCGCGAAGCGGCCCGATCAGATCCGGACTAACAATGCCCAGCCTTGAACCTAAAACCTCGGGATGTATCGCATAGTTCACCAAGGTCGCAATCGATTTGCCATCTGTTGATAGCGCCTGAATAACACTCATCCGCCGATCGTACAGGTCAGGCGCATAGTAGTTGTATGCAATCTGGCCACGCGCTTCGCCTGTGGCGACTTTCAATTGGGCGGGCCGGAGACTGTCGACAGCGTCGTTGATTGCCTCGGCGGCATTCTTGCAGACCAAATCCATGTATTTGAGATCTCCCGTATGACCACCCTTGCCATCGGGAAACGCATAGCAATCGGGCGCGCTGTGCGTATGCGATGAACCGATCAAGATGTTCGCGGCTGGAATCCTTGGCGTTTGGCTTCGTACGCGATCGCAAAGAACGGATGGGAACCCAAGTAGATCCAAGGAGACGAAGGCGACCGTCGTCTGGCCGTTTCGAAACACGATGGCTCTGGCCTCAAGTTCACCCCGTTTCTCAGTGGCTGGGGCAGTTGGACCCATCCCCCCGGACACGGGCAAGAGCGGATTTGGTGTGATCACCCGGCGACCCACGCCCACTTGCAATGTTTCGCCTCGTACTGCGCTGCAGAGAGAGACGATCAACATTGCTAGGTACAAACAATTTCGCCTGGTAATCATGTGCATCGATTCCTTGTGAGGAATGGAGGAATGGAGGAATGGAGGAATGGAGGAATGGAGGAATGGAGGAATGGAGTGGTGGAGTGGTGGAGTGGTGGAGTGGTGGAGTGGTGGACTATTGTTTGAACTACGGTCAGGGCATCGTATAGCAACGCAGTTCGGAATCGTTGCGAACGAAAAGGCAACCGTCTGCTATGGCGGGAAAGGTCCACAGGACTTTGCGGCCACCAGACGAATTGGTTGGATCGATCGCGTGAAATCGTCCTGTCTCTTCGTAGCCCTTGGGCGTTAAGTTGGCAGAGATGAAGTCGCCGGTTTCACTGAGTATAAAATAGTTGCTTCCGTCGGCTTTGATGAGATACGCACTGGCATTGGACAAACCTCGTTCACGATTGGCTCCGGTGGTTGCCAAAGCCGTTTGCCACATACGCGTGCCATCGTCCTGCCGGACGCAAACCAAAGCTCCACTCTGATAGTCGGCACCATAGACATACCCATCCTCAAAGATGGCTGCTGTATTGGAAAGCCCCAGCGATTTTTTTGGATCTCCCGTCCACAAAACCTTGGCCTTGGGTGGATTGGAGGACAACTGGAACATGGCCGAGATTCCTTCCCCCGAGGCAAACAAGTAATCGCCCCGCAGAATCGGAGGTGCGATGGACATGCCGTAGTCCGGTTTGAACGGTTGTTCCCAAAGGACCTGGCCATTGGTTGGATTGAGGCTAGAAATCTTTTCGGGACTCCAAATCAACAATTGCGAAACTCCACCGTGCGAAATCAAAGCAGGTGGGCAATAGCCAATTTCGTCACCGCTCAAGGCACGCCAAAGTTCTTTGCCTGTTCTGCGATCCAGTGAAACAACCAAACTCCCAGGGCCGCCTGCCAGACAAATGAGCTGATCGCCAATCACTAACGGAACCGAAGCGTAACCCCACATCGGCTTTTCCATCTTGTACTCCTCAGCGAGCTGTTTTTGCCAAACAACCATTCCATCTTTTTCGACAGACAGGCAACTCAAGTCTCCTTCAGCACCGAGGGCGATAACGGTTCCATCAACAACAACTGGGGCCGCACGAGGGCCACCGGGATATGACAACGAATACTTTCTATCGTATTGGTGCGTCCAGAGCCTCTTACCCGTCTTGGCATCCAAACAAACGACCCTCTCTTTGCCGCTCAGTCGGTCTCGACTGCCTGCGTTGTTGGTAATTTTTCCTGACTCCAACTGGTAGTCGGATACAAAGACTTTGCCATTGGCAACGACTGGGCTGGAGTAGCCATAGCTGACCGGCTGCTTCCATTTCAGAACCAGTCCGTCCTTTGGGATGGGTTTGGAAATAAAACCTTTGGGAAGGAGACCGTCTCGGGTCGGGCCATTCCACTGCGGCCAATCCTGGCCGATCACGGTAATCGAAAAAGCAAGCAAAGAAACGATGGCCAAAGGGCATAATCGGAATAGCGACATGGCGTACCAAAACCTTCAATGGAAAGCGACGGGAAATTCGTCCAGCTTAGACCACATCGAGCTTAGCATATTTGCACGGAGGTTGCACGCGTGGAGCAGTGGAGCAGTGGAGCAGTGGAGCAGTGGAGCACTGGAGCACTGGAGGATTGGAGGATTGGAGGATTGGAGGATTGGAGGATTGGAGCAGCATCACTCCATCACTCCATCACTCCATCACTCCATCACAACCTGCAGTTGTTGATCGACATTTCCAGGATTGCCAACGCTCCCAGGGCTTCTAGCTTTTCCATGATGGAGATGACTTCGCTGCTTTTGACCATCGCGCGAACGGCACACCAACCGCTGTCCTCTAAATTGGTGACCGTCGGAGAAGTAAAGCCGGGCGTCACGGCTTCGGCAGCAGCCAGTTTTTCTCGGGGGACATTGTACTCGAGCAACGAATAGTCGCGGGCGATGACAACCCCTTCCAAGCGTCGAACGATGCGATCTGCGGTCACGAGATCCCGGCAGGCTGGGCTTTGCACCAGTACCGTTTCATATTGGCCGATCTCGGTCAATATTCGCAATTGATTTGCGGCCAACGTGCTGCCCGTTTCTACCAAGTCGACAATCGCATCCGCTACGCCAAGCGAGATCATGACCTCAACCGAACCGTTCAGTTTCACAAGATGCACCGGTGCATTGTGTTGTTTTAAGAAACGTTCCGTCGTGTTCGGGAAACTGGTCGCAACTCTTTTGCCAGCTAGCTGACTTGGTCGTTCCACGTCGGAGTGGGTTGGTACACAGATGGCTAGCTTGCATCGTCCAACCCCGAGCTTCATGCGGACTTGGACCTCCGCATTGGCTTCCTGAACCAAATCGCTACCGGTGATTCCTAAGTCGATCGCGCCCTCGGCGCATAGCGTTGGAATGTCGTCGGTTCGTAGGAACGTTATTTCGACAGGCATACTGCTGACGCGGGCGAATAGCGATCGGTCTTGCCGACGGAAATTGAGTCCGGCTTGCAAAAGCAATTCGGTCGCTAACTCGCTAAGTCGGCCTTTGCTGGGGATACCGATACGAAGATGATTTGCCACAACACTCACGAAGCACTCTCCTGACCACGTCGACGTTTTTCTTCTAGGCCTGAGACTCCCTCACGCCGTTCCAGTTCACGACGCAGAGAGTCTACGCTTATGCCGCGACTCGCCAAGAGCACCCAAAGATGAAAGAGCACGTCGCAAGCTTCGCGAACCGTGTGCTGCACGCCTGCTTCTCCTGACTCCCCCGCTGCCTCGATCACCTCGTGGGATTCCTCCAGGATCTTGCTGCCGATTTTTGGGAGGCCGCCTTGCAGGAGTTTCGTTGTGTAGGACCCCTCGGGTAGCACGGAAACGCGATGATGGAGTTCTGCCATCAATCGATCAAAAATATCATCTGCCATGGGAATGAAATCACTGGATTGCCCGCGGAGACATGGGCTCTCGCGGACTTATGAAATGGGATGGTTTAGATGCCGATCAGGCGGCGCTTTGGAGTTCGTCGTCGTCCAACGAAGGCTTCACCCTTGACTTGCGATCGAATCGCCGGCGTAGCTCATAACGCATAATAAGCATGTATCGCGAAACGGTGTTATGTCGCGATTGATTGGATTCGAAAACGCTTCCGAGAGGCCCCGCAAGGATTGCAGGCAGCAGGATTAATTCTGCAATGACACCCGCTACCAAGATCGTCAACATCAACCAGCCAAATCTCTGCGTGGGTGTGAACGTGCTAAACGCGAAAACGGATAATCCAATGCCGCTAATGCATGCGGCCTGGAGTGTCGGAGTAGCGCAACGTTTGTAGCATGCGATAATGGCTTTTCGCCGGTCTTTTAATCGGTGAAGATCACCGCGAAACCAAGACAGAAAATGAATGGTATCGTCGACAGCTACACCCAAAGCAATGCTTGCGGACATCATGGAGCCGATGTCGATCGGAATATTTAACCAACCCATCAATCCAAAAATTACCAAAATCGGCACTACATTAGGAATCATCGCTACGATACCTGCTCGGACGCTTCGCGATACGAACATCATCAGCGGGGTAATGGTGATAAATGACCAAAAGGTGCTTTCCACCAAACTCTGAAGCAATGCCCGTTGAGCTTTGTATACTATAGGGACAACACCGGTATAAACCGATGAAACCATGGCTTTCGACTTAGTTGCCTCTGCTCCGCTTAGATCGATAACCTTACCAAGGGTGACGCCGAGGGTTCCAATCTCCGCGTCGGAAAATGCACCAGTAAGGATGACCGCGTCGAAATCACTTAGTTTTTGTAATTGGACCATCGGCATGGAGGCAGGATCTTCTGTCAGTCGTTGAACTTTGATTCGCGACTTCGCTAAAAGCGAGGCGAGCTCATCCGAGCGTGTTTTGGAAGCTGAAATCGACTTTGCGTCAGCCGACTTTCTCGTTGGATCCCAGATCACGACTCGTTTGCCTGTGAATTTTGGATCGCTGGTCCAGGTTGCAACTTGTCTAAGAATCCGAACACGGTCTGCGTGTGCATCAATGATCGGAGAGACGGAATCGCGTAGTTCGTGAACGAATTGGCCATAGTCCACACCTTGGAAGGCCGCAACGCGGAGGCTGATTCGCCAAAGCTCGTCGCCCGTGGTGTTGTCCAATCCGAGAAACCCCGAGTTCATCAAGTCTTCCCGTTTGCTCTCCAACGCTTTGTTGTAACCCATCCGCATCAAATACGTTTGGGTTGTCAGACCTTGCGAAGGCAAACTCGACGCGAAGGTTGCAGCTGACATACTTCGTCCAACAATCTTGGAACCATTGTCACCAAATTGGTTTCGAATCGCTTCTTGGATTTGAACGGTCGTCTCCATTCGTTCCAAGAAGGTTAAGTGAGTCGAATCCTCAACTAAAACGTCTTCACCTTCGGACTGACTCGAGCGAGCATCACTAGGTTTGGCTACGAAATCCTTGTCAAATTTCACTACGATTTCGAGCGGAACGAGCATTCCAAGGTTTTTCTCGAGCCATCTATAGTCTTTCAAGATTCTTGCTTGCGAATCAAATAGTTCCAGCAAGTCAATGCTCGTCTTCGTGCGAGTCAATCCAAAGCCCACCGTCACCACAAACAGAATACAGACCGTCGCAACTCCAAAGTGATTCCTTACGATGAAACCAGCGACGCTCGCCCACCATCTCTCTCCGAAAGTGTCTTCCGGTTGCATCGCACCGCTACCTAGAACGGACAACTTACCACCCTCGGGCAAGGAGTCGACGACCCAGCGTTTTGCATAGCCGATTAAATGCAATGCGGCTGGTAACAGCAGAAACAGCACGATGGTGAGTATCATGACTCCCGATGCCGCATAAATACCGAATTTTCGAATCGGCGTGAGTTCGCTGGCACAAAGCGATAGAAGTCCTAAGGCGGTCGTGGTTGAACCGAGCGTTGCTGGCTTCAAGGCGTGAATAACAGCCCTTTCGGTCGCCCCCTTGAGACCGCCGCTTTGAACAGCATCTTTGTAATAGTTGACGAAATGGACAGCCCCTGATATCGCCAAAACGTATACCAACGACGGCATCGAAAGCACGATGGCGTCTACCGTTTCACGAGTCGCCCATATCATTGCCAACGAAGAAGCCGCACTCGTCACTGCACATCCAAAGACGATCAATGTAAGCACAATACTCCGCAGGGACCACCATGCAAGGAAGAGGCCAAGCAAACCGGAAAGTCCTGCAAGCCGAACCAACGTGCGTTCACCTTCTTCATCAATGGAAATATTATCAACCGGTGGTCCGCCGAGATGCAGGATGTCGTCCGAAATTCCAACTTCCGCAATCATTCGACGCAAGACGCCTGGTGGGACATTGGGTCGGAAAATCCGCATTTGACCATGGCCCAATATCGGCTTTAGCTTTGCTGTTGTTTTAGGATCTAGCGACACAATCACACACGTTTGGCGGCCGTCTGGACCGAGTACTGTGCCTGTGAGTCGTTCGATCGCTTCCGCATAAGTTAGGGGATGGTTACCCGTCGTAAGCTTTTCGATGAGCTGGCGACCTGTCGAAACCCCGTTGAAATATTTTTTCGCTTCGATCGCATCTGCATTATCTTCGATCGCATCTGGATCATTAGGATCTGGATTTTCAGGAGCAATCAATGCGGCGAGTTTGGCAATTCGCGGATCATCCCCTTCACCGCCCAATTCTGGATTCTCTCCCAACTTGCATCCTTCCCAGCTAACCAAAATGAATTGGTCGGACGGAAAGTTCTTTCTAAACCAAGCCAGTTCGGCGGTCTCGGCAAAAGACTTTGGGAGCCAGTCCTCCACTTTATTAACGTTGCTTTGGACCGCTTTGCCTGCGCCGTAAAAAGCAAAGGGTACGCACGACAAGCTGGCGATGAGGATTAACCACCCCCAACGGTCGTAAAACGTTTTTCCACCAACTGACGGTTGTTGCACTCTGTAGCCTTTCGACTTCTTAGGCACTAATCATCCGGAGCCTGAACTGCCATCGCGACTCTGTAAGGTCATGGAGTTTACTAGAACTCTCGCGATTTCGACAGTTTGAAAATGTGGGTACTACAAAAGAAACTGGCCAAGCATTTTCGAAAAGGTAGAATCCAAAAGCGATTCCGCCAGTCGATTCCATTCTGATTTGCTAGCTTCAAAGTCCCTTCGAAACTCACCTTACATGCTCCGTCATCGACTGTTGGTACCCCCTTATCCTAGGAATTTGGTTCCGAATTGGACAAAACTTGAGCCGAATGCCCGAAAAAGCTTTTCACACCGTCGTGTGCGAAAAACACCAAATTCCTAAAAAAATGCTCCATCCTTAGCTTTTCACAGAGAGCCAGACTGAGTATAGTTCACCTGTAGCTGGTTGTTGAAATTGAGTCTCAACAAAAGGAAGGTCGGGTGACGATCTTGTTTTTGTCGCGACCGTCAGCCAGAAATGACCCGGTTTCACGATTACGAAATCTTTCCAGTCTGTGGTTCGATGATTACTGACTCGGTTCCCCTCCCAATCGAATATTTGCTTCCTGAATGCCACGGCACCATCGTTGAGATGTGCGGACAGCCATGTCAAATGCAGCGATTGGCTGAATTAGGAATTCGCCAAGGATGCAAAGTCCGCATGGTTTGCCCAGGCGAACCGTGCCTGATCTGCATCGAAGGCAGGCGTATCAGTCTACGACTAGGTGACTCCGCCGATATTTTCGTTATCCCGACCGCTGGATAATGACTCTTCCGACCATAAGTTTGGATGAACTGGGGCAAGGCGAGTCGGCGATCATCGTTGAAATCCTCGGTGACGATGTGGTCGCAAGTCGCCTGATGGAAATGGGACTAATCGAAGAAGAGCCTATTTCTATGATAGGTCGGGCGCCGATGGGAGATCCGACCGAATACGCAGTACGTGGCTACCGAATTAGCTTGCGAAAAAACGAATCGACTCGCGTGATCGTGCGCAAGGAGCCGTGATGCTGCTGGCTCATTCCGCTTCCAAGCCCGTCCGAATCGTGGCTTTGATTGGCAATCCAAACACCGGCAAGAGCAGTCTGTTTAATGCTTTGTGCGGCATGAACGCTCGTGTCGGCAACTATCCCGGCGTTACCGTCGAGCAAAAAGTTGGCCGGTTATCGGGAAGTTCTGAGCCGGTAGACGTCATCGATTTGCCTGGAACCTATTCGCTTGCAGCCCGTTCCGCAGACGAAGCGGTTGCGGTCAGTGTCTTGTCGGGAGACCTGCCTCAACAAGCCAGACCTGAAGTCGCCATCGTTATTCTCGATGCCGCGAATATCGAGCGAAATCTTTACCTGTTCAGTCAAATATTCGAGCTTGGATTACCTGTTATTGCTGTACTGAATATGTGGGATCGCGTGTCCAGTGAAGGGCTAACAGTCAATGCCGAGTTGCTATCGCAACGCTTAGGGGTACCGGTTGTTTGCACATCGGCTAACAAGCGTCAAGGCATCGACCAACTCAAGAGGGCCATCGAGCAGACCCTTCGCGCACCAGCCCCGACTGCCCAGCCGGAACAACAAGCGAGAGCGTTGTTCCCTGCTCCCTTTCATCTGGAGGCCAAACGGCTCACCGAGTGGCTTGAATCGAAGGGGCGCAAACCAACCACCTACCAGGTCGATCGACTTTTGATCGATACAGACGGTCATTTTCAAAAGACGATTTGCCAGTCTGGCCTGTCCGAAATTGCGGAGCAGATAGATGAAGCCCGAGTGCGGCTCCAGTCGGCGGGGTGCAAGGTTCCGATGTTTGAGACCAAGTCTCGCTACGCTTGGGTACGGAAATTGATCGATGGCGCGGTCGTGCGAAAAGAATCTCGCATTGCCTCGCCGAGTGATCGCATTGATCGTTGGCTGACCCATCGGTGGGTCGGGATGTTGTTTTTCATCCTGATCATGTTTCTCGTGTTTCAGTCTATCACGTTGTTTGCGAAGTTACCGATGGACGGCATCCAGTGGTTGCAATCGCAAGCAAGTAGCGGAGTGGAAGCCGTTTTGGGCCCTGGAGCACTTCGCAGTCTGATCGTCGACGGCATCTTCGCCGGGGTTGGGGGGGTTGTTGTTTTTGTCCCGCAAATCGCCATCCTGTTTCTGTTTATCGCAATTTTGGAGGACTGTGGATACATGGCCCGCGCCGCCTTTGTCATGGACAAGCTCATGACGACGGTTGGATTGAGCGGGAAGTCGTTTTTGCCTTTAATGTCTTCTTTTGCGTGTGCTGTCCCTGGAATCATGGCCACACGAACGATCGAGAGCCGCAAGGACCGCATGGTGACTTTGCTCATTGCACCCTTGATGAGTTGTTCGGCTCGTTTACCGGTCTATGTCTTGATGGTATCCGCTTTCGTTCCCCAGACGAAATATGCTGGAGGATGGATATCGCTTCAGGGGATGGTGTTGATGCTGATGCAATCGTTGGGCGCATTGGTGGCGATTCCTGTCGCCTGGATCCTTAAAAAGTTTTTCTTTCCGGGTGAGCCAGCAACTTTCTTGATGGAGCTTCATAGTTACAAGTGGCCATCGTTGATCGTCGTTTACCAGCGAGTTTGGGAACGCTTGGTGGCATTTGTGGTTCGAGCCGGCACGCTCATTTTTTGCACGTCCATTTTGGTGTGGGCCGCAGCCTATTTTCCCGGCGACCACAAATCGTTGGACGTTTCCGTGGCGAAGCTGGAGCAATTGCATTCGGAAAAAGCGGAGTGGACCAACCCAAAAGGGACCAAACAAAACGAGGACGAGCGGTTGAAGGTCGAAGCCTTGCTCGTAGAAAACCAAAAGGCGATCGCCGACGTCCAAGAAGAAGTGAATCGGCAACGAAGCAGGCTGATGGAATCGAGTTTTCTGGGAATGGCTGGGCACCGAATCGAACCCTTGGTAAAGCCGCTTGGGTGGGATTGGAAGATTGGGGTAGCGGTCATCGCTTCCTTTCCAGCCCGTGAAGTGATTATTGCCACTTTGGGTACGATTTACTCGCTCGGATCCGATCAAGACGAAGAGAGCCAGGGGCTTCAGGCGCAGATGAGACTGGCCAAATGGCCGGACGGCAAACCCGTATTCAGCTTGGCTACGGCCCTTTCGATCATGGTTTTTTTCGCGTTGTGCGCGCAGTGTTCGGCTACGCTGATGACCATTCGGCGAGAGACCAATTCGTGGCGATGGCCGATTTTTTCCTTCACCTACATGACGACCCTGGCATATATTGGAGCATGGCTGACTTACCAATGCTTCCGTTTTTGGAGCTAGAAAGCATGGACCAACAAACCGTTATTGCGATTCTGGTGGTAGCCCTTTGCGCACTCGTCGTGCTGCGTTCGTGGTTCTTTTTTTGGTTAGGGCTTATCCGCAAACCGGACCCGAATAAGACCTCGCAGTCGAGTTGCAGCGGTTGCGTCAACGGCTGCCAAAAAGCCAATAACGGACCTCGAATCGTGGAATTGAAACGCGAAGGGCCACTATGAATCTGGCGATACGGAAGAGCCTTATTTGGCTTTGGGCGCTTATGGCGACCTCGTGTTTTGTGGCTGGCCAGTCGCCCGAGCCAGAGCCTGTTTCCTTCGAAGACTATTTTCACGACAAAGCCCTTCGTTTAGAGCTAACCCAATGCGGCCACGCACGAGAGTTAGTAACGACATTACAAAACGTATCGCTGGAAACCTGTTGGCCGGAGAATCCAAAGAATCTGTTGACTCCGTTTCCGTACGGAAAATTCCAAGTCAAGGTTTGGGACGTGGCTTCAAACCGCGTGATCTATGCGAAGGGGTTCGACACCCTTTTTGCGGAGTATGCGACGACCAAGCCAGCCATCCTTGGCAATAAACGAGTCTTTCAAACAACAACTCGGATCCCCTTTCCCAAAGCAGCCATCAAGTTGACCATTGAGCGCCGCAATGGGGACAATTCGCTGTCGATCATCTTTACCGAAAAATTGGATCCAACCGATATCCGAATCCGCCGCGAGACTCCTGGAAGTTTGGACAAGTCGTTCGAAGTTCAAGTCAAGGGTAAGGCGCACGATTGCCTTGACTTGGTTTTTCTGGCCGAGGGCTATTCCGCCTCGCAACAAGACAAGTTCCGGAGCGACGTCCAGAAAATGGCGGACTACCTGTTCTCCGCTGCCCCCTACAAAACGTCCAGAGATCGATTCAACGTTCGAGGGGTCTTTCGGGCTTCCGAGGAATCCGGAACGGACCAGCCGCATAAGGGAATCTTTCGAAACACCGCCCTGAATTCGTCTTTCAATACCCTCGACATCGATCGGTATCTATTGCTTGAGGACAACCACCGCATGCATCAGATGGCCGCCTGTGTGCCTTATGATACGATCGTCGTTCTCGTAAACACAACAACTTACGGCGGTGGAGCCATCTGCTTGGATTACTGCGTTTGCAGTACCGATTCGCCACAGAGTCCCATGGTATTTGTACATGAGCTTGGACACGGGTTGGCGTATTTAGCTGACGAATATGTCGGCAATGTATCTTACAATGACATGTATCCCGAGGGCATTGAACCGGTCGAGCCCAACATCACCCGGCAATTGGATCCCAATCAAATCAAATGGAAGTCGCTCTTGTCCAAGGACGTAGCGTTGCCAACGCTCCCGATCTCGAATAACGTCGAACGGATAGTGGGAGCGTTTGAGGGTGCTGGCTATTTGTCGAAAGGGATGTACCGACCTCAGGCCAGTTGCTTGATGGGTAGCGCCAATCCCAAGGAAGGTTTTTGCGCCGTTTGCGAAGATGCGATTCAACGCACGATTGATTATTACAGCCCTCCGTGAGGCATTGTCGCCTTTCGCTCCGCGAAAGTGCGGTTAAGAATCGCACTTTAGCGGAGCGAAAGGCGACAATAAGCGAAAGGCGACAATAACTCTCACGCAGTCAGCGACGGTCGGTGCAAAGGCAGTTGGCTCGCAATCTCGCTTGCCGTAGTCCAGTCCCCTTCAACAACTCGATGAACCCTCGCAATCCTCTCGATAGCGTCGTATCCTGACTCCACTTCGCCATTCTTAAGAGTGAGCGGCAGTGGCACCGCCAACCCGCAGACGGCTCGGCAAAGCGTTAGCCATTGTCGAGCATTGCAGGCTCCTTTTACTTCGATATATGCCAATTTGCCCAACCTATCGTAGACCATGCCGTCCATTTGGCTGGACGGTGTATCCTCATGATCCACCCACACGAAGGAGCCATCCAATTCGAAGAACATGCCCGGTATGCTTACCAATATTTCCGCCAGAGACTCGAACGATTGAGGTAATTGCTGACCTGGGAGTGGATGAATTTGCACAAAAATCGGCATGAAGTTCTCGCTGGATCAAGGGCCCAGTGTAGCACGGCACTCCGTGCCGTGATCCTGACCTATATAATACCTTTGCGATGTCAATCGCTTGAAAAACAACGGGAGAGCGAGGCTCCTGCCGAGCGGCCGCAATGGTTCGGCAGGAGCCTCACCCTCCCGAGTAATGAATTGGTTCGTCAAAGTCGATGAAGACATGTTTACAGGGGAGGGCGAGGCTCCTGCCGAGCTAGCGCGGAATATTCACCGGAACGCGGGCAACCGTGGCTAGCGCCAAACGGCTAATGAACGCAGGATATCCCAAAGCATATCGGATCGTCTACAATCTCCAACGCGTAAGTTAGGTCTTCATCGCGTTTTCTTTCCGATTGCGCCCCCCTTCGGCTTGCCCTTTCAACGATAGCCCTTCGAAAAACCATGAGCACACTTGCCGTCCAAGTACCTACGGGCGATCTGCCCACCACTTCGTACCCTTTTTTCGGACATCTTGCGCGCATTATCAATTCCGGGCAAGCCCGTTCGATTGTCATCTCTGGAAACATCTACGATCTCTATTTTGATGGCAAGCAATATGTACCATTGCTCGCCTTCCTACAAACCAAAACACTAATCCCTGGTTTGATTCAAGTCGTCTATGAATTGAATGGGCCGGTTCGTGTCTCGGACGAGGACAGGATTAAGCTGCGCGAGGCTTGGGCTGCTTGGAAGAACGGTGTCTCCGTGGATGCGATTCCGATGCGAGAAATCCTCAGCGATGGCAGCAAGTTCGATTTGCGTCGCAGAGAGTTCGATCAGTACCTTCGAGATGCGATTGGCAATGCAACCCAAGCCTTGGAATTCCTGAGGCAATTGACCATCTGCTCACGAACTTGCCTGAAGGAGAATTTATTGATCTTGATTGAAGGGGCCGACATGCTGCTCCCGGCCGGTGACGGGGATGTATCCAGAATGAACGATGCACAAGTTCGGCGCGTCGCCATCGTCACCGACTGGTTCAGCGACCCCAGTTTCTTTGGTGGCAAGGACACGGTTTTGCTCTTGGCCGAGTCTCGCAGCCTGATTCATTCGCGTATTTCCCGCATGCCGCAAGTCGTTTCCATAGAAGTTGCCGCCCCTGATCTGGCGTCACGCAAACACTTCATCCAGTGGCATGAATCGCTGGCTAGAAATCGTTCGGTGAAGCAGGCTGCCGATACCGTTGCAGAGGCCACGGCTGGTTTGAGTCTACACGCCATGCGTCAGTTGCTCTTGGCAGCGGACTATGCACAGAAACCGATAGAGCGGCAGGATACCACACTGCAAGTCGAACACTTCATTCAATCTCAGTTGGGCGAAGATGTCATCGAATTCAAGAAGCCAACACAGTCATTGAAAGATGTAATCGGTTTTTCGAAACTCAAAGAATTCTTGAACGTGTACTTGATTCCACGCATGAAATTGCCCGATGATCGAGCGTTGCCAGGGGCAGCGATCGCAGGTCCAATCGGTGGTGGTAAGACGTTTATTTTCGAAGCGGTGGCTGCCGAATTGGATATGCCCGTTTTGGTACTAAAAAACATTCGCAGTCAGTGGTTTGGGCAGACGGACGTGATCTTTGAACGACTTCGGCGCGTGCTAGAAGCCTTGGAAAAAGTCGTTATCTTTGTCGACGAAGCAGACACCCAGTTTGGTGGAGTTGGCGAAGGTGCGCATGAGACCGAACGTCGCCTTACCGGCAAGATCCAGGGGATGATGAGCGATACGAAGTTGCGGGGCAAGGTGATTTGGCTGTTGATGACTGCTAGAATTCATTTGCTTTCACCGGACATTCGCAGGCCTGGGCGGGTAGGGGATCTGATTATTCCAATTCTTGATCCGATCGGAGAGGATCGCAAGGAATTCATTCGTTGGATGCTAAAACCCACGAAAATAGAGAACGATGAATTGGTCACTTGGTTGGACACGGAGGGGTTGGAACAGGACTTTTCCTCGGCTGGTTTTGCCGCCCTGCGCAGCCAATTCAAGGCGATTCCACCCAAAGATGAAGACGACCTGAAGAGTATTATTCGCGACTTCATGCAGCCTGCGATCAAACAGACACGCCGGTACCAGACCCTTCAAGCCTTAATCAACTGCACGAGGCGATCCTTGCTGCCGGACCCGAACATTTCTGAAAAAGATCGCGCCCTGATGGAAGACGAAATTCGCCTACTTGAACTACAAGGCATTCGGTAAGGGGAGCGGCGATGTGAAAACTACCAATCATAACCCGATATGTAAGTTCATAACCCGATACGTAAGTGAGGGACCTGCGCAATTGTCCCTCGCTTACGCATTTTGAAGTTGCACGTTTTGATGTATTTCGGGCCAAAGGCCCAACCATTTACCTAGCCCAGGCCATCGGCCTGGGTGACACGCTCAAGAGCTTTCAGGGACTAGATCGGTACCGTATTAAATGCAAACCACAATCGTTTCTCACCAATCAACAATTATGTTACGACACCACACACGCTCCGCGCTTCTCTTTGGTTGGGCAGCGTTGTTCTGCCTTTCCGCTCCCCTTATCGCGCAAGAGCGATTCGCTGATTTGCTGGGCCCTGTCAAAACAGGACCGGTAGCCAAAGGGGGATCTGTAGAAGTCCCCTACATTCTTTGGGGGGGCGACGTTGCCACCTTTTTGGCAAACGGTGATCTCAAGTCCAAGCCCGGATCGATATTTCAGCAGTCGGGACTGGATATCAATCTAACCAACGGCGATGACTTCGTCGGGCAAGTAAAAAACTACGTGCAAGGAAAGTCGCCGTTCCTACGCGGTACCATGCACATGATCGGTTTAGCAAGCGAAGTGGTGGGGGCGGACCCAAAGACCAAACCTGTTATCATCATGCAGTTGTCGTGGAGCGCTGGCGATCATATCGTCGGTCGAAAAGCCATTCGTAACTTGAACGAACTCAAGGGCAAGAAGATAGCATGCCAACAAGGAGGACCGCACGTTGGTTTGCTATACGATTCACTCGGCGCCGCTAAGCTCACCAAGTCCGACGTGACAATCGTTTGGACCAAAGACATTACCGGCCCCAATGGCCCTGCCGAAGCCTTTCGCAAAGATCCGACCATCGATGCATGTTGTGTCATTACACCAGACATGATGGGCTTGAGCACTGGGCTAACCGAAGTGGGTACCGGGGCTGAAGGTACCGTGGCAGGTGCTCACGTCGTCAATAGTACCGCACAGATGAGTCGCTCAATCGCTGACGTCTATGCCGTGCGAAGAGATTGGTACGATGCCAACAAAGACTGGGTTAAGAAGTTTGTGGCCGGACAACTCAAGGCGACTGAAAAATTGGTTGCCATGCGACGCAGTTTTACCGAAACCAAAAAACTGTCCAAAGAGTACGAACAAATCCTAGGTTTGTCGCAACGCATTTTCGGCAAAGAGACTATTCCTACCTTGGAGGAGGATGCGCACGGCTTATTGCTCGACTGCTCGTTTGTCGGATTGTCGGGACAGTTGGCTTTCTTTCTCGACAAAGGGAATCTGAGTGGCTTCATCGGCAAGATGGGCGAAGCGATCGACTTGGCTACCAGTTGGGGATACGCCAAGGGACGCAACGGATTTGACCCAAATGACTTCGATTACAAAGCCATCGCGAAACTGGCGGACATTGAATATGCCGAACTCAAATCCAGCGAGAAGTTTGACAAGAACACGGCGGAATCCACGGAATTGTTTTTGGGGGACAATTTGGATGCAAACACAATCGTGAGCTTTACGATCGGGTTCGAACCGGACCAAAAGGATTTTTCGGCGGATCGATATGGTTCGGACTTTTCCCGAGCTTTGAAGGAAGCCAGCAAATTTGGAAATGCGAGAGTCATTATTCGAGGACACTCGGATCCAACGAAGACGCTTTTGGATCTCATCAAGAGCGGAATTGCCAAAGGGGTCATTCAACAAAACGGCACCGCTGGAAACTATCGGTATTTCATGAATGGCAAACCGCTCGATCTCAATCGAACGAAAGAAATTGTGGAACTGATCAAGGGGGGAGCGTTCGGTGGCGGAAATCCAGATCCCTCGGTGACCATGCAAGCTGCCCTCAATCTTTCCAAGTCGCGAGCCGACAATGTATTCGCTGAATTGCAGCTCTATGCCAAGCGAGAGGGCATGAACATCGACCTCTCGCAAATTGTGCCCGTAGGGGCGGGTGTGATGGAGCCGGTGATTCCAAAGCCCAAGAATCTTGAAGAAGCTAAAGAGAATATGCGTGTCGAGTTTCGAATCGTCAAAGTCAATCCCGAGTCGCTGGCTCCGTCCGATTTTAATTTCTAACGACCTTTCTCTCTCAACGCAGTGAAACCATCCCATGATTTCAAAATCGCAATCCCTGGTTTATCTCCTTGCTGTGGCTGCATTTGCGTGGACCTCAGAATGCGTGGCCAGCGACAACGTCGTGATCGTACTGGATGACTCCGGATCGATGAACGAAAGGATGAGCGGCGGGGTACGTCGAATCGATGCGGCCAAAAAAGCCATTACATCCGTGCTCAAACAGTTTCCAGCAGACACGAAACTCGGCCTCATGCTGCTCAACGGAGATCGCTCCAAGCAACATTGGGCCATACCTCTAGAACATCTCTCTGTTCCTCAGGCAATCCGACGTGTCGAGTCAGTGAGTGCGGACGGTGGCACGCCGCTTGGAGAACGCATGCGAGAAGGGGCAGAAGCTCTTTTGCGACTTCGTGAGAAGCAGATATACGGAAACTACCGCCTGCTCATCGTCACCGATGGCGAGGCGAACGACGCAAAGCTGCTCAACTTATATCTGCCCGACGTATTGTCACGTGGACTCATGGTCGACGCTATTGGCGTAGACATGCGGCAAGACCATTCGTTGGCCACGCGGGTACACAGTTACCGCCGCGCCGATGACGCTGCCGCTTTGTCCAAAGCCATTGAAGAGGTCTTCGCAGAGAAAGTCGATTCAAGCGCCGCCAATAGCAACGCGGACTTTGCTCTGTTGCAAGCCCTCGACGACGAAGCTGCCAAAGAAGCCCTCAATGCGTTGTCAAAACCCAACAATACCCCAATCGTGGGAATTTCTCTTCCTGCCCACTTCAATGTGGCCGTGGGCAATCAACCGTCAGTGCAAGGCACGTCGTTCATGGGAACTTTTGTTGTCACGATCATGTGCTGCATGTTCCCGGTGGTTGTCATTGTGATCGTACTGGCCGTCTTTCTGTCGAAATCGAAAGTCGGTGGAAAGAAAAACCGACCAAAGCGGTAGCAACTGATAACTGATAACTGATAACTGATAACTGATAACTGATAACTGATAACTGATAACTGATAACTACTTATCAAGATCGAGAAAAACGATGATCGATGGATTGCCGACTGGGGTGTAATGACCGGTAAATCTAAGGCCACCAGTTTTGCGATCCACTTCGAAGACGGTGATGTTGTCGCCCCGTTGATTGCAACAATAGAAGAACTGTCCACTCGGATCGAAGTTGAAGCTCCGCGGATAATTGCCGCGTGTCCATTCTTCTCCAACGAACACAAGCTCGCCGCTTGAGCCAATAGAAAAAATACCGATACTGTCGTGCAGTCGATTGCCCGCGTATAGGAATTTCCCATCGTCTGAGACCAAGATCTCGGAACAGAAATTGCTGCCAGCAAACCCTGGCGGAAGTGTTGAGACCGTTTGCCTTTGGGATAATCGACCCATTTGAGCATCGTAGTCAAACAGCACGATGGTCGATGCTTCTTCCTGAATGGAGTAGAACCAACGACCGTTGGGATGGAAATGGAAATGCCGCGGACCGTCGCCTGGTGGCAACGCGATTGCGGCAGGTTCGTTCGGAGTCAGTACACCTTTTTTCTCATCAAACCTCCATACGAAGATTTGGTCCAAACCCAGGTCGGCATGCAGCACGAAGCGTCCAGCGGAATCGGCTTGAATCATGTGCGCGTGAGTCCGATCATGCCCGCTAAAGGCAAAACTTCCCGGAGGAGTATTGGTCGCCTTTGTCGGACCAATCTTACCGGCATCAACCTTGATATCCGAGGCGTCTCCCAAATGCCCTTCGGCAAGAATCGGCAGCACCGCCACCGAGCCGCCGAAATAATTAGCCACCAATAGGAACCGGCCCGATGGATGGATGCTGACGTACGTGGGACCAGCGCCCCCCGAGCCAACGGTGTTGAGCAACGTCAACTGTCCGTCTGCTGGGTTGATGGCAAATGCGCTGACGGTGCCTTGCTTGTTGTCCCCCAAACGATCTGTCTCATTGGCGGAATAAAGCCGAGTGCCTGTGGAATTCAAAACCAAGCAGCTAGGGCTGGTTCCCATCTCGTGAACGCCCGCAGGCGACATCGCTCCGGTAAGGCGATTCACCTGAAAGAGGTGTATGCCGCGACCATTGCCGGGTGGTAGGTCCACCTGCGTTGGCAACGTATCGCGGAGTGGAGAACTAAAGGTGCCGACATAGGCGATCAGCGGACGACCGGCTTCATTGGATTGGGCTTGCAACAACCCGTCGAGAGCCTGGGCCGTTCCGGCTAACGCAATAGAAGTCTTCAGAAACGAGCGTCGCGAACCATCTGGGTGTGTCATCGCAAATCGATTTCAATTATGTTGAACAATAAAGTCGTAAAAATCCAACCTCTACCCGCGCAGTACGAAGAGTCTTTGGGGCATCCGTCAACGATTGGAGAAGGACATGAGAGTATGATAGTCGACAGTTACTTGGTCAACCAAACACCAACTCAATCCCATAATTCTTCCAAGAACCCCTCAAACACCGCAGTGAACTTCGAATTGGAAAAAATGCAGCCTTCCGAAGTGACGCTATCGACCCACGTGCTCAATTCGACGAAAACAACATTCCTTGGTAGACGTTATCCAAGGACACATTGGTTCGGATGTTTCGATCGATTCTTATTGCGTCCGTGTTGACGACTTTCGCCGGAGCCTACTTGCGACCAAGTTGGGGCTGGATACCTGGCCTTCTTCTTGGAATCGTCGGTTGGTTTTATGCTCGAAAGAAATCCAAAAGCAAGCGCTATTGCCGAACGGATTGGTGGCTCATCGTTCGAAGTGGAACTTGGAATCAGAAGTGCTCGATGACCTTTTTTGAAAAGATACAAAGCGTCTCCTATTCGCAGTCACCGTTGGATCGGCGTTGGCATATGGCCATCCTATCGGTCGATACGGCCGCTTCTGGGCCAGCCGACCATCGCATCCAAATCGGTTATCTCGACTCCGAATTCGCGGCCGTTGAATTCGAAAATATCGAAAAGGCGTTACCGTCACACTAACAAACAGTGCCTGCGTGCCCGTTGATGTTCAGAACTTGTCCAGAAGCGAAATGGCTGCGTTTGACGTATGCCAACGCCACACAGCGATTGTTCCTTGGATCGAAGGCCGCGGAACAAATGGTCCCAACTTCCTTGCCGTCGGCTTGGATCGCGGTCTGTGTATTCAAGCACTCGTCCAAGTCGATATGGATCTTGACCAACTTTTTCTGGACTTTGCCGAGCATGTCGAGTCGAGCGATGGTCTCTTGACCTAAGTAACAACCTTTGTTGAACGAAATCGACGTACCATCTCGATTCACTTCTTGAGGCAAATGGCGATCATCCATGTCGATTCCATACCATGGCCAAAAAGCCTCAATGCGGGCCAATTCCCATGCGTTGCGTTGAACCATATCGCTTTGTATCCATTCGCTCCCCAATCGTTGGATCCTCTTCTCATCAATGCAGCCTGAGGGCACAAGGGCGAGAATCGAGTCTGGGCCAACCCAAGGTGCTTGCAGCAATACAACCCGTTGCTCATCAAATTCAAGGAGCGTCGCACTGACGGAACTAGGTACGTCTTCGCTTGAAATGGCGAACGCTTTGGCGGCGACGGTCCGATCCTGAAAGAGCCAGAATTGAGTGTCGTTACTAACGTCAGAAACCACCGCATCTTCGCGAATGATATAACGATCGAAATGCGGAACCAGTTTGTTCCCCTGATCCGGTACGGTGACGAAGAACGCTTCGTCGTCGACGGCCACAGCGATTCCGTGTCCGAAGGTGCGTCCCTTGACATCGGTAACAAAAGTTTCTAGAGCTTGGCCGTCGGTCAGCGTACGAAGATCCTGGGTGCAGAGGTTGTTCAAAACTCGGCAGCGATCCTTGCCCTGAAATCGGATGACTGTTCCTTTGCCTAAAGAGAAGCCGTATGTCATTGTCTTTGCTTGTTTTCGTGTGATGATGGAACCGCAGTCTTGGTTGTAGTCGCTCAGATGTCGCTGTGCAATGTGTTTCCGTAGGCCGGTTCGCTCCGCGACCGGCGGTAAGCGTAGTCTGAACCCCACGAACTTGTTCCTTCAATACCCACCAAGCACATTCTGAATATTGAATTCAAACGTTAATTTGGATCGAAAAAGCAGGCAGCGTTCCGATGCAGGACATCCGTCGCTGAGCGACGGATCTACGTAGACCGTTAGTATCGTTCCTGAAACTTTTTTCCTTGCGAGGCATTTGTTCGTCGTGGCCTAACGTATGATAGCGGTTTCAATTGGAGATCGCAGATGAACTTTTTCGGAACCCAAAGAGATAGGTTGTGTTGAGTGTGAGCAATTGCATCTCGTCGCCAACACCACAGAAAGGATAGGATCTTCTATGAACGCAACGAACTGGAATGAAGCCCCTTCGACCGATGATTTGCGCAAGGCATACGACGAGATTCCCTATGTGAATCCACCCAAGCCCTTCACGCATCTTTCCCGTATCTCAGCCATCGGTCAGCGTCGAGGAATCACGACGACACCGTCCGCTCGCTGTCGCGTCCTTGAACTTGGTTGCGCCGATGGTGGAAACCTGTTGCCAATGGCCCTCCGATTTTCTGAAAGCCAGTTCTTAGGAATCGATCTATCGCAAATTCAAATCGAGATGGGGCGGGAGACCATCCAAAAGTTGTCGCTGACTAACTTCGAATTGATGGCAGGCGATATCATGGCATTGCGTCGGGAAGACTTGGGTCGTTTCGACTATATCATCGTGCACGGAGTCTTCTCATGGGTTCCCGCAGAGGTCCGAGATCGCATCTTGACGATTTGCCGCGACGGCTTATCCGACAATGGCATTGCCTATATCAGCTATAACACGTATCCCGGCTGGCGAGGCAAGCAGGCGCTGCTCGACATGCTGCGCTATCACACGCGGAACATCGTAGATCTACGCAAAAAGGTTGAAGCGGCGTTTGAACTCTTGAATATCCTACCGCGAGTCACCGATTTACCTAATGACCCGGCCACGCTGCTCGTCCAACGCCTTCGCGATGACTTGCAACATGTCGAGGATCCAGCGACTTACTTGCTCCATGAGTATCTCGTCGACGTCAACGAACCACTCTATTTCACTGAGTTTCTCGAGCGGATTCATGCCGTAGGCTTGCAATACCTCGACGATGCCTACCCCGGTAGCGCTTCCTTGGATCGCCTAAACGGTGCGGCGCAGGATTGGGCACGCGAACGACTCACCGATGAAGCCGAGCTGCAACAGTACGTCGACTTCATCGGCAATGTCTCGTTTCGGCGAAGTTTGGTTTGCCGCGATTCACTCCCATTGGATCGCAAGGTGACGCTCGATCGCTTGATGCCGCTTCATGCAACGGCCACTTGTCGCAGTGAGCCAAGCGAAACGAGCGTACCAAACTACAAGACCGACGCTGGTCGTAAGTTCGGCATCGAACACGCAGGACTTCAGGCGGTCTTGCAGCGGCTCGTTTCGGCTCGTCCCGAATCGGTTGAAGTCATCGAACTGCGAGAACTTCTCGGAGACGCGGTTTCCGACGACGAGGCGGCAGCCATGTTCGAAGGGCTACTCAATGGAGCTGTCATCGAGTTTATGGCAGACGCCAATCCTTGCACAAAGAACGTCGAAGAGCGTCCTTTTGCGTCTCGTTTGGTACGACATCAAGCGGAAAGTGGTATTGTGACCAACGCCGCTCATCGCACAGGGCGAATCGATCATCCACTCGAACAGGAATTACTTCCGCTCCTCGACGGTCGACACACGCTTCCCGAACTAACCGTCATGATACGACAGCAAATCACGACCGACCAGCCATTAAGCGATGTCGAATGGCAAAAACTCGTACACCAGCACCTGTCGCGACTGGCCGATGACGGTTTGCTCAACAAGTCGTCAGATGTCTTGTAGTTTAGTCAGAGCTGGCAAATTAAGCACTTCCGAAGGTGTTTTTCGGGATAATTAGCCGTTTGGGCGCTAGCCCCGGTTTCCTTATTGCGCTGTATTCATCGAAAACCACGGCTAACGCCGTGCGGCTTATGGTTTGTTTCGCTCAAAGACTTGTGCCGACGTGCTTAGCAACGACTTGAGAAGACGTGAGTAGTTACGGATCCTGTTTTTGTTGCACGTAAACAACCAGTTGCCGCATGGCTTCGGCGGAGAGTTGGCGTTCTAATCCCTCTGGCATCAGCGATATCCCCTGGTCTTTCATCTCTGCAATCGACGATCTCTCCAAGGTGTGGCGTTTTCCATCAGCCGTTGCCGATTGTAGTCCATCGACGCTCCAGCGATCAAAGGGAGAGCGGGGAAATCAAACCGGTTGTCTTCTACGAGCGTCTCGAAACGTTGGTGGTAGAAGGACAGTGGCGAAAAAAAATGCGATAGATTCATTGACCGAGCGATATGTCAATCGTTTGACCATATCCAGGCAACTGGCGAAGTGTGGGTTTGGCCAACGAGTTGTCATAACTTAGAACTCGCTCTTCGCCCACAAAGTAGGTATGGAAACCATCGACAACCAAATTATGAGTTTGCTGAAGGATTGGATTGAATTCGAGACTTACAATAGTGGATGTTCCCGTTACGGTCCGTAGAGTCATCCCCGGCTTAAGGTCCCGTGTCTTGACCCAACCTTGACCGCTTGCCCACCAAAGATGACCGCCAGTTGCTTCCATTGTGCCCGTGGAGGTGCCGATTTTGATTGTCGATTTGGGAGGTCGAATGGTAGTGAGAATGACGGGCTTGAGGGTTAACTCTGCCGTCTCGATATCTTGCGACAAAACCAAATCGCCTATTTGTATCTTTTCAATTGGGACTAGTCCGCTCGACGTGTGAACAGGGGTTCCAGGTACAAGACACGAGTACTGGACGAGCTTGGGGCCAAGATCACGTTCCGTAGATACGATTTCGCCTCGCAAAGTTCTCGAAGCGACCACGATTCTTTCTTGTTGTGAGCTATATCCGTAGGCCGTTGGTTTTTCGGACTGATACCGTTCGTTGTACTCGTTCCACCACGACCACCACAACGTCGGACTGTCTTCGATTTCTTCTTTGGTTGTAGCCCGCAACAAAGTGCATATCCGATTCGTATTTTCCTTCAGGTCGCGATTACTCTTTGTTACTGCACGCTGTTGTTGTTTCGCGCCTTCATTTAGATTGTCGGAGACGTTTTGAAACACGACTGTCGGTACATACGTGGACTGAAAAGAACTTTGCACGATTTCCGTGGATCTGTCAGACTTGGATCCCAGCGACACGGGAGCATTTTTTGGAATATTCATGCGTTTTGACCACATTAAAATGTCGGAATGCGTTGTGTTGTAGATTTTGGATGAATGGCTTGATGAAAAAACCGAAACGACATTAACTAACTTTTGAGCTCGTTGAACCTGCTTTTTATCTTGCAATTCATTGCGAAGTAGCGTTTCCAGACCCACGGTACCATTTGGCTGCATCACGAGTCGATTGTCAACCTGAGTCTCTCCTGCAAGCATGCTTAGCAATTCGGGTACATAGTGCGACTGTGGATACTTACGAATGGCTTCGGCTGTGATGGAACGAATGCTCGCACTTGGATGAGCAAGAGCGATTCGGACAAGAGCTAAGCACGAATCTCTCGAGCGGACAGAAGCAATTTTGCGAATTAGTGGTTTGGCTAAGTCGTCGTCCACGTTCGATGCAAAGACTTCCAACGATGGAAGGGCTGCCTCGGAGTCAATCCTATCTAACGCTTCGAACGCTTTGCTCATGACCTTGGATCGACCGGAATGAAGATCGATTACGATCGATTTGATCTTGGGCACCCAATCGTCGAAAGATTCCAGCGTTTTCCGCATGCCACGCTGAGCAACTTCAAGGTCACTACGATCGACCCAACTGTCATCCACATAAAGATGTCCCAGGTACTCTCTCGCTTCGAGGTTATTTGAGGCCGATGAAAGCACTCCGTAGAAATGGGCGCGAGCACGGTCAGGCAAATCGTGGAGCTGGCACCAATTCGCCAATATTCTGTGCTTTTGAGGGGAGCCTTTCAATTCTTCACGCTTCACCAAGTACTCGCTTTCCTTCTTCCCCGTCGCCAATTGGTCATAGGACTTCCACTGGTCCGATTGTTTGACCATCCCCGCTTGCCATGCCGAAAATGGATCGGCGGGTGCCATGGTATTGAGTACGCGACGGTTGACTGATTCCCCCGCAGATTCGCTTTTCAACAATGTCTCCAAATCCAACGGCTCGCTGCAACAACCGACCGGCGAAAACAAGTCCATTGTCGACATGAAGCAAGCACAAAGCAGAGCCGCTCGAGTGAAACGCATCATAGTTATCAACTTCCGTCAGAAAAGTGAACAGTGAGGCACCGCACGTTATTTGACCAACTTCAGAATCCAGATTCAATAGAAACTTCTACGATTATAAGCAAAGTTTTTTTTGAACGTGGCGGCACGCGTCGAAGAGCAGTAGGATATCAAATTAGAATTCCCATCCTCCTCCGTGGCACAATCCTACTCCGTGGCAAAAGAATGGCGTTTTCGTTCTCTCGTTTGAAGTGCGGTTTCGAAGACCGAAAGCCCATGTGGACTGAGAATGCGAAGACGATCGATCCTGTAACGCATGAGGTTTGAAAAAAATGTCTTTCAACGTAAACCTGGGTCGCGAGATGATGTTTGTAATTGTTTGCGTTCTCTTTGCGAGCCTTGCTGAATTCAGCAATTGCCAGGAACCAGAACCTTTGTCCGATCGGTGTTTGAAATATGCTAAATCGATTGAAGAGCTGGAGCACAAGTACTCTGAGCACCTAGGCGTTGGACACAAGCTTATTGCAGAGCGTCAGGAAACGCTCAACCGGCTTGTAGAAACGAATCATGCGGTTGCGAGGATAGTAGATTCGAAGGTCCATTGCACCTTCGAATTGGCTCAATCGCAATTGGTCGCTATTTCCATTCAAGCCGAAAGGAATGGCCTGTTAGCATCTCCGCAACCAACCGGCACCGTGCAATCAGGCAATGCCCAGCGCAATGCACTGGCAATGCCATTGGGCGGACGCGAATACAATCGAGCCATGTCAACACTCGCTAAGCAAAATACGGAGATCCAAGTCTACTACGACATGGTGCGTCATCAGCTAAAAACGCTCAACGAAGCAGGTAAGCTGGCAATCCAACGGCACATGAGTCAGATGGGTGAATTGGAAAAAATCGTAACGGAGATGTCGGTTTGGGACAACAAGAACAACGCGTTCTTTGATCAATACTGGGAGTTGGCAGACGTCGACATGGTCAAAAGCGATCTTGAACTGCAAGCCGCGATCGAACAGTTGAAAACTTCGTCCCACGAGAATCCTGGGGCAGTGTTTTTGAAAGCGGTTACCTTGACTCGATTGGAACAATACGACGAAGCGCTGCAGCATCTGGCTCGACTTGCGGAGGTCCGTGTTTTGCACGGCTTACTCCTCGCGCTTCGAGCTGAGATCCTAACGAGAACCGATAAAAAGCGCGAGGCTGAGGCCGCCCTTCGACAATCCTTGCCTCTAGGTCTGAAGGATCCTCGTGTTCGAATGCATCGAGCAGTCGCGTTGGCAGCTAGCGGTCAATTCAAACTGGCGGAGTTAGAATGGGAAGCGATTATCAAATTGGGCGGACACGAAATCGCAGCTCGTAGGGGAATCGCCTGGATCAACGGTTCCGTCCCAACTCCTACCAATCGGATTAAGTCGAAAGCGATTGAAAACGCCAGCTTGGCAACTCAACTGGGTGGAGACGATTGGTCGTGCGAGATCGCATTCGCCATCGCTGCTGCCGCGAATGGACAATTCGAAAAGGCGATTGAGTCCGCAAGAAAGGCCTCTAAACTAACCATCGGTACGAACCAAGCGTTTTGTGAACGACTCATTGAACAACTCAACGAGGGCGTCAAAGTGTCATGGCGTTTCTAAAAGCCGAATGTCTCAAGAGATAACCAACGTTGTCGTTGATCAGTCCGCATTCCAAGGTGTTTCGCGAGAGTGATCTTCTTGAAGGGTAACGCAATGAATCTCGAAAATGGGAGCGACGAAAACCAAGATTCTAGTGTTTTATCCTTTCTTGCTGAAATCTCGCTCGAAGAGGGCGGCTGACATAACCGGCGAACATCAGAATTAAGCCACCGTTGCTTATGGGAACTGAATTAAGTGTCGCCTCAAAGCGCCCCTTAGCTGAACTCTTCCGTCTGCTCCGTTTCGATAAGCTTCTCCACGGGTTCCGTTGTGGAATACCCTTGTTCAAACTGCCGTTGCAGGAAGTGCAAGGCTGAGTTGTAGGTTTTGGTTTCTTGATCGCTCATAGGTATTTCGGTTGCGACGGGACCCGAAACAAGAACCGGAACAATTTGTTTTGAAACGATATGGCCGACGAAATCGTTTGCCGCTTCGACGAGGCAAATCCTATCGGATACGACGACCTCGTACTCGTGCACTCGCTTCGACATGGTCTTTTTGGTGGTTCGATCGACCGAAACCAGATTTAGGGCTTCGGTATTCTCCGTGTCGACGTCGTTCATGATTCAGTCTTCTTTTGCAAATGAATTCAACGCAATATCTTGCATCCGGCATTGCAACCCCGCTTGGACCAAAATTCAAAATCATTGCGGGCCGGGTTGACGCTAGCTCTGCAAGAGTCACTTTGATCGTCAGAAAGGTTCACATCGAGCGTTGTACCTGGCGCACTCCATGCCGCTTAACGGGTGTTGCCAATCGACACCGTCACGCGGCACGACGGACGAGATGAATGCCTTCGCAAAGCCAATCGCCGATCAAGCGATATTGAAGGAAGATTGGATTGCACTGGGGGTTTACTACCCAAATAGTTGCGGGCATACTTTAATTGATCGAATCACATCTTTGGTAAAAAAGTCCTCAACAGCGGAACTCATAATGCGATTTGGTATATCGTCTCTTCTTTTCCTGATCGCATACGTTGCAATCGTCGTTACGTCGCTCCAGTGGCCGCACACATTTTGGTTAGAAGCGGCACGCTTAACGTCCATTTATTCTTGTGCAGCAGCATTCGTTATTGGTTTCGATCGCCGATCTACGCCATGCGTTTCGTTCGGGGTATTTGCCATTTTTTCGCTGATCATAGGCGGCTTACCAGATTGGCTGGTGTCGTTTGTTCAGAATACAATGAAATCGCCCAAGGGATCCAATGAATACAACGTTGTTCGAGAAATACTTCCCTATCACTTCATGATGGTTTCAGGGATCATAGGATTCCAATTCGGTTTACTGATTCGACGAAAAGATTCTGACGGCCATTTGCATGGAAGGAAATGAATAGGATGTTGCCCGCCACCGCGTCTGTAGCAAGCGGATCATGTTCGTTTTGAAGTTTCGTACATTCATGACCGCGAGTGGGTGTCGTGGCCGACGCTGCTAGCATCGGCTCGGATGCTGGCAGCATCCACCACGGGAGGCTTAACATGGCCAGGCGTTTGGCCATCGCCGAACGAGTATATCCAATCGTCCTCACGAAGAATCTATGATTACTCTTTCCACTCTACTGCCGCTAACGGCAGTTCGTTCAGTTCGGCGCGGGCTTCGCGTCAAGTTGGATAATGATCTTCCAAAATTGAAATGAAACGATCATTGTGAGTTGGTTCCCGTAGATGCACCAACTCATGGACTACGACGTATTCGAGCCAATCCTCGACTCCCATTTTTTGATCAGCTTCGGAACTACCTCGTGGAGAAGCGACTGTTGCCATTCGTGGATCACTTGACGGCGTTTCGCTTCATCGCTTCCAGGTCGCACCGTTAGCGTTATGCGTTTGTGGTCGAGGGAGACGAAAGGCCTAGCCTCGGCATGCTTGATCGTCATCAGGTATCGCCGGCCCCAAAGGTAGTGACTCTCTCGCTCAATAAAACTGCGCGGCGTCTCACGGGCTTGGTTTGCGAGAATAGTCTGTTGCTGGCGGATCCATCGAAGCTTCGAGATGGCGTACGCACGAGCCACATCAAGTCGCGTTGATTTTGGGGCGACCAAAGTTACTCGGCCATCGGGTGGATGGACGGACAAGTGGACATTCTTAATGTTCTTCCTGGTAACCAAAATGGTTACGTCACCCAGTTGGATGCTGACACTCATCAGTAGCCTCGTTGCTTCCTGATGATTTCAAAAATCGCCTGGGTGGCTTCACCATCACGTGACATGAGCGGGTACAGATTTTTTTGCGAGGCGTTCTTGGATCGATTTCCCAACAGACGAAGCAGCCAGGCCTTCGGCAAGAAGATTTCTTTGTGCGTCGCGATTTTGGCGGATTTGTATCACCCTCGCGCAGCGAATCAAAACAACCAATTTCCGTCGGCGGGCCGTGTTGGAAATCACTTGGACAGCAGCAAGTTCCTTCTTCCTTTGGCGGTAGTCCTTGCAGTATTGTGCATGCTTGGCTCTACCGCGAGCTGTTCAACGGTATTTTTTTCGGGCTCTGGCACGGGCTTCCTTGCGCCGCCGAGTCCGCTCAAAGTCGATGGCGGCCAGTCTACAATTCTCACAGCAGAAGACTTGAGTAGGATGGCTAGGCACAAAAGAACGATTGCACGGCTGCCACAGGCACTGGCACCGGGAAGAAAGTTGCTTCGTTACTTGCGAAGCTGATTGGAAATGATCAGGATTGGAGTTGGGCAATCGGGAG
>JANPNA010000250.1:0-3222 GCA_031427235.1 Pirellula sp.
CGGCACAGGCGCACATGAGGCTTCGCAAGGAGCCAGTGCGTCCAGCTTGGAAGCCGATCTACGCCGATCGAATGAATCGCGTGAAGAGCTGGTCCAAGTTCATCAGCGAAGCCTACTGGATAGTAGAGCTCGAAGACTAAACAAAGCAGAAGCTCAGTTCACTGGGCTTCTGCAACACAGGAATGTTCGCCTGGGAGCGGACTCGGTCTCCAAAACCGATGGACAGTGTTCGAATCACTGCGTTCCTGCTGACATGCCGATGTGGCTCGACTGAGAAAGGCACCTGTCTTGTAAACAGGTCCATGCTGGCGCAAATCCAGTCATCGGCTCTGACAACTGAACTGCCTGTTTGGATTACATCAACCAAACACGAAAGTATCTGAACAAAACAATTCGCTCAGGTTCATTTTTCTGACTCGTCGCAATGGGAAACCGTTGCAGCGAGTCTTTTTGACTGTGTCATTTCAGGACTGGATTAAACTTATAGCTAAACAGGCCGAAACGACGCCGCTTCGGCCTGTTTCGTCGACGACTTTTTGGGCAGCAACTTAGTTATTTGCAGGTGATTGATCGGCATCAACGATTGTTAAATCCCCACGAAGCACTCGAATGCGGCCGCCATCTTTCCACCAACATAATGGTTTGGCTTCACCAGGCCGAACTCCCGTGCCTAACCAACCTCCCGTGCGATTAATGTCGTAGGTCCATTGGTCGAGCTTCATGCACAGGAAGTCAATCCGCTTCTGTAACAGCGATGGATCGCTTGCCTCGGTTTGACTGATTCCAATGACGGTCCAGAGGCCCTGAAGCTTTGCAGATTGGATCTGATTATTGTCTACTCGACTCTTGTTGTGATCGTATGCCAATTGGCCAAGCCTTAATCCTGGCTTTGGCGTGGTTGACCTATCGAGGAACGCAGCTTCGTAGGGCTCTTGAGAGAAAGCCTGACGAATTGCAAACGCAGCAATCAGTTCTTCTTCCTTTGGACTGGCAAGCAGGGAACTGCGTACAACTTCTTTGCCGACTGGCATGGCGAATAAGCCATCATCCAGAAGCACGTCCCACTCGAAGTCACGGTAAACAAGTGGCGTTGTTCCGATTCCTGACGGTGGAGTCATTTCCATCCGTTTAGGAAGTTGTGTTTCAACGTCGATCCAGATTTTCCCTTGACCGTTGAGAATGTCGTAGAGCAGCGTGCCAGCAATCGTGTTTTCATCCTTGCTCAGCACAGCATTCACATCTGGCTTTTGCAGAAGCTGCAGAATATCAAAATTCGAGCTCGCCTTAGGTATCTCGTTTACTGAGACCTGGTTTGAATTCGAGTCGAACGCAATCAGTTCACCTGCCGATCCGTTAGTGATATTGACTGGTTGTCCTGGAGCCTGAAAATCGAGTCGAAAACGGTCAGGGGCTTTTACACTGGCAACAGCAGTCAGGTTGCTCGGACCGATGTTTTCAATGGTAAACTTGGCCGTGGCGACCTTCCGAATATTACTTACCACTTGCGCAAACGCACTAGACGTCGAAGTAAACATCATCGTTGCCCCGAGAACCAAGAAGATACAAGCGGCCAATGAAGCAACTTGCATCCACGGACGACTCCAAGATACGTTGCGAATTGAAGGTCGAATTTGCAGATCTGGTTTTCCGTCTAATGTCAGGGCCTGCGATTTAACTCGTGCGATGGCGTCGGCTGGAAGTGGTTCGCTGAGTACTGCCCAGACCGCTGATTCAAGCTGCGGTTCGAGGTCATCGTGGTCTGCGGTAATGGTTGAGTTTTTGTCGTTCATGTTATCGGACTCCGTTGAAGGATTTGAGTTGTTCTTGCAGTCGCCCGCGTGCCTTGTAGAGAGCTGTTGAAACCGCTTCGACTGAGATAGTTAAGATGGCGGCCACTTCGTTTCGATCGAGTTGTTCAAAGTGACTCAATGAGAAGACGGCAGCTTGCTGTTCAGGCAATTGTGCCGCTGCGTTTCGCAACCAAGCAGCAAGTTCGGCGCCAACCACGTGATGATGTGGCTCCAGGTTCGAAACGTATTGAGTCTCATCAATCTCAATACTCTTGCGTCGTCGACGCAGCAAATCGATGGCTCGGGTGGTAGCCAAACGTGCAAAGAGCCCTGACCAACTTTGGATTGGCCCAGATTCCTGAAGGTTCTTGGCTTCGATAAAAACCAACTGCGAAACATCTTCGGCGTCATGAACAGAGCCGAGGATACGGTAAGCGATGCGAAAAACACGTTCCGCATGACGCTCCACTATCTTAGGCCAATCAGGTGGATGTTCTTCGGCCATGGCAACTCCTTGGTGCGTGGTTGAGTGTCGGACTATAGAGAAGTCGCTCCAATTTGGCTGACATGACCTTGAATCTATCGAAATATTCCGAAAACAGGGATTTTTAAGCTTCTTCCTCCTTCGCACTTAGCATGTCGCTCGCGAGGACTATCACTCGAACCAGACCTTGTTCCTCGTTTTTAGTGAACCTCGGACAATGACCCGAGTCTTTAATCGCAATCAAACAATCAACAAATGAACAAGGGGAAGCGGATTGAGCAATGTGCTTAATCTGCTTTGCGATTCTCGTTCGACTGCCGGTTGGGAATACATCTCTGCTAAAGATGGTGCAGCGTCAATGACGCTGGCCTTTCTCAACTACCCTTCGTCGAACAGTCTTCTATTGAGGAGGTCACACGGATGGCCAACAAGTTTCTATTCGCAAGTCTTACCAACCGATTGCCGCGAGCGAACGCAGTCAACGAAGTGGGTGGCCGCGCGTACAAGCTCGAGCCGAAGCACGCCCTGGCTCAAGTTGCCGCTACGGGTACGTTCGGTAACGCGTTCTACAGCACGGCTGAGACGCAGCTTGACGAAGTCCTGAAGTTGATCGACGAAGTCGACGACAACCAGTACTTGGCGAAGCTGGCTCTGTACGCTCGTGAGAAGGCGTTCATGAAGGATATGCCAGCAGCTTTGCTGGTCGCGCTGTCGGTTCGTGATAACGAGCTCATGCACAGAGTATTCGATCGCGTCGGCGACAACGGTCGTGTTCTGCGAACTGTGTTCCAGATGATCCGATCGGGCCAGTTCAAGAACAAGGCGGGTAAGGGCCGGGTTGGATTGTCGAGCTCTGTGCAGCGAGCATTCCAGCGATGGCTAAACACTGCTTCGGTCGGAAAGCTACTGAGCGCGTCGATCGGTAACGATCCGAGCTTGCGGGACATC
>JANPNA010000251.1:0-4195 GCA_031427235.1 Pirellula sp.
GTACAGCACCTGGGCATTTTTCGTTTTCGCATGGGGTGTTTGCCCTGCGAGGACATGCCATTCAGGTTTTTAACTCCAAAACTAAGTAAGAGGTAATTCCATGTCCATTGCTGAATTTGACGCAGCGGTTGCAGCCGCAACCGGTGACACGGTCGGCACGATTCGTCGTTGCGGCTTTTCGTTGTTAACGCCAGGTCCATTCGAGTTAGAGCCTGACGATCTGCGTCCGCCCCAGGTTATCGATTGGGACAGTGCGGAGCCGTACCTTATGGCGCGCTTTATCGACGAGCTAACCGACTAACCGGCAATGCCGGTTTTACGACGGACTTGCGGGCGGTTGCTTTGTATCGCCGCCCGCTTGCTTGTTCGTTTTAACGTGTTCCAACTTCCAAATCTCCAACCAAAGTCAGATTCGATAAATGCTTGTTCGAACCAAAATAGAGGGACCCATTGATGGCGTTGACAAGGTAGCTTGCGTTTTACGATTCTGGCTCGGACGACGATGCCGGACTGACCGAGACAAAGAGCATTTCTGGTCCATCGGTTTGGATACCAAAATGGTAGTGAAATATGTCGAAGTGGTCACGATCGGCACCCTCGATGCAAGCCTTGTACATCCACGTGAAGTCTTTCGCTTCGCAATCATGCAAGGGGTTTCATCGCTCATTATCGGCCACAACCATCCATCGGGCGACATCCTGCCAAGTAGTCAGGACCGGGCTGTAACTCGGTCTCTGGCCAACGCTGGCAAAGTGCTGGGTGTTCCACTCCATGACCACCTCATCATTGGGATGAACGGCAAACGCTTCAGCTTTGCCGAGTCCCTTCCGGAAGACCTGCGAGCTTCCTAGCCAAATCGCAGAGCATAATCGCGTTTTTGCATAACGGGTCAGCCTATCTTCCGGCTGAACGTTCTTTCGAGCGGGTGACGTTCGCCCGCTCGTGCAATCCACCATCCTCCAACCAAAGATCGCAAAGATTCATGTTCATTCCCAAAACAATAATCCAGACTTTTCGCAAGTTTGCAAATGCCTTTTTTAATCGCCCCCTTCGAAAACTCTCGTCGGACATCGCCATTTACGCCACTGCAAACGGCTGTACCCTTCAAATGTCCGTAGCAGGAAAGTCGATTAGCTGCGGTGTTGCGTGCAAAGTTGGCGATGATCCGCTGGCTGAGTCGATAAGTATTTCTATCGATGTCTTGGAGCAGTTAGTCCAATCCACTGGCGACATCGAATTCGGCCCTGTTGAGTCAACTGAAAATGGCAGCCGGTTCAGGGTAGGCTGGCAAACAGGCCCTGTTGCTAGATATGCCGAAATCGACTTACTGACGCCACTCGATACTTCGAATGACAACATTCATTTGACCAAAATCGACGACCGCTTCTTGCCTTGTTTGGCCCATGCAATTGAGGTGGTCGATGAAGCATCTACGCGATACTCGCTGGGATGCGTTCAGTTAGACGGTCGGGATGGGGCAATGGCAGCCACGGATGGTAGCCACTTGGTGCGGTTCGACGGTTTTGATTTCCCTTGGAAGTCGGAAGCGATTCTTATCCGAAAAAGTCGGCTTTTTGCTCTTAAGGATTTCGCCAGTCTCAAGGACGTATCCATTGGGTTTCACGATAAAACAATCGTTATTGCCTCTGGACCATGGCGGTTCAGGCTTCCGGTCGAGACTGAGGGTCGGTTTCCGATTGTAGATCGAGTGATTCCGGATAGGCAGAGATCCACCAACCGGGTTCATCTCGACGCGGGCGATCGGGATGCATTAGGCAGTTGCCTATCGCAGCTACCTGGCAACACGGAGGAAATGAAACCCGTGATTTTGGACTTAAACGGTCACGTTGCGGTGTTCGGCCGATCCACTCGAGGAACGGAATGCACTGTGAGCTTGGAGCTGGATCGTTCGCTGCACCTGGGCCCGGATCTGCGTATCGGAACACCCCGCCAAAACCTGGAGTTTGCCTCCAAGTTGGGTACGGACAGTCTGTTCCTGTTCGGCACGAAACAGCCAATCCTAGCCTGCGGCCCACGGATGCAATACGTCTGGATGCCACTGAACAACTTGGATTTGAACATCGATCTCGCGCAGAGTCAGGGCATTCGTACAAGCACCATTGGAGCGAGCAACAAACGCCGCAAGGCAGGCTGACCGAACTGTAACAACCTCGAGGAAATACTCATGAAAATCCAACGATCCGACATCCGTCGTTTTCTCCGGTTTACTCATAAGCTCTGGAAGTCGACGATTGAAGGCGAGCCGCAAATAGTCGTCTTGACCTTCATGGAAAGCAGCTATTCGATCGCCATGATCAAGGGTGGGTTGATGTTGACCTACCTTTGCAATCGTGTCGACTCCGAAACTAGCGAGCAAGTCATGGCGTTTCCGTTCGAGTTCTTGCATGACTTTTCGATTGGTAGCGGAATAGTTGAGTTGCGCGAGGTCATCGAAAACGGAGAAAGCTATGTTGAAGCCAACTGCAACGACGGACCTGTCCAGCGTAAGAAGGTTCGAGCACAAGAACCGCCTGACGACCACTTAATTCCTGATCTTGCGTGGCACACGGTCGACGAGCGACAAATACGTCGTCTGCGACCTTCGGCAAAGCATCCCAGACAGGAAGAAACGACCATCGATCGATTGCGCAAGTGCGGACTGGCTAGGATTATCGAAGCGAGCACAACTGCAACGCATTGAATCGGGCCGCGAGGCTACGCGGAGTGGAATTTCTTTCCTTGAGAAGCAACCCGTTCAGCGTAGAAATCAACTTCGATACCCCCTGCGATCGCTCAGAACGACTCGATTAATACATTCGAAAGCCGACCTGTAAAAGACTGTTCGTGGCGCGAGCTACGGAATAGTCTTTTTTAGCTATCAGGGATGCAGGAGGTCGAGGGAGATGGCGGGCCGCGTTTGTCACCAAAGCCTGAATACTTCTGCAAGAAGTAATGAGGACGGGCCCACGTGATAGTTTTGTCCAAACTGCATCGGTTGTCTAAACTATGCGGACAGACCTTCACTCGAACCTGGGACGATGTGCTCAACGGTTCGGCAGAGAAAGGACATGCACCAGTGCACGTTAGCCAGACCGGAGAAATTGGGCAGTCCCATAGTGAACATTTGTTTGGCATATCCCGCAGAAGCTGAGCAAGATTTAGGATCTATTTTTCCATTGAGTTGGCTACACGGGGGAAGAGTCCGTTGCCGGCGTGGCAAATGATTACTCCGAAGCAGGTTTGCCACGGCAAAGCTTGTTAGCTCATAACCTCGAGGTCGTCCGTTCAAATCCGTCTCCCTCAACTTTGACGAGTGGTAGCGAACGAAATCCTACCCACAAGTAAACGAAAAGGCTGGTGCTGTCATGGTGCCAGCCTTTTTTCGTTTATCCCAGTCTTTTCGCTATCCGGCGGCTTTTCGGTTGCAGCAAAGTCGACTCTCACCGACTCTCTCTACCTCATAACCTCGCGGACGCCTAAAAACCCGATTTCGACCGGAAATCGCAATTTCGGTCCAAAAGTCTCTCGGATCTCTGTTTTCCCGACCCTGGTGTTATGAGCTTTTAGAGACTTTTCCTCATAACAAGAGGGTAGAGATATAGCTAACGGATGGAATTGCGTCAGTATTTATAGAAATCGACCCCTTAGTCGAAAAAAGCTCATAACCTGGAGTTAGGCTGTTCAAATCCGTCTCGTGAGGTTTGACGAGTGGTAGCGAACGAATTTCTGCGGGTTTTGGGCCACGTTGGTTGGTTTGATGCGTGTCGAAGACTGGTTTCTAAGCGTGGCCTGAGATCGGCCGTGTTGGACGAGGCTCACGTACTCCATCCCGTACTCCGTCAGTGTTAGGTTTCAATGGCCTGAGATCGCGGCAGATGCGTGGTCGCCGTGAGTGAGGGGGTCCATGACGCGGCCGGTCGGCCGATACTGTCTGCCATGGCCCCTGAACTCGAGCGCGACGCGCACGGAAACGTACAACTCAGCGGCAGCGGTGCGCTGGCCGACTTCCTGTGCAACCACATCCGCGAGCGGTTGAAGATCAAGCGCGTGCGCGGTGACACCTTCGGCTATCTGCAGCGCAGTTTCGTCGGTTGCGTCAGCGACGTCGACCAGCGTGAGGCGCGCGAGGTCGGCGAAAAAGCCGTGCAGTACGCGATGTGGGGGCAGGCCAATGGGTCGGTGGCCATCACGCGCA
>JANPNA010000252.1:0-4427 GCA_031427235.1 Pirellula sp.
CCATCCTAGTCCGCGATTTCGGTCGGATGTTTTGCCAGGTAGCTGGCAATCCCAAGGTGATTGACGAGGCAAGGAGTCGCAAGACAGGGCGTCGATTTTATGTCCGTCAACAAGCGAGAGAGCTGCTCGCGACCCCTTAAAAGCAGTTCGACCTGACGTTTTGTTGCCATCTCTTCTTATGCTCGACAAGAGCAAAGGTGCGAGCTATTGATTTAGCTCGTTTTCGAAGGTGCTTTGTCGTCTTTTAGCCTGAAGATCTCGGTCGTTGGCCGCAACTTTGGCAAGCATTCGGACAAGGCCTATTAATGAAAAGCGTCCAGTCATCAGCTTGCAATGCAAACGACACGATCTCAAAAATGTCCTGTGTCCCCCGTCCCCCCGCCCTTTCGAGACTTAGAGTGGGGCGCTTCGGTGCAACTGCGTGTAATTGCCTCGCGTGCGCGCGAGTGCAGTTTTGGGAATGTGTCGAGGACATCCCAAGGGCTTGTTTCGGACGTGTTCGGGGCAAGTGCAACCATAGGTGTACATTGTACGACGGCCAGAGAACGCACCGCTACGGTGCAGGCAACAGAATGCCAAAGATTTTTTTCTGTTAGGTGTCTTCGCTAGGAATCTGGTCAAAGCCAAGCCAATGCTTGATCGACACTTCCACTTCGGAGAGTTGATCTTCAGTCAATTTCCCCAACTTGCGAACGAGCTTTATAGTCGGGATCGTGATGATATTTTGAGTGTCGAAGGCCCCTTCCTTCAAGAACGGGGTCCGAATGACGATTTCAAACCGAGATTGGCGAGTGCTCGTTGTATGGGGAACCAGTGTCGTTAACACACGATCATTTTCGTCGTCGCTTGGAATGCTCAACACCAAGCACGGGCGAATCTTGGCTACCATGCCGAGATCCACGATCCACACTTCACCTCTTGCTACCTTCGCCGCCATGGAGCTCCTCTCCTTCGAGCGATAAAAAAACGTCTTCGGCTATCGCTACGAGTTGATCGTCGTTCAACGTGGATGCCGGAAGCTCACCACTGCTGCGAAGCAGCGCAAGCAATACTTCATGCTGTTCACTCGCCGAAAGTGATGAGAACGTGTTGAGTAGTTGGGTTGCTATTTCCGACATGATTTGCCTCTGGGTTCCAGTCTAGTCTTCTAACCCCACTTGTGGAAGTATATGCGTCGCGTGAACTTCCAACCCAAGGAATTTTTTCTTTTAGGTGCCTTGCTAGGCTGTAGGCTGTAGCGGTTGAGGCTGTAGGCAGAACGGTGCCCAGTCAGGGACCAAGCACCTTAAGAAGCATCTTAAAGAGAAAGAACACGCGAGCTATTTCGGGTCGGAATCGGAAGGGGTTTCCTTCGCGGGGTCGGTTTGCGGCGTTTCTGGTTCCGGTTCCGGTACCTTTGGTGGTAAGTCTGCCGGATGCGTTAGCTTGTGAATCTGTTGCAGCTTGCGAATCGATACTTGCGTGTAGATTTGCAACTAATGGTGCAACTAATGCAACTAATGGGGACACTGCACATTTTCTGGTGGGTAGCTGCGGACTGGATTCGAAAAACTTATTTTGTTTGTTTACCTCTAGAATGAGGTGTGTCCTAAGCGTCACCCTATTAATGAAAAGCGTCCAGTCTTCAGCTTGCAATGCAAACGACACGATCTCAAAAATGTCCTGTGTCCCCTGTCCCCCCTGTCCCCCCACAGAAATCTACCGACGGATAGGACTAATGTCTCGTGTGTTTTCAGCAGCGATAGCTGCGACAGCGAATAGCTGCGGGTGACAACCCGCAGACTATGCACACCGGACTGCAGAGAGCCGCGTAGGCGGCGGCACGGGGTACCGTCCATTTCAGATGTGTTGTGTCGCCGCATTCGCGGCTCTGACCAACCACCGCGAATCTCTACCGCCGGTTACCACCGGCGGCTATTCGCTGCCGCCGCATACGCGGCTCAAAATCGTCAATTGGCTTTCCAATTGAAAATGGTCATTGCCATGTCCGAAATGATCTGATCCGGGAAAACGGTCCCAATCTACGTTTGGTATAATTGAACCCGCCGATCGCCTTAGGTTGCAATAACGTCGATAACGTAAGCGTCGTGATCTGACAAACCATCAGCAACAATTCGTCTAGCACTTGTGACGCTCTACTCCTTGTGCTTGTCTGTCATTAGCCGGTTTTCAACATTCCAGGTGCCGATTCGCATGAAGTGTTCTTTTTTACGCCACGTCCTAATTCGCCGAGAATTCGCAGTGTTGTCGTACACTATAGACTTGGGCTCTTATTGTTTAAATAGGATCATGTAGGGATTGCTGGTCCGATGGGTGCCCATTCGACGGTTACATTCGCATATTCCCTGTCCTTAGATGGCATCATTCACTATGATCCTGTTCTGCGAACAGAGCACCAGAACATTTCCCACACGAACACGACGTATGAAACATATTCGGAACTTTTGTATTATCGCCCATATTGATCATGGCAAGTCGACGTTGGCCGATCGATTGATTCAGGCGTGTGGAGGTGTTTCACAACGTGAGTTCCACGACCAGATGCTCGATTCGATGGATATTGAGCGTGAACGGGGAATCACTATCAAGAGCAATTCGATCACGCTCTCCTACCGCGCTGCGGACGGTCAAGACTATTTACTCAATCTCATCGACACTCCTGGCCACGTTGATTTTTCACACGAAGTACGGCGTTCCTTGATGGCGTGTGACGGTGCGTTGATTGTTATCGATGCGTCGCAGGGGGTTGAGGCGCAGACGGTTGCCAACCTCTATCTTGCACTGGAATATAATCTGACCCTTCTGCCGGTGATCAATAAGATCGATCTTCCGGCCGCAGATGTTGAGAAAGTGCGAGAGGAGATTGACGCTGATTTGGGACTAGATCCGTTTGCAGCGATCCCTGTTTCCGCGAAGACTGGCGTTGGCATTGACGACCTCCTAGCTGGCATCGTTGAAAAACTACCATGTCCCCAGGGTGACCCGAATGCGCCGCTGAAGGCACTCGTCTTCGACGCCCACTTTGATACCTATAGAGGTGTGTTTCTCCAAGTGCGTGTGATGGAAGGCACGCTGAAAACGGGCGAGACCATCCATTTCATGCACGCAGGCCGCGACTACAAAGTGGACGAGTTGGGCTACAATCAGTTAAAGCTCACTCCTCAAAAGCAACTCAGCGTCGGGGAGGTCGGTTATATCGTCGCGGGCGTAAAGAGTGTTCAGGACATTGAAATTGGTGATACGCTCACGCTTCTTAATCGCCAAGCCGAAGCACCGATACCTGGCTACAAAAAGGCGAAGCAAGTTGTTTTTTCGTCTATCTATCCGATGAGTACCGACGAATACCAGGACCTCACGAAGGCTCTTGAAAAGTTGGCTATCAACGACGCGGCGCTGACGTTTGAAAAAGACAGTTCAGCAGCGCTCGGCTTCGGATTTCGATGCGGGTTTCTTGGCTTGCTTCACTTGGACGTAATTCAAGAACGTCTGCAGCGAGAGTTCGACCTCGGACTAGTCATCTCTGCCCCATCGGTAAAGTACAAACTGGTTTTAAGAAACGGTACGACGATCGATGTTGACAACCCGAGTTATTGGCCCGATCCCATGTCGATCGATTCGACTACCGAGCCCTACATCAAAGCATCGATCCTCATCCCCGAGGAGTATGTTGGGCCTGTCATGGAATTGTGCCGAGAACATCGCTCCGATAGTCAGACAATGAACTATCTCTCTGCGGGTCGAGTTGAAGTGACGAGTGAGATGCCGCTCGGAGAAGTGCTTTTCGATTTTTACGGCAAGCTCAAAATGATAACTCGAGGATACGGGTCGTTTGATTATGAACCGATTGAATATCGAGCTACCGACGTAGTGAAAGTCGATATCCTGGTCAACAAGGAGCCCATCGATGCACTTTCCTATCTTGTGCATCGAGACAAGTCGCGAACTCGGGCTCTGCACTATTGTGAACAGCTTGCCGAAGCGATTCCACGCCACCAGTTCAAAATTCCGATTCAAGGAGCGATCGGCGGCGAAATTATTGCGAGAGCTACGATCCAGCCTTACCGAAAGGATGTGACTGCTAAGCTTTATGGTGGCGACGTGACTCGAAAGAACAAGCTTTTAGATAAACAGAAGAAGGGCAAGGCGAAAATGAAGCAGTTCGGCAGCGTTAATATCCCTCAGAAGGCCTTTGTCTCGGTGCTTCGCTCCGACAAAGACTAATAATTTTGGGTTGCTGCCGAGTTGGTATGCTGGATAAGGCTTGGGAAAAGCTTCCCCCCTCTCGTTTAACGGGGGCTTCGGCACCGTCGTTGACTTTGGGGGTCCGACAAGTTACTCTAAGTAATAACTGGAGGTGTAGTTCCAGAATCGTCCCACCTTAGCAAATTCGCGTTCTTTGAGTTTCCTCGCTCTTCGGCTTCAAAGTA
>JANPNA010000253.1:0-2670 GCA_031427235.1 Pirellula sp.
GAAAACAAGCCAGGGGCTGCTTCGGTAGCCCCTGACTTCTTTCGAGCATGTCGGCTTGTTTTTTGAGTAATGCGAAAAATCCAAAGCGCTGACGCGGAGCTATATCAAGCGATTTTTACCCACAGATTCTGCGGACGAGCCGTTGGATTATCTCGCATCAATTGGACAACCTTGGCTTCTGTTTTTGAAAGTTTTTTCCCCGGCATTTTCCCCGGCATTTCGCCATTTCCGCTTGTGTTTTTGCTGGTCGGACGCCAGATGGTGGTTACGAAGCCATCGCGATAGCCAAAGGCTGGTTCTGGAAGGCCATTTTCAATGCTCAATCGAATCATGTCGCCCGTGCCGGTTCCCATCCGCTCATGGTAGCGTACTTTCAACTTGACATATGGCATGTACAATTTAAGGGATCGACGGACAAAACTCGGCTTCATGCCGTGTGTTTCGGGTCAATAGCCACAGCCGACACAGGTCAAAGTAGTAGGCGCATTCCATGTGCCGTCCACCAAGAATTCAAGCAAATGCCCATGAGCTGACGGCACGACGGAGCGTACCTGCTACCCTCTTCGTCAGTGTCTCTATTGGGACAAAAAATCGCAGTTTGGGTAGAAACAGAGTAATTCCATGGAATCCAACGAGAAAAGCCAGCGATTAATCGAGGCCGCTAGCGCGGTCTTGAACGCTGCGCCGGATCGCCGACTGAACATCGTCGTATTGAATAAGGCGATCTTCTACCTGGACCTTGCATCGTTACGCGATCGAGGTGCGACAATCACGCACAACGCTTTCATTGCGATCCAAAATGGACCGGTCATTGCGAAGTATCCTCGGCGGCTAATCAGTCAGCTGGAAACACGTGGCATCGCAAGACAAGTTAGCCTATGGGATGGATCGAAGCCGATCGTTCTGGAATCTTGCCCGCCACACTTCACTTTTCTTGATTCGGATGCGATGATTCTCGCCTCTGCCGTGACCACTTTCTTTGCGGACGCGTCGTCGCGCCAAGCGTCAGACTACTCGCATGAAAACCCCGGTTGGAAGCGAGCGTGGATCGAGTCTCAACGGACTGGCAAGCCATCGGCTGTCAACATGCGAGTTGCGATGCAACAGATAATCGAAGCAGACCCTTGGATGGAAGTCCCTCTAGTTGATGACGATAAGCTCTTGGCAGCCGCCGACAATGCCGTCGGAGACGATTGGTAATGCACTTCAAGCCCGAAGACGGGATATGGCAAGTCGGGGGTAGTGCCGTTGTGCTATTTGAATTGCGGCAACAAATGACGCCGGAGGATTACCAATTGAATAAGCAAGCTCTTCAGGAATTTCTTTGCGGTTACTTTTCATCAGGCGAGTGCAATAATGCGCAAGGAAGCTCAATTTCGCCTATGAAAGCGACCGCCAAAGGTGGAAAGGTACTCAAGGTACGATGGGCGATTCCGGGAAGCGGCAAAAGTGGCAGCCTGCGATTGGTTGTTGTGGCGTATTGCGAAGAACAACGCGTGTACATCGCACAGGCGTTTAAGCGACGCGACGATCCAACTGATGAAGATATAATCGATGCCCTTGACGGCCTCTAGAATTGGCAACGGCGAATCCAGAGTTGAGAATTATTATTCGCGGTATGTTCCTTTCTTAGTTTTGTCAATTGAGTCCGAATTTCCGAGATTGCAACACATTCATCCAATAGGATTCACGGGCGAGGATGTCTTCATCGGATGCATGAGTGTCGGCGATTTCCAAGATGGAGTACTGGAAGTTGGTCATGTGTTCAGACCCGTTCGCTTTAAGAACATTTTTTAATTCGACGTTGCCGCCGTGGCCATTGTCGGCATAGGCGCACCAGCGTTGCCAAATCCCAACGGATCCAGACGCCTTGCCTACGTAGGGTTTGCCTGTTGTTGAATCGACGATCAAGTAGACTCCTTTGATATTGGCCAGGGCAGCGTGCCATGACGCGATTTTCTGCCTCGTGATGATCTGCAAACTTGGATGACTGATCACAACCGCGTTGTACCCTGGAAAGTCGGCGATAGTCATCTTCTCTCGTCGAATCTCGACAATCGGCAACTCTATTTCGGGCTTGCACCACACGTAGGATTGACGAGTCCGCTGATGTCTTACGATGACTCGCCCAATTAGTTCGGACTGGTGTGTCAGCAACTCCGTGGAGTAGAGGAAGTGTCCTTCTATTTTCGGATGCGGCTTGCCTGTGATAACCCGATAAACACCTGCAAACAACCAGGCACCCTGGCCAAGATCAATCAAGCTGAGGACATGCGAGCACTCGAAATTGCGTCGAGTCTGATGAGCTTGCCATGACTCAAAATTACCCGCATAGAAAACGTCGATAGGGTGCTCGCTTCCATTCCAGCAAGCCAAGTGAATCTTGGTATGGTTCGAATCGAACTCGATGCCACTGGCAGTCAAATACGGAATCAGACCAAGCATCTTGCATTCTCCTGTTGATTAAGCATTTAAAGGGAAGTCACTACGGTAAGGCGATCCGGCATCGCCCTGTGCTTGTTGGGCATACGCTCCGGGCAGCTATTGTTGGTGAACAGGTGGATCACAAGTTTTAGCGTATTGGGCTCGGAGCTAGGTATTTCAGGCATTGGAATGGATCCGCCCAACACAACAACTTTTCTGACAACAGCTTCGGATAATAGGTTTTGG
>JANPNA010000254.1:0-21723 GCA_031427235.1 Pirellula sp.
AATCCTGCGATCGAGTTGCGAGCGATTGTCAAAACCGGCCGTTGACCAGCGATGTCTCCCATCGCTTCGGCAGCCAATTCAAGATACTTCTTGTCTTGCATTGCTTCACCAACTCCCATATTGATGGAGATCTTCTCCAACTTGGGAATGGAAAAAACGTTTTTGAACCCGAACTCCTCTTGGAGTGCTGGGCGAATCGTTTCGGTGTAATGTAGTTGAAGTCGAGGGGCCATGTTTTTGATGCTTTGAATGAACTCTACTTGTCTGTACCAAATCCTAAGACGCAGTCCGGGTGAACCGTCAACTAAGCCTTCTTGGCATGCAACGCACTGGGCGGGGAAACAACACTGATGGCCGTTCCACTTTTCTTGCTATACCGTTCTTTTGAACCATCCGCTAGGAACCGAACTCCCATTCGAGTCGGCTTGCCTGTCGTAGGGCAAACAATCATCACCTTGGAAACGTCAATAAAGGCTTCCTTGGAGAGTCGGCCACCCTGCGGGTTACGTTGTGAACGCTTGACGTGCTTGTAAACACGGTTCAAACCTTCGACAACAACCTTACCTTTATCGCGGTCAACCTTGAGGATCTTACCTCGCTGGCCTTTGTCTCGTCCCGAAATGACTTCTACGGTGTCGTTAACTTTGATCAACATTTACACCACCTCACTAGCCAACGAAACAATTTTGGTAAAACTTTTTTCTCGCAACTCGCGGGCAACCGCACCGAAAATACGAGTGCCTCGTGGATTGTCGTCTTTGTCGACAAGCACTGCGGCATTGCTGTCAAATCGTACGTAACTGCCATCGACTCGACGAGTCGGGTGCGACACGCGAACGATCACGGCACGAACAACAGCCTTCTTTTTGACTTCACTTCCTGGGATCACGCTCTTCACCGAGCAGATGATCACATCGCCGAGGCCGGCGTAGCGTCGACGTGTACCGCCTAACACCTTGATGCACATGATTTCTCGTGCACCCGTGTTGTCGGCAACTCGAAGTCGGCTTTCCTGCTGAATCATGATGGACTATGTTTCAAAAACGAATTGGAATTTTCTATAACGGACTATTTCAACAACAACCGATCAACTTGAAACGTTTGCTGCAGCAGCCTGCTCTGCCTTCAGAGTGGCTACGTCCACTATCTTTGACTTTTCGACTATGCGAACCAAGTTCCAGCGCTTGAGCTTCGACAGAGGTCGCGATTCTTCGATCTCCACCTTGTCACCTAAATGCGACTCATTGTTTTCGTCGTGCACGTGGCAGACAGTCTTTTTGCGAATGATTTTCGAATAACGCGGATGGCGGACCAACCGTTCGATTTCAACTCGACGTGTCTTTGCAGCTTTGTCGCTGGTTACAAAACCGACTAGGATTCGACGTGGCATAATGAAAACTTTGTGACGGATTCTCTGGAATGGATTCTATGGCAGGGTCAAAGCACTAAGCCTTGACTAGCCGCTCAGTTTGAATGGTTCGTACGCGAGCGATCATCCGTCTGTTAAGACGCATCTGGCTCGGAACGTCCACTCGATCGGTTTGCGCCTGAAGACGGAATCGGAACATATTCTCCGCAGCTTCCACTGCGGTAAGTTCCAACTGCTCGTCGCTCATTTCGCGAAGTTCGGTGGCTTTCATTTTCAACTCGATAACCTTGATAGTATGACAAAACTATGCTGGACGACGACGAACCAGGCGGACCGGAATCGGCATCTTGGCTGCAAGACGTGCAAAGCACACCTTGGCTTGCTGCTCAGTCACACCCGCAAGTTCGTAAAGAACCGTGCCTGGTCTAACCACAGCTACCCAGTACTCCGGTTCCCCTTTACCCTTACCCATTCGGGTTTCCAAAGGCTTGGAGGAAACTGGCTTATCTGGAAAAATTCGGATGTAAAGTCGACCTTCACCACGAACGTATTGGTTGGCCGCGATTCGTCCCGCTTCGATTGTTTGGGCACGGATCCAGCCACCTTGTAGGCACTGAAGTCCGAAGTCACCAAAGACAACCTTGTTACCGCGGGTCGCGTTACCTTTTATACGTCCTCTTTGGCTTTTTCGGTGCTTGACCCGTTTGGGCATCAGCGCCATCGTTAGCGTCTCCCGCGTAAGAACCTTGATTTACCCAGACTTGAATTCCGATATTCCCCTGTGGAGTAGCAGCTTCCGCAAGTCCATAGCTAATTTTCGCTTGGATCGTACTCAGCGGCAGAGATCCGGCGTTGCCCTTTTCGCAACGTGCCATTTCCGCACCACCTAAACGACCCGACATTTGAATCTTGATACCCTTGGCACCCGCATCCATCGCTGTTTCGATGGAACGCTTCATCGTTCGACGGAAACTGGATCGCTTAGCAAGTTGCTTCGCAATGTCTTCCGCAATCAATTGGGCTTGAATTTCCGGGCGATAAACTTCTTCGACCTTGAGATTCACGCGACGTCCGATCAAGTTTTGCAGTTCTTCCTGCAGAATCTCGATCTCCGTCCCTTTCTTCCCAATAATCAAACCAGGCTTCGCAACAAAAACCATCAACCGTACTTCGTCACGAGTTCGCTCGATTTCAATTCGATCGATACCCGCTTCGCGGTATGCAGGCTTGGTTGGATGAAACTTGATAAACTTTCGGATCTTTTGATCTTCAACGAGCAGCTCAGCGAATTCTTTCTTGCTGGCATACCATCGGCTCTTCCAGCCCATGACGATGCCGGTACGGAAACCTATCGGATTGACCTTTTGTCCCATAATGCAAGTTTCCTACAGCTCTTCGATTCTCTTGAGTTCTACCGAAATGTGGGCCGATCGCTTCAGGATCGTAAAAGCCTGTCCTCGCGACATTGGCCTAAATCGCTTCATGATCGGACCGCCGTCGATGCGTGCATCGACAACAACCAATTCCTCGGCGCTGAACGAACGTCCACCGTTTTGATCTGTATCCCCAGCGCTACCAATAGCACTCTTGATGACCTTTTCCAACATCCGTGCCCCACGGTTGGGTTGGAATCGGAGCATTTCCAGTGCTTCGTCCGCAAATTTTCCACGCACTAAATCGGCCAGGGGTCTGACCTTTCTAGCACTGATGCGTGCGTATCGATGTACGGCTCGGTAAGCCATGATTGATTCCTGTTTCTTAAAAAATTACTTCTTACCACCCTTACCGCCGTGGCCGCGGAAGGTTCGCGTCGGTGAAAACTCGCCGAGCTTGTGCCCGACCATGTCTTCCGTCACGAATACCTTGATGTGTGCTTTTCCGTTATGAACCATGAAAGTCGCTCCGACAAACTCAGGCACGATGGTGCATCGTCGTGCCCAAGTGGTAATCGGCATGTTGTCGTTTTTCTCGCGGGCCTTGACAAGCTTCGCATACAATTTTGGGTCTACAAACGGACCCTTTTTTGTCGAACGTCCCATGTGTCAGAACTCTTCCCTTAACTATCTCAGTTTCAGTTGACCGTAACGAACCGACTTGCGTCGGCGAATAATTGCGGAGTTGCTCGGTTTGCGAGGACGCCTGGTGAAACCACCCTTAGCCAGCTTGCCCGTAGGGCTCACTGGGTGACGACCACCCTTGGTTCGTCCTTCACCACCACCGTGAGGGTGATCCACTGGATTCATTGCCGTACCGCGAACGTGAGGTCTCCAACCCTTCCAACGATTTCGTCCGGCTTTGCCGATACGAATCGCTCCGTGGTCTGGATTGCTAACTTTCCCGATGGTTGCTCGGCATTGACTTGGCACTCGTCGGATTTCTCCGCTCGGCAACTGCAACTGCGCCCAACCAGCCTCGCGAGCCATCAAAACGGCCGACGATCCAGCAGAACGACAAAGGGCAGCACCGCGTCCAAGCGTCATCTCCACACAGCAAACTTCCGTCCCTGGTGGAATGTTTTTCATCGGCAAACAGTTGCCCAAAGTTGGCGGTGCATCTGCTCCGTTGAGCAATGTCACACCAGCTTTTAGACCATCTGGAGCCACGATGTAGGACTTTTCGCCGTCTGCGTAATGCAGCAAAGCAATCCGTCCCGATCTATTTGGATCGTACTGAATCGAATCCACCTTTGCAGGTATACCATCCTTCTTCCGTTTGAAGTCGATGATTCGATACATTTGTTTATGTCCACCACCACGATGTCGTGAAGTGATGAAGCCTTGATTGTTTCGTCCACCATGTCGCTTCAACCGAATCATCAGCGCCTTTTCAGGAACTGCACCCGGTGTCAGCTCAGCAAAGTCACTAACCGACGAATTTCGCCGACCTGCTGAAGTTGGTTTGTATACTCGAATACCCATTAAACTTGTCCTTCGGTTTCCCTTAGCCGTAGGGCGCTAGCCCACGGTTATCATATCACCATCAACCGGAGGCTAACGCCATCCGGCTAATTAGGCTAGAAGAAGTCGATCTTGTGTTCGCTGCTAAGTTTGACGATCGCCTTCTTCCAAACCTTCGTCACGCCGAGTCGAGCACGATAACGTCGTGCCTTGCCTTGGCGGTTTTGTGTCGCTACGGCCACAACCTTTACATTGAACAATTCTTCGATAGCCGCTTTAATGACGGTTTTATCCGCCAACGGATTGACCTCGAATGCGTAACGGTTTTGTCGAGTCGCCTTGTGGACACCCTTTTCCGTTACGAGCGTACGCAACACCACTTGATGTGGAGTCAGCACGATTTTGCTTTTCGGTTGTTGCTTTGCCATGATTTATTTCTGAGTTGTTTTATGCTTCAAATCGTCGAGTGCGAGGCTTTCACCAAACCCTACGCAGTGGCTCTTGCTTTGATCCAATCCAAAGCTTCTCTCGTCATCACCAATTTGCGAGGTCGCAAAACGATCAGAGCGTTGAGATCAGCCACCGGGCTAATCGTTAGCCCCTCTATGTTTCGACCGCTAAGGTACACGTTTCGATCCAAGCCGCTAATGGCCAAAGTCTTGGTTTGACCTTCGAGCCCCATCGCCTTGAACGCCGAAGCCAAAAGCTTTGTTTTGGGAGCATCCATTTTGATCTCATCTACCACCACGACTGAGCCTGCCGAAATCTTCGAGGCAATTGCCATTCTCGTAGCCGCTTGAACCGCCTTGCGAGGGAGTCGGTAGTAATACGATCGAGGCTGACGCGCCTTGGCGTGTCCACCACCACGTCGAATTGGACTCCGCTTGGAACCCATACGAGCGTTACCGGTGCCTTTTTGTTTGTACAACTTCTTCGTTGAACCAGAGACTTCGCCCCGGGCCTTTGTCTTATTACTCCCCTGGCGTTGATTCGCCAAGTACATAACAACGACGTCGTGCAGCAACTGCTTGCTGACCTTGGGAGCGAGCAACTGCGGGTCGATTTCGTAATCGCCGACCTTTGCGCCCGACATGTCATAAACTGGAAGTGTTGTCATCTCATTACGCCTAATATTCTCTAGCCGACTTTATTTGTTTCGCGAATGATCACATAACCACCGTTCGGACCAGGAACTGCACCCCGAACCAGAAGCAGGTTGTTTTCGCCATCAATCCGAACAACAAGAAGATTTCGCATCGTGATTTGGTCGTTGCCGTACTGCCCAGCACCTTTTTTGCCCTTACGGACTCGGCCCGGGTAAGTACCAGCACCGGTACCACCAGGATGGCGGTGAGCTTTTTTCACCCCGTGTGTCGCTCGCTGGCCGGCATAATTATGCCTTTTCATCCAACCCGAGAAACCACAACCCTTACTGATTCCGGTGACATCAACAGACTTGATGCCTTCGAGAACCGTCACCTTGACTTCTGCACCCACATCGGCAGAGGCTGGTCCGCGGAACTCGCGAATGAATCGCTTTGGCTCACAATCGGCTTTGACTGCGACTGCTCCACCGGCGGCTTTGATTTTTTCAGATCGCTTACTTGAGATGCCAGCTACCTGGCCTCGAGCAGCGCGGCTAGCAAGACGACGAGGCTTATCCAGAAAACCCATCTGAATCGCTTCGTAACCATCCCGATCTACGGTTCTAACTTGAAGAACATGGCAAGGCCCAGCTTCGATGACCGTGACGGGCACAGCGCGACCGTCTTTCTCAAATATCTGCGTCATTCCGACCTTGCGGCCGAGGATTCCTTTGCTCATTCGTCTTATTCCGTAAATCGTTTGCTGCGAAGGACACATCGACGAACCCACCCGTTTTAGAGAGCAGACCTTGCGAGAGAGGCGGTTTACCGCAGCTTCAATCGCCAAATCGATGGTTACCTTCAGAGCTTCCGTTTCATATTGGGAAAACCTGATGGATGCCGTTTAAGCGTAAATTTCCTACCGCGTCGTTGCTTTGATTTTGATGTCAACGCCAGCGGGCAAGCTCAACTTGTTTAGAGCTTCGATCGTTCGTGCAGTGGCTTGCTTGATATCGATCAGACGCTTGTGCGTTCTAATCTCAAACTGTTGACGCGCTTTCTTATCGATATTTGGGCCGGAAAGGACCGTATACCGTTCGATGCGTGTCGGGAGAGGAATCGGGCCGTGCACTTCGGAGTGAGTCCGCTTGGCGGTTTCCACTATTTCCAAAGCACTTTGATCCAAAACGGCATGGTCATAAGCTTCCATTCGAATTCTGATGACTTCATGCGATCCGGACACAGCTAATCTCTACCTCTAAAAACGACAGTTTGTCAGCGATTTTTGGTCGCCAACGATCTCGTAAGCCCTACGTTGAACGCGGGACGCAAGAAGATAGGAATGCAAGCCGAAGTCGTCAACGGCAAAAGTGCTTTTTTGGTAAATTTGGAGTGCTGGGATTCATCCCAGCTTTAAGAACGCGATGCTGTCGGGAAATTCAACTGTCCCGGTCGCGGTACAAATGCCGGTCAGCCGGAGGGGTTTTGTAAACAGCCTCATCGAAAAGCTCCGATGAATCGGAGCACTCCAAAATAGGTTATTCAATAAACCGACAACCGCGGGGGGCAGGAGGGTTTTCATCGGTTGATATTTCGGGCAATCGCGTTGACGGCAAGGGAGGTGTGGCTTCTTGATTCGCTTTAGCCATCCAAAGTTGCTTAAGAATCTCCTGATAATTCGCGTGATTCGGTTTGCTTTTCAGCATCTCCGCCCCCGAAAACGACCAATTCAACGGGTCTGAAGTCTGCAAGAGTTGAGCGATATAACTTTCGATCAATGGCTTCTTGAGGTTTTCCCGTTGTTCAATTGCTTCCTCCCAAATGGTCAACACATCGGAGGCTTGCTTAAGCTCAACGCGTTCGCGGCTCTGCTTTTCATTGAACTGTCGAACGGTCAGCTCGAGCAATTCCCCCAGACTGTCATGCAACACGGTGGTGTCGCTGTAGAGCTTTCGCTGTGAATTGGACTGGGAAAGACGCTCGCTTGGCTGGAGTATCCAACCTGGTTGTAACTTGTGGGTTTATAGATTTGCTGATAGCCATAGACCCCAGTTGCAATGCTCGGACTGGTGGGGGCTCTAGCCGGTGCAACCCCGTTTGTCGAAGTCTGGTTCACCAGCGGCAGCCTATCAACCTCGACCTCCGTGTTTCTCAAACGATCATCTGAGTTTGCAAGCAGCCAAGCAGGTTTCGATTTCGGAAATTGCTTTTGCGTTTAAAGCGTAAATAAGAGGCGCGCAGCTCGTGCCATCCGTTCCGATTCGGACTGGAATTCGACTTGTCGGCATCCTACGGGTGTGAACCCCTGTACCAACCGATGGCATTTGACTGTCTGTCGGCCTCTTGAGCCCAAGTTCGTCGCACAAGACGGCGTACAAGTCTCCCAGTTGCTGCCAAGCTGCCTCCGATTCTGCGATTTGAGGCATCGAGTTTGCGCTGGCCATCACTAGCCCAACCCCTGCCGCTCCCGCAAGCAAAAGCTCTTTCATGGATGCAAAAATCAGGACCGCCGACCCACCAAAATCCAACGGCACCATGACGACTGCTAAGAGCGGAGCAAACAGAATTCCTGCTGGAGCGAATCCCGTTAAGAGTCGCTTTCCCATCGGCATATCAGCCCACATTTTCGCCGTGAATTCATCCAGTTGCTTGTCGTCAAGCTGGATTAAGCTCTCTTTTTGAAACCGGTCGATCGCTCGTTGACAAGCCTCGCGCACACGCTGTCTATGGTTTTCTTCGTTGTCGTCGTCCAATTCCAAAATGCCTCGGCGATCGTGCTGTTGAAGATGTTTCACCAACACTTCGGCCGTCACGATCTTCCCAGATTGTCCAGAAGTCCATCGGCTTCGGATCCAACGCCCGATCGATTCGGTCTTGCCACTAAACCATTTCGGAATTTGAAGCCAATTGGTGGCTGTTGCAATGCTAGCTTTGCTCGTTTCGGCCAGACGCGCAGTCCATCGGCCGGGCATAGCCCACCAAGGGGCAGTCCTCTCCAAGGACTGCGATACCTGTTGGATGATTTGCCTTGAAACTTGGAGCCGGATTTTGCTTGTACTGGACACGTTGCCATCGGTCGAAAAATCTAGGCAGGCGTTGGCGACCGAGCTCCGTAGAATATCCGTTGAGGCCAACGCAAGCCGCTCGAGTGTTCGGGAGCGACCGATCGCCTCTTGGATATGCAGCCGCAACTTGGCGATTGTCGAAGCCAAAACGTCTTCCAGGAGACTGCGTTTGTCGAGCTGGGAGCCGATGTTTAGGAGCCATTCGTCTGTCGGAATCGGGTGTGGGGGCTGCGAGGTCGGCTGCCTATCGATGCGAAAGAACAAAGGTAGCGCTGAGTCTTCTTTTAAACGAAGTCCCTCTGGCGGTTGGGGGAGTCGGTCTCGTTGTTGTGGGCCATCAAAACCATAGGCCATGTAATGCCGACTGATGGAATGCAGACCGTATAACGAATCAAGCTCCGCGCGGATTTCAATCGTTTCGTAGCGACGAGGCACGCGATTGACCGCCAAAATTTGCTTTACGCTGGGCATCCGGTCGCCGAGGACTCGGAGAAGACGGCTAACCGTTTGGTCGTGCATTGCATTGGCAGGTAACACCACGATGAAGGCCGAACAGAGCGGCGCTGCACTCGCCAAGACACTGAGCCTCGCATCTGCAATCGATTGCGATCGCTCATGAAAAAGGCTGTTGAACGAAGCTGAAAAGGTTGGCTCATTTTGCGAATCGAGGTTCGGCTGGTTTAGGTAAGGGAGAATGCCAGTTTGCACGTCAGGGCAATCCATTAGGGCCAATCCCAATCGATCCAATTGTGGGTCGGTTGCGACCAAAGGGATCTCGATGGTCTCGCGAAATCGCTGGACACCAGACGCATCGACAAAGGCTCTTGGGGCGGTATCGTTGTACTGCGCTACGGCCCGCTCCGAATCGTCAGACAGCAACTCGCTGGCGCAACCGAATATGGATAGCAATCGCTCTTGAATGGAATCCCACAATTCTGGGTCGTCTCGCCAGGAATCCGGCAGCCATAATACAAAGCGGTGGGTTCCTTGCGCGTTGGCCGATCCGACTAAGATGCGTCGTCGGTTTTCGTCCGAAAGGTAGGTTGAAACGAGAGAGGACTTACCCGCGTTCAAAAGCCCGAGAACGGCGACGATTGGGGCAGCGGGCGATCGACAGCAGCGCAGCGCCTGTTGGAGCAGCTTTTGGATCTCGGCTGTCAAATCAGCGTGATCATGCTCGGTGTGGTGTCCGCCGATTTGCCAAGTCGGCTCGATGATGGGTATTTCATGGCCTCGAATGTTCGGAACCAAGGCTATAAAATCGAAAAACGAGAGCGAAGATTCCGAAGGGTAAACGCAAGCCGCAAACGCACTTTGAGGTGAACTGTCGACGAGCTTTTGTTCCAACGAACGGAGCTGTTGCAACAATTTCTCCTGGTCTGAACCGTTTGTGAGCACGCGAATCGTTCCTTTTTCGGCAATTTCGATTCCACTTGAAGTTTCCTAGAATCCGCAGATAGTAGAACATCCATTGCTCTGAACCAAAAGACGGATCCTACATGCCTCCAAAACAGACAATAACCTCAAAACAATTGACCATTCTAATGGTTGTGCTGATCGCTGGACCGATCGCTTGTGGCTTGTTGTTGTCTTTTTTTACGCCGCGAAGGCCCGAGCCCGCATTGCAAGCCATGGTAAAGCTGGAATCGATGTGGATATCACCCAGCAAAACGCCACAAGATCGCCGACTCGTGCCCTGCATTTCGGTCAAAAATCCTACCGAAGTGGCATGGCGTAACCTATCGATCGGGCTGAACGAGCAGTTCTATTGCCAAGAACCCAAGGGCATTCCAGCGGGAGAGCAACTCTCCCTGCCGCTTGAAGTTTTTGTTTCCCGCAATGGCAGCGTTCGATTCCCCGTGGGAAATCGGGACATCAAGTTGGTGACTGTGTTTGCACAAGTCGAAACCGGCGCCCGAGCGGTTAGTGAACACGCAATGCCTGCAATGGATTATTTTCCGCGAACGACGGAGAAGGACGAGGGTTGGGTGGTTAGTGGGCAGTAGTTGGTTTTCAGTTTTCAGTTTTCAGTTGTCAGTGGTTGGAGGTCCGTGGTCAGGGCCGCGTAGGATGTAATTTTTAACTCGCTCGGAATTTTTGGAACAGAAATGACGAGAGGCCGAAAATTGCTAACCCAACACCGCCCGTGAGAAGCGATCCAAACAACATCGGAGCTCTCGACGCAAGGTACCGTTTTATCTTGAAAAGGTCGGGGGGATCGGGATCCGTGAGCCCTTCGTCGAGCATGATATTCCAATAATCCCAAGTGTCCGCAGGCGCTGACTCCAGAGCATGGTTTCTGATGTCCTCCAAAAAATCGGCTTCTTTTACGTTGAGATTACCGCCGCTTTGGTTTATTAAAGCAACGTAGGAGGACCGCTCATAGTACAGGTATCCAGCATAAGCAAAGGCGATCAATCCAACGATAAGAGAAACTGCGGCAATCGGCCCCAGCCATTTTGCGGCTTGGCCTGACTTGGCTTGTTTTTTTACTGGAGCGGATGTCGCGAATTCGGCCAATTTTCGAATGGTTGGTACTTCCACCGTTTTGCCACAATTAGGGCAAGGCAGGGACATGCCCGCTTGGCTTCGATTGACGGGCATCTTTGCCCCGCAAGCACACGGTAAAAGAAACTGGGACATAGCTTTGCTTTAGTGGGTCATGGAATGGAAAGTCGTATGGAAAAATCACTACGCAAGTGGCGACCAAATGGCTCATTTCGTGAAAACTCAGTGTGGATGTGCTGATTCTAGCATCTAAGCGACTAGACCTGGAGACGATCGTAGTTAGAATGTTCCTGCACTCACAGCACCAGCAAAGTGTGGCTGCTATGAGGACGCAGGTTGATTGCAACTAGCAACAACTTCCGCCCAGCCCATTTGTTGATCCCTGCACTTTAATCCTACCCGATTGAGTGAAAAGCCTCGCATCCTCGACTGATTCTTTCGCGTCAAGTAAAGCTGCCAACCTCCAGTTCATGCTGCGGTTGGTCAAAATACATAGAACACGACCGACGAACAGCGATCCCATTGCAGGCAATTAAACGTGGTAAACACATGGGCTAGAGCGTCAGGGAAGGTTCGATTCGGTCGTGTTCCAAAAGCAGCAAATATTTCCGCAATAACGTGAGCCAAGTGTACTTTAACGGATTCGTCCAAATACACTGGAGTTCCCCCCTTACCGTTATTCACGGGTTTGTGGTTTTGCAAAACGCAAGCGAACTAGATCACGGCGAACTAGATCACTCAGCCATGGTAGGCTTTCGTTATTCGTAAAAATTTACCAACTTATGTTCGGAGTCACGTCGGTAAGCAGTTAGGTGCTACACTTCCTCTGCCTCGCTCTAGCAAGGTAGTAGGAAACGAAAACGCAAATTTTTTTGGTTGTCCACGACATTGAATTGTCTGGTCCCAAGCCTCTCGGCGACGGATCGGCTTATTTGATGGTGCGGAGACTTCGAATGAAAGACGCGTTTTCAAGACCGGAACTTTGCTTACACACGAGCACTCCGATCCTCCATTATTTTCGTGGTTTCAGGAGCTATAACCTTGTTCGACGGCCTGTTGGATTTCGATGATGATTTGCCTCGCAGCGCTGACGACTTGGATGGCCTTCGCAAACTGTCGCTTGAGGAGGAAGGTGATGACCAGGGCGATGTCGCTGTCGTTGATGTAATCGTTTCCGAGGATCAAGTCCATCTTGAGAGCGAAGATGATTTGCTTTCGGGGATGGAGGAGGTCGAAACTTGGTCGGATGACCCGGTTCGAATGTATTTGACTCAGATGGGCGAAATCCCGCTGTTAACTCGTCAAGAAGAAATTCGGCTGGCCAAAAAAATCGAAGTCACTCGACGTCGATTCCGAACCAAATTGCTCGAATGCGACTACGTGGTGCAATTTGCCTTCAAGATTCTCAAGCGTGTTCATACCGGCGAACTGCCATTCGATCGTACTGTCCAGGTTTCGGTTACCGATCGCCTGGAAAAGGACCAAATCCTAGGACGATTACCACACAACCTCAAGACACTGGACGTGCTGCTTAAGCGGAACCGTCGCGATTATCGCAACGCGCTGAGCAAATCCATCCCAGTCAAAAAGCGTCATGAAGCCTGGCAGTCCCTCGCCCGTCGCCGTCGCAAGTCGGTCCGACTGATCGAGGAATTGGGACTGCGTACCCAGCGGATCGAGACGATGATCGGAGTGCTTGAGCGATTGAGCGACCGAGTCGACGAGATCATGCACGATTTGGCAACCCTCAAATCGCACCAAGTAGCCCCCTCGCAAGTGGCTCAGTTGCGTCGCGAGTTTCGCCAGATCCTGGTCGCTACCCAAGAGACGCCAACATCTCTGCGCAAACGCGTAAAGATGGTCAAGAAAGTTTTCACCGAGTATCAACGCGCCAAGAAGCAGTTGAGCGAAGGCAATCTTCGTTTAGTCGTTTCCATCGCCAAGAAGTATCGGAATCGCGGTTTGAGCTTCCTGGATTTGATCCAGGAAGGAAACGCGGGCCTGATGCGAGCTGTCGATAAATTCGAGTATCGTCGCGGTTTTAAATTCTGTACGTACGCCACTTGGTGGATACGTCAGGCGATTACCCGGGCTGTTGCAGACCAAAGCCGAACCATCCGAATCCCCGTGCACATGGTGGAAACCATGTCGCGAGTCCGAAATGTTTCGCGGCAATTGCTGCAAGAGCTGGGACGCGAGCCGACCCTCGAGGAAACCGCTCGTCGTGCGGAAACAACAATTGAAGAAGCTAGGCGTGTATTGGCTATGAGCCGATACCCGATCTCGCTCGATCGTCCAGTCGGCAACAGCGAAGATAGCCAGTTTGGCGACTTGCTGCCCGACGGAACGGCCGAGAGCCCCGCCATTGGGGCAGGACAAGAGATGCTTCGCACTCGTATCAACGCAGTCCTAAAAACGCTGAGTTACCGCGAACGCGAAATCATCAAACTCCGCTACGGGCTCGGGGATGGTTACAGCTATACCCTGGAGGAAGTGGGCCACATCTTCAAAGTGACGCGTGAACGCATTCGTCAAATTGAAGCCAAAGCGGTCCGCAAACTTCAACAACCAAGCCGATCCCAAGAACTAGTCGGGTTCCTCGACTAACCAAGTCTTCGATTGTTATCCTAACCTTTTCAAAAGCCTCGGTTGAACCCAACGTCCAGCCGAGGTTTTTTCGTTGGCAGTGGCAACAAATGGACTGTTCGCACTTGAGGTGGAACTCACCAGAGAACCCTTCGCGGTAGGTGCCTGGCAAACAGACGCGTGGCAAATAGACTCATTGACTGCCCGCGAATAGCACAAATCGACACGACGGAACAACCAACATGGAGAATGCTTGGTGTGAAAAGAAAGCTCCCGCAGTATAACGGCCCTTGGGGAGTTCCAAATAAGCCCTTGCGTGAGTGCTCTCGTTATTCGACTGTTTGCTATCGTCGCAAGGGCTAGACGCGGGCCCCATAGAATTTGCGACGTATCTTGAGGCTACGCGCTTGCTCAAGGGCCTGATCAATGGACTCAGGAACCGATAGAAATCAACATAGCTGCGTCGCTTGTCGAGATGCGGTTGAACGGACGCTCGCGGACCGCTGGTCATTTTTCTAGCCTCCCCTTGCAGCGTTCCACGCTTAGTGTATGACTGATCCGGCGGGTTTGCGACAGTCGCCTAACCATGCTTGCATCGCAGTGGTGTATGTAGTTATTGTAATATTGTCGCTATTTGAGGAGTAATCTCTATGAAAAGGTCTTGCTTGTTTTTGGTCAGTTGTGTGGCACTAATTGCCACTCTGCTTAGTCCGGCGTTCGCGGATCCACCCCCTGCACGAAACTTTCTCGCGCCCCGCTTGGACGGCGCACAGGAATTTCCGTTGCCGCGGTTAACGCCCGCACGCGGTGTTGCCGTATTCAACCTCAGCCCCGATGGCACGCTGCTCCGTTTTCATCTGGTTGTGACTCGCATCGAAAACGTCGTCGGCGCTCACATTCATTCCGGGCAGGCAGGCGCCAATGGACCGATCGTATTTGGCATGTTTGGGGGCCCGCCTGGTGGTGGCGGCTTCAATGGCGTGCTCACTCAGGGCACAATTGTCCGCGGTGTCACGCCGTTGCCACCCAGCCTTGGCTCGACAAATACCCTCTCCCAAAGGTTTGACGAGCTCGTCCGCTTGATGCGGACCGGCAACACCTATGTCAATGTCCACACCAACGATGGAATTGTGCCGATCAACACCGGATCGGGGGACTTTCCCGGAGGCGAGATTCGCAGCCAAATCATTCCGCGACCTTGAAATCGTCGCACTTTCGAACGTCGATCCGCAATAAACTATGGTGGTCGATGTCATCCGTTCAAAGCGACTAGTGCTTTGTCCAGATTAGTAATTGGGGTTCGCATGCGGGGATGAAACTGATAATAATGCGTGTATTCCAAGGAGGGATGCTATGCATAAGAAACACATTGTAACGCTGACGGATCAGCAACGAGAGAGCCTATCAAAGATAGTCAAGGACCTGGACGGTCCTCCTACCAAAGTGCGCCGTGCACAAGTGCTTTTAAAGGCAGACAGTAGCGGTGCCCATTGGACGGATCAACAGATTGCCGAAGCATATTCCTGCAGCGTTCAAACGGTCGAGAATGTTCGAAAGCGTTTTTGTCTGATTGGGTTCGACGACACAGTTTCCAAGAAACGCGAGCATGTCCCTCGCGGCCCAAAGTTGGATGGCGAGCAGGAGGCGAAGGTCATTGCTTTGCGTTTAGGAGCAGCACCTGAGGGCTATGCGAATTGGACCTTGCGCCTACTTCAGAGCAAGGTTGTGGAATTGTCGATTGTGGATTCAATTTCTCCGGAGACCCTCCGACAGACGCTAAAAAAAATGGCATGACTCAACGCAAGATTCAATATTGGGTCATTCCGCCAAATGCCAATGGAGAGTTCGTTGCCCATATGGAAAATGTGCTCGAAACCTATGCAAAACCATACGATTTGCGTTTTCCTGTTCTCTGCATGGATGAACAACCCGTTCAGTTATTAGAAGACATCAACATCCCAATCGCAGCAACCAAAAAACATGCCAAGCGGGTCGACTACGAGTACAAGCGGGCCGGTACAGCAAGCATATTCATGTTTGCCGAACCGTTAAGCCAATGGAGAAGTGTGTCGGTTCGGGAACGACGAACCAAAGTAGACTGGGCGATAGAAATGAGGACGCTGATGACAACTCGCTACGCATCGGCCGAAAAGATCATTCTTGTTTGCGATAACCTCAATACACATACAATGGGTTCATTTTACGAAGCCTTCCCTGCGAACGATGCTCGCGAATTGGTCCGCCGGATCGAATTCCGATACACGCCAAAACACGGTAGTTGGCTCAATATCGCGGAGAACGAACTAAGTAGTCTGACGCGCCAGTGCATGCAGGGTCGACGGTTCGCGACCATCGAGGACTTACAAACACAAACTGCATCTTGCATCATCAATCAGTAGGGTCAGACCCAATGCCGTTGCGCTTTTTGGCCCAATAACGGTAGTGTCACATGCGTTTTCCTTGTATTTGCGTTGGCTTTACTATGATTATTTATGCAACTTGAATCAACTGGTTTTCTAACGCTTCAAGCAGTTCTTTTTGCCCTCGTTTTGTCTTCATTCGATCTCGAGTAAAGTCGATGTTCATTTTCTGAACAGACCGCTCTAAAGCGCGAAGTCGATCTGTTGTGCGCCAGTGATGGATAGGGTCTCCTTGCTCGGGTAACGCTGCTGTCGATTCGAGATCGGACAGTCGCTGTCTCTCCAATAACAGGAAGCCCATCATTAGCAGATCTAAGTACCGTTCAACCGCTTCGAACTTCATTAGCACATAGCAGCCCAACTGCATCCTGCTCTTGAGTTCTCGGAAGAATATCTCAATCTGCCAACGAAGCTCATACCATTCGACGACTTGCCTAGCAGTCGCTTTGGTATCAGTGCAGACCAACACTTTGCCATGCCACCGACTTGGCTTCTTGTTGTCCTTCTTGCGACGCTTCGCAAGCTCTTCTCTGTATGCACGCCAATCGCTAGATTGTCCAGCCAGGAGTTCGATACTCGGATTCTCCTTATACGACGCTACGACTAAGCACGCTCCCAGCTTGGAGACGGCAACGCAACGCGCAAGAATCATGTATCGACGAAAAGTCTTTTTCACTCGAAGGTTGTCGACGTGCCGTCGACGCAACGAGACGAAGTCTTCGTTGCCTACTTCAAGCTCCAGTTTTTTGAACTCCTTTTCATCCCAATCCAGTGTTGATTGAACAACAGGTGAAGCTTCTTTAGGTGGCGAATTTGGCAACTCTCCGCTTGCCAAATTTCGGTTTGGATCTAGTGGAAAAACCTCACGAAACCCACGCTTTCTACATTCTTTGTGTATCTGCTCCGCATCAAAGGCGCTATCGTAGATGACCGTTACATCGACATCTTCTGGGAGCATCACATCATGGATCATCATCGCCGCAAGGTCCGCTTGTGTGCGGTATTTCTTTTTATGATCCTTGCAATATTGTCTCGTGTAATAGCTACGTCGTGGCAATGGGATTCGAACGCCGGTTTCTGAGATCAATACGCCCATCACAAATACATGTTGCTTGGTGTTCCGTCTGCGTGAATCCTTTCTTGTGGATGTCTCCATGAGATTTTGCATGACCATTCCCAATGAACTGTGGAATGTCGAATCAACGATCAAAAGGAACTTTCGCTTACGGCCTTTGGAGAATGACTTTTCGAACTTGTTGGTCTTTCTGAGAGTCGATTGAAACAGATTGCAATACCAATCGCGAGTCTTCCAAAGAGGATTGACGAGTCGTCTCGAAATGGTGCCAACATGAACGCGATGGCCAAAGACCATTCCAGCAATAGTTTTGAGTCGACGGTAATGAGGGGCTAGCAAGAATGCTAAAACCATCGGAGCCAAAGCTCTTGCAATCGGCTTGGAAAGGTCTCGAATAATTGGTTCAAAAACACGCTTGACGTCAGAAGGAATTCCCAATAGCATCCTGCTACTCCTTAGTCAACAGTCAACTTGACTGCTCGGTTCCAAGTAAAACAATACGCTGGAACGCTAAGGAGTTTTTTTATGTACATCAAGGCCAAGTGAGGCGAAATCAGCCAAAAAGCGCAACGGCATTGGGTCTGACCCCAACTTAGACAATGACTGACACCATAACCAACGAAGTTACCAGCTATGAATCGTCATTCGAATAGTCCAATACGCGATTAAGAAAGGAAGATTAACTGAAAACGCAACCCAGACGAATCCAAGAGCCAACAAGGAGTAGCACAGAGTAATTTCATACAACGTCACGCGGGCTGGATCCCACCGGTCACTGACAGCAAACGTTCTCGGAACGGAAAACCACAAATACCATAATCCTGCAAAACAAACGCAACCGACAACTGCAAGGCACACGCCGAATATCAACCAAAATAACACCGGCAATGGATCATGCGACTGAGGCAAACTCACAGTCGAAGTATGAGGTCGAGGGAAACTTCGAAGTAGTCCGTACGCCAGATGGGCTGGTGAAACGATTATTGATACCACCGTAAATGGAAAGATGTAAAGAGAAAGGGTTCTAATATCCCTGGGTGGGTACGACAATGGCCGACGCTTTTTGATTGTGTTTCTCGCATTTGATGCTTCGGCATATGACTTTGTCTGCATCTTAACTCCACGGTTGTTGGGTCCTCCACGTGGATTATTCGACTGGAGGCAGCGGCGTTTCGGCGTTTCTGAGATGTTGGTGTATTCGAAGAGAACCCACGAAGACGAGGCGCTGGATCATTGCGGGACTATTGCAGGTGCATACTTCCCGAAAAAATAACCTATCGCCATGTCAGAAATCCACCTGTCGAAAACAAGTACACCAATGAGTAGACAAATGAAAAAGACGCCAATTGCGTTTTCGATGCAGAACCAAAATGGTCGCATCGTGTTGGTTAATGGGAACAATCGTTCTGGAATCTTAACAAGCAATTGAACGGAAAGCCACTCAAAAATGCACGCTAAGATGAACCCAAATACCATCGCAAAAAGGAAACCGAAAAAACCAGTTCCTAAGCCCGGCGTAATGGATATGCCAAATGCAAGCCAGAACAAGAAGTCGAAGAATGTAAACATTGCTAGCCCCTTGGCGGATACAGGGCATCATAGATTCCAGAAATGATTTGGGAAAACTGTCGAATTTGCTCCGGTGTGTAAACCAAATTGTATAGGAAAGACGATGCAAGACTTCCACTAAATGGCGTTGGAGCCGTACCAAGCCATTCCACCCCTGGAAATCCTAGGCTAGGTTTTAACCCCATCTCTATGTCATAACGAACGTTCGTCCAAGGATTCCAGGATCTAGGTGCAGCCGTAGTTCGTCCGCCCATTCCTGCCATGTATCGACCTCCCCCTAAACCACCAACACCAATACCGCCACCAAATGTGCCAAGATTGAACGCAACACGTTCCCAGTCGCCGTTATTTCCTGCTTCAATACAATCTATGGTCCCGCTAACTGCTCCTACGGATCCTACCACCAATAGTGTACCAGTAACAAAGGCAGTGGAAGTAGTCGTTGCGGATACTAAAGTAGCTCCAGTAGTAGTTGCCATGATACCTGCAGCACCAACTGAGACAAAGAGAGGTGCGGCAACGGTGACGGCCCCAACTACAATTGCACCGACCACTACCCCTTCTGCCGCACTAGTCGCCACCTGTCCTGCGTATCCAAAATTGTAACTGTACCAACCAGCATAGCTATCTAGCCAATCTAATCCATTCGGGTCAACAATTATGATTGGTCGATTGCCAACGTACCTGTTGAGGTTTGCATCGCCAGCGGCGAAGCTTGTTGGATCTTCGCTCAACCATTTACCCAAATTCGAATCATACCAGCGATTAAGATTGTGCTGCAATCCTGTTGCTTCATCCAGTTGCTTGCCGGTGTATCCAAAGAGCATGTCGACTGCCGAATTCGTTTCCGAAGTCAACTTGCCGAAGGCGTTGTACTTTCTATGGTTTGTTACCGACGTCACACTTGTTCCTTCGTTGAAGTCCGCGATGTCTCTCAATGTTCCTAAGTGATCAGCTAAGCCCCACAAGGTGTTGCCAGCGGTACTTAGCGAGGTCACTTGCTCGTCTGCCAACAATTCGTCCACTTGATTCGACCAGAGATAGCGATGGGCGAGAGTTGAGGCGGCGGAGCCGTCGAATTGCAGGACTGCGTTGATCCCCTCGTCGTAAACCCAATACTGGTTTGTGGCTGCTCCAGAACCCGCCCCGTCCGCGTCGTATTCTCGCCTTACTAGACGATTGAACGCGTCATACTCGTAGTTGATTTGCTTGACGATCGAGCCGCCTGATGTGTTGCGGTCTTTGACCGTTACCAGTCGATTGCGATAATCCCATTCGTAACTTTGCACCTTGCCCGTCGAAGTTTCGGTCCGAGTCAGGCGATTCCCCTCGTCATCGTAGGTGTACGTAAATCCGAGACCGGCTGTTGTTTGGTTGTTGGTAGCGTTCGTGTAGCCGCTACTGTTACGATTGCCGTTGGCGTCAAAACCGTAGGTCTCATCCGTCTGGGTCGCATGATCGGCGGCTGTTACCTGTGAGGTGGCGTCGTAGGTAAACGTCGACACGCCCTCGATGGTCGAATCGACGCTCGTCGGTCGCGACATGCCGTCGTAGGCATATGTGTAGCCAGCTAGGGTCGTTGTGCCTTGTTTGTGCGTCAGCGTGCTTAAACGGTTGATCGTGTCATACGTATTATCTGTCGTTGCAACGCCATTGGTTGTTCCCGTGCTCTGGTAACGTGTCAAATTGGTCCGCTGACTTAATGCGTTGTAAGCCAAGGTAACGTGCTTGGATGTCACAGCGTTGCCACCTGATTGGCTTTCCTGAACAATATCTGTCAGCCTCTGCAGTGCGTCATACTGGTACGTGTTCTTAAAATCATTTGCACTGCCACTGGTGGCCTTAAGCTCCGTTCGATTGCTTGCCGAATCGAACGTCTGATAAAAAGTCACGGTTGGCGTTAAGCCGTTGACCGTGTTTGCAATCGTAAGTGCACGCCCCAGATTGTCGCGTGTATAGCTCATCGTCGACGAAGGGTCGCTGAGAGAAGTCAATTCGTCGGCGGCGTTGTACGCGGTCGTGATCGTGCGAGTCGTGCTGCCATTGGTGGCATTGGCCGCGTCGCCAAAGACTTGGCTTACATTGGTGAGGGCTTGGGTGCCACCAAAGGTCAATGTGAAGCTTCCGCTGTTGCCAGTCACACTGACATTGTCGATACCCACAAACCCGTCGAGAGCCGTTTTAAGTTGGGTTGCGGTGATGGACGGTGACAATGGGGCTGTGATCTCGCCGTTGTAAGCCAGTCGCCATGTCCCACTGCTCGCGTTGGCGAGCGCAATGGTCTGAACCTCGGAAAAGACACCACCGGTTACCGTGGTGGTATTGAAGCCCGTGGCGGTCGAGTACATATCCACTAGGCCACTGACGTCAATGGTCGTCTGCGGTACGTTGGTCGCTGCCTTGCTATTGCGAAACGTGAGGGTGAGCGTTCGGTCCGTGCTGTTAGGGCTAGCCAACGCCACCAAAACGTTTCCAGAACCGATCGTTGAGAGCGCCTCCAAGGCAGTTTGAATCGTCGCTGCGGTTGCGTTCCATGCAATCGTCGTTGTTGTCTGACCGTTGTGCGACAGCGTGTAGGTTCCAGAGATGGAGGAACCCGCGACTGTCCAGCCGACGCTTTGCTTTTCGTTGATCGAACCGCCTTCTTGAGTGACGGCGACCGTCAGTGTTGGGGCAGTCGTGCCGGATTGCCATTTCTCCGCCGTCTGGCGATCGAGCGTGTCGAACTCGTATTGGATCGCGCGCCCGTTGCGGTCGATGGTTCGCGTTAAATTACCGGCAACGTCGTAAACGTAACTCTTCGACTTGGAAAGGCTATTCGTATTGAGGACTTGGCGATTGAGGCCATCGTATGCAAAATTCGTCGTGTTGTTGACCGGATCCTTTAATGAAGTCAGGTTGCTGGCTAGATCATAGGTCAAGATGGTCGAACCGGAGAGTGGGTCCGTTTTACTGGTTAATCGATCCACCGAGTCATAGACAAAGGTCGTCACCGGCCGAGTAAGTGAGCCGATACCGTCGGGGTCTGGATCGGTCTGCTTAGTGAGATTGCCATAGTAGTCATGTTCGAAGCTCGTGACGTTACTTTGGCTGTCAGTCGTGCTGGCGATTTTGCCACGTGCATCGCGAGAGATGGTGATAGCGCGCCC
>JANPNA010000255.1:0-8466 GCA_031427235.1 Pirellula sp.
GATTGAGGTAGAGTCTTGACCGCCCAAGTTGCGAACTGCAAAGCGGCCTACGGTTGCTAGTACTCCTCGGGGTGCGGTGTGTTCGGTGTGGGTCGAAAGTTGGAGCCAACTGATAAGGCTTTCTTTCATTTCTGGATGCTGACGTTCAATTCTGCGGGCTGCATGTTCCGGATGAATTGATCGAAACAACAATGGCAAAATTCGATTTGGAACCCACCAAAGCGTCCAGCCCACAATAGAAATAAGAACGGCAAATCGGGCAGTCGTGTTGAGCGGCCACAGCCAATGGTCAATGAGAATGGCAGCTAACAGGAAAATGACGAGTACGCTCAGCCAGCCGGTAATTCCAATTCCGAGCTCAACTCGCCGCATTGTGCGGGCTGCATCGATCAAATAATGATGGAGACTTTCGCGACCGACTTTATCGGGACTTTTGGATCCAGTGGGAGGAGAACCGGATTTCGCGTTTGGAATGGTTACCTGGGACATTTTGCGAATAGGCCTAAGCAATAATGCTTCGAAAATCGGACGAGTTCAAAAGCGACCTCATCAAAACAGTATATCTGTGTTGACGAGTGCTAAGTCGATTTGACTCCCAATCCAACCACGGATTCCCGGAATAACTTTGCTGCGCGACCCAATCGGCATTTTTGTATGGCAATTGCCAGGATTGTGCGGGTCAGGCTGACCAGTCAGCCGCGACGGCTTTCGACTAGCAATCATAGCCTGCGTGCCAAATGGGTAGCTGAACGAGGCCCTCGCTCAAGTTTGGTAGGAACTCAACGGGCAAACGGCCTTCTTCGTCCGCGATTGCGGGGTGAAACGACTTTCGGCCGAACGGCAACTAAAATCGCGACCGAAATCTTGCCTTCAGAAGTGGCGATGCATAAAGTTACATTTGCAGCAGTAAACCGACCACTTAGTCGTCTCACTGTTTCCAAATCAGACTTTCTTGTGCACGACGCATGGCCACTCGCATTGGAGGAGATTAACTCTTCCTAATGGAGGTGGTAATCGAGGGAACGCAACATTCGTCCCTACCACCCCCATTTGCGTCATATCGGGATCCGCTTTCGCTGACCCTGACGATTGCGAAAAAAGTTCCGTGCAGATTCTCTTCCGGGATTTTTGACCAACGCATTTGTGGTTGCATACTCTCCTAGCGTTCGATGGCGTCTACCACTATGCACTTAGCCCAAATGTTCCGTATGCGCAATTTGTCTCTGCGAATAGCAAAATTGGCAATCGCACTTTGCTTGGCATGGAGTTACAACGCCCCACTGGTACTTGGGCAGTATGCTTCTGTGACCAATGCGGTGTCGGATGCCAATCGATCTCCTATCGCTGAAGGTAAACGAATGGAGCAGGAAAATCGTTGGCAAGAAGCCATTCTGCACTACGAGAAAGCCATCAAGAAGGACAACCGTCTAAAGGATTGTGCCGAACGCCTTCAAATCTGCCGAGTACATTACGACGTAACTCGCAGATATTCGGACCGTTCTTTTATGCAAACGGTAGACAGTTCAACGCCAGCTGCTTCGTTACAAGTACTCACCGAAGTACTGTCAAAACTCGAAGTCTATTACGTCGAGCAGGTTGACTACTACAAATTGGCTCTGCACGGGACGGCATTCTTAGAGGTTGCATTGACCGAACAGGATTTCCTGAGCAGACATCTAAGGAATGCAGACGCAGCTTCGATTGAGCAGTTCCGTAAAACCATTCACAAAGCCGTTTTTGGTCGAAAAATACAGAATGCAGAGGACCTCAAAGCAACCGTTGCGAACGTTGCCAACATCGCGAGCCAGCAAATCGGTTTGATGCCGTCCGCAGTAATCTATGAGTATGTTGCGGGTTCTGTCGGTTTGCTTGACCCGTACTCGGCATTGCTGACTCCAGGTGAATATCGAGAGGTCATGTCGCAAATCGAAGGGAACTTGATCGGTCTAGGAGTAGAGCTTTGGGCGGAAGGGACTGAACTGAGAATCGTTGACGTATTTCGAGGGGGACCTGCCCACCAAGCCGGTCTTGCTGCGAATCAATTCATCATGAATGTGGACGGATCCTCTGTCGAGCAGATTGGTGCCAAGAAAGCTGCGGATCTGCTTCGCGGTCCAGAGGGAAGTAGCGTTCGACTTGTATTGCGGAATACCGACGATAGTGTCATGGATGTCAACGTTGCAAGAAAGAAGGTAGACGTACCGAGTGTATCGGTGGCGGAAATGGTCGAACCAGGCGTCGGCTACGTCCGGATAACGAATTTCCAAAAGACAACGGCGACCGAAGTCACTCGGGCCATGATGGATTTGAGCCGTGACGGAATGCGCAGCATCATCATCGATCTGCGAAGAAACCCTGGTGGACTGTTAGACTCGGCGGTCGAACTTGCCGACTATTTTATCACGCGAGGATCAATTGTTTCAACAAAGGGTCGGAACGGTCAAGAGAATCACAACTTCACCGCTACCGCACCTGGAACGTGGGATATACCCTTGGTCGTCTTAATCGACGGCGACAGTGCGAGTGCAAGCGAGATTTTTGCAGGAGCGATCCACGATCATGATCGCGGGACTGTCGTTGGTCAGACTTCCTATGGCAAAGGAAGCGTACAAGGAGTCTTTCACAACGAATTTGGCAACGGCGGATTGAGATTGACAGTGTCCAAGTTTTTTTCGCCCAAGGGAACTCCTATTAGTGCTCGTGGAGTTCAGCCGCACATTGTGGTAGAAGAATCCGATTCTAACGAAAAACTCGAGATCGCAGCCCTCAAGCCTTCGTCAATCGATTCGAAAAGGTTTGTCTCGAAAAGCAAACTAAAGCCGGATCTTGCGAAAGAACGAGCCATTTTGGAAGCTCGACAGAAAGTTAATTTCGGCAGGTAGATTCGTCACAACCCATAGTTCGAGCCATTACGGAATTTGTGCCAACCAAATCCACTTGTAAGAGCGATTGATTCGGTTTGGTCTTGAATAAATCCTGTCTCAGATCCGAATACCATCATTGCCTCTAGTCTCGCGAATTTGATTCCACTATCGATCGACATCCACAGATGAGCCAACGCGGTTGTTCAAAACGAATGGATTTGATCCAGTCTATTAGGTTGTGGTCGTTGTCACTGGCAATACCGACGATTGTTGGTGCTCTTGGCGTCGGCGAACCGCAGGCATCTGCACAAACGACTGGGTTTCCGAAACGAGGAACGGATCAGTTTCCAAGCGCGCCTGTGTCCGACACCCCATCCAATCCGCGTCAGCGTGATGACCAATACGCTCAAATATCGCAGGAAGTGGATTTGATTGAAAAACAACATTCCCTGCTTCGGCGCGTCGTTCGTCTTGTGGGGCCAACGGTTGTGCACATCGAAGCCGTAAAGGAGGAGCCGTTTGCAGACCGAGCCACCAATGGAGCCAAGCCGGACTTAAGATCTGCCAAATCCGAGAACCGAAAGATCGAAGAAGCGGGTTCAGGAGTTATTGTCCAAATTGGTAACAAAAACTACGTAATCACCAACCGTCATGTGGTCCATGCCGCTTCGCTGCAAAACATCAAAGTGGAAACCGATGCAGGAGCTTCTTTGAAACCCATTCGTGTGTGGGAGGATGCCTCAACCGATATTGCGGTCATCGACATCAATCGCAACAATTTGCCGATTGCAAAGATCGCAGACAGCCGTCAAATCGAAATGGGGGACTTTGTTTTCGCAGTGGGGAGCCCATTTGGCTTGAATCACTCGGTCAGTTACGGAATCATCAGCGCCAAAGGGAGACGCAATCTCGAGCTGGGTTCCAAGGCAATTGTTTATCAAGACTTTATTCAGACCGACGCAGCCATCAATCCAGGCAATAGCGGTGGCCCACTCATGAATTTGAGAGGTGAGGTGATCGGCATCAACACGGCCATCGCAAGTAATTCTGGCGGCAATGAGGGGATCGGATTCTCTATTCCAATCAACTTAGCCATTACGGTGGCTCGGCAATTGGTGGAAAACGGCGAGTTACAGCGATCGTATTTGGGGGTAAGCGTGGAGCGAGCTTTCAATTCGGAACATACTGTTGCACCTGGAACTGCGCGGCCACGAGGTGCGTTTGTGAAAGTGATCAAACCGAATAGCCCAGCGGAGGTTGCCGGACTACGTTATGGCGATGTAATTCTCGAATTTGATGGCTCGCAAGTCGAGAACGATGAGCACTTGGTTCAAATGGTAGGTCTTACAGAAATGGGGAAACCAGTGGACGTCGTTCTCATTCGTGACGGTCGGCAAATGCGAGTTGCAGTCCAGTTGATTCCCGTGCCAACCGTCCACTAGGGAGTCCTGTGTCCGTCCGCTCGGAGCTTTTCTCCGACGGACGCCGTTTTGGCGTCCTACGAGTTAGCGAGCAAATTCACCCGCTCCCCCCGCTCCCCCCGCTCCCGCCTCGACCGCCGTAGACGGTCGAGGCGGGAGCGGGGGGCAGGTCGTGTGTTGCTCGTAGGACGCCAAAACAGGGTTGAGGGGAGACAAGCCTCCCGCTCAACCCGAGAAATCGTTGTCGAAAATCCTTTACGGCGTTTGATAAACCCGTCCAGAAGCAAGAAGCCAATGAATACCTGGATCAATCGCTGTCTTGATCCCAAAGGCGAATTGTTAGCGTCCAGCTCGCGTTATCGGAAGAACTGGCAAAACAGTTAAACTGCGCAGTTCGTGCAAGGCTGGTATTACAGGAATCAACAGAAAGATCGTCAAAAGCCGAAAGAAGGGAATAGATGAGGTCCCGGCTTACTCTTTTGGTTGTGGCGGTTCTGAAATGAGCGACAAAACTCGCAAACGGAATTGGTTGAAGCGCAGCATGCGGCTTGCCTGCTTCTCCGTCGTGTCAAGCACTATCATTGTACCATCAGGATGCAATCGTGCTCACTACCGCAACCGAGCGGATCAGGAAGTCACGAACGTCATCAATGAAAAGATAGCGGACGCCTGTGCCCCTGCCATCCCGAGCATTCAGATGGATCGGGCATCCCGCATGTTCGACCCTTTCAATCCTGACCGACCTCCTATGCCGGAGGATGACAGAACGGCACACCAGTACATGAAAGTTCTGAATGGTAAGAAAGGCTATCCACTCTGGGATGTGAACGGCAAAACCAACACGGCCGAAAACCCAATTTGGTGGCAGTATCTGCCATTGGACGAACGTGGCGTCTTAGTGCTGGATGCGGATGCGGCCGTTAGAACAGCGGTCCTACACAGTACCGTATACCAGTCCGAAATCGAAACGCTTTATCTATCTGCACTCGATGTTAGTTCCGAACGTTTCTTTTTAGGCAACCAATTATTTGCTGGCTACAGCGCGTCCTATACGGCGGATGGTTCGCTGAGACGTGGCAATGGCGGAACGAGCCGCTCGACTGTCAACGCTTCGACTTTTTCCCGAGGAGCACGAGGCTTGGGATTGCAACGCCAATTTACCAATGGTGCGGATTTGATCGTCGGTTTTGCAAATTCGCTGACTTGGCAATTGGCAGGACCGGACACACAAAGTGCGACTACGTTGCTCGACTTTAGCTTGATCCAACCTTTGCTTCGTGGTGGTGGTCGTGACGTGATCATGGAGCGATTGACCCTAGCCGAACGAACGCTCCTATACAACGTTCGAGCCTTTGAACGTTATCGAACAGGTTTCTACACGACCGTTACCGTCGGTCGGGCGGCTGAGCCTGGTCCAACGCGCCGGGGTGGACTATTCGGCGGAGCAGGTTTGCAAGGCTTTACAGGGTTAGGCGGTGGTTTCGGTACGGTTGGAACGGTACAAAACAATGCAGGTGGTTTTGGTGGTGGCGGTGGGGCAGTCCCTACAGTCGGTGGATTCCTGGGACTGGTTCAAAATCAACTTCAAATCACCAACGCCGAAGAAAACGTCGCTCGACAAAGAGAAAATCTGGCTCGATTCGAAGACACGCTTCGAGAGCAATTGCTTATTATCCCAGCGAGCCAAGACGCTATTCCGAGCCAGCAACTCCAAGTAGCCCAAGCTCGACAGTCACTGATTGGATCCCAGGCGAATTTACTGCAATTGAGATTCAATTTTGAGCAATCGATGGACAATTTTAAAGGCACGTTGGGCCTACCTCCTTACGTTTGCATTGAAATCAAGGATTCCATTTTAGACCAGTTCAATCTGATCAGTTCGGAACTTAAGGAGCGACGAGATCAAGTCGCCGACTTGCGGAACGCAATCGGTGACAGCAATGGAAAACTGTTGGAGCTGAGCCCAATTCAAATCGAAAAAGAAACAGGCACAAAATACCGATCGTTAAACTGGACTTCGGAAACTGCTGCAGCGGTCAGCGAAATCCGAGGCCGAATAGACAGAATCGAGTCGGTTCGCCGAAGGCTGTTGAATCGAGACTTCGCCCAGATTCGCCAAGACATCGAAAAACTTCGTAGCGTCTCCGGCGCTCGCGAAGCTGAATTAGCGCGGCTGCGAGAGGTGTACCAACAGGAACGTTCCACGGTTTGCAATTTGTTGCCAACCGAGTCACTGGACATTGCGCTTCTCGATTCGGGCGAAATCAAAGTACTCCCGGATGTCTTGACCAAGGATGTTGAAAAGTTAGAGAAACGATTTCAAGATCGCGAAACCAAGATCAAGAAATTGGATAACGACTTAGGGAAATTGCTTTCGAAGCGAGACGAAACCGACGGTCGGAGGCTTTTTGAGACTCTGCGCGATCAGGCATTACTCCCGAGTCAAAGTATCCTCGCGGAATTCGCCGAAGACGTTCTGGCCATGCAAGTCTTGCAAGCCCGGGCCAGAATCGAAAGCGTGGTACTTCCGCCGGTTGACTTGATGCCGGAAGAAGCCATCGAGATTGCGAGAGCCAATCGACTGGACTGGATGAATACGCGTGCGGGCCTCGTGGATTCATGGCGGGCCATCGAGGTGGTGGCAGACAATTTAGAAAGCACACTCGATGTCGTGTTTTCCGGCGATATGCAAAACGCCAACGATAATCCGCTGTCGCTGCGGGGGAAAACCGGACGATTGCGGGCCGGATTGCAGTGGGACTCACCCTTGACTCGAATGCAAGAGCGAAATCAATACCGGCAGGTTCTCATCGAGTACCAACAAGCGAAGCGAACGTACTACCGATTCGAGGACTCCGTCTGGCAAACGCTTCGATCCGAATTGAGAAACATTCGTTACAACCAATACAACTTCGAGTTGCAACGCTACGCGGTGCGAATCGCCGCCCAACAGATCACCATCAACGAAGACCTACGACAAATCCGTGAGAGCTTGAGTCTCGCTTCGGGTCCGACCGCCGCTCGAGACAGTGTCTCCGCACTGGCAGACTTGCTAACGGCGCAGAATACGTTTCTAGGGGTTTGGGTCTTTTACGAAGCACAGCGTAGAAATCTGGACCAAGACCTTGGGACCATTCGTGTCGACGATAGCAACATTTGGGTCGATCCAGGTTCTATTACTTCTCAAGCTTACGGTTTTGGTCGTGGGGAGGACAATAACTCGCTCGGTTCGCAAATGCGTTGGAATGACGGGTCGCAGCCTGCGGACGTTGCTCCACCTGTTATCATGGATACATCTGCGATCCCAAATCAAGCCAATCCTGGGGTAATTGCGAATGCGGTTTCACCACCAAAATTGTAGGTTGCCGCTTTGTCGCCTTTCGCTCCGCGAAAGTGCGTCGGAGCCACAATGAACCGTATGCGTAGGAAAGAGCACCGATGGGATTTTTAGATGTGGACAACGAGGCATCGTCCTTGTTGCCTTTCGGGGCCGAACACTTCATGAGGCGAGCCATCGAGCTTGCTCAACAAGCGGCAACCGAGGATGAAGTTCCCGTCGGTGCCATCATTGTGCACAAGCACCAAATCATTGCTGCCGCCTACAACCAGCGTGAGAATTTAGCGGACCCGACAGCTCACGCAGAAGTGATTGCGATCACGCAAGCTGCTTCGCAATTAAAGTCTTGGCGACTCATCGATTGCGAATTGTACGTCACTCTCGAACCATGTCCAATGTGCGCTGGTGCGATTTTGCAGTCGCGGATCCCTCGCGTTTTTTATGGGGCTATCGACCGAAAAGCAGGCGCTGTCGAATCCATGTACCAACTCTTGTCGGACCCAAGACTGAATCACCAATGTGAAGTCCAGGGTGGCGTGCTCGCCATCGAATGTGGCCGAGTTCTGACGGAGTTTTTCGAAGAGAAGCGGCGACAGGGAAAGAAATAAGGTACTTTATCGACCTAGATACGAATTGATGGGTGCTACGAATTGATGGGTGCCAGGCACTTGCGTCACATTCCAGGCACTTGCGTCACATTTTAAAAAATCACCAACCTCTTACCGTATTGCACACATGTCCAAGCAGCATCCTAGGAATCAGGAATAATCAATTATGCCTGATGGAAGGCAGATTTTCGGACCCACGATGAAACCGGGATAATTGGACGGAATCAGGGATAATT
>JANPNA010000256.1:0-1804 GCA_031427235.1 Pirellula sp.
CAAGAGCGACGCCAAGCAAAATTTCTCCAATCGTACTCAGATATTCTGTCAGCGGCGGAGATCGACCGAAGTCCCAGTGAAGTTCGGCTTGAACTCCGACTACGCATCTTGGTTGGACAGCCCTTGGAGCTCATTTCCAAAACGCTACTTCTGGATTTGCGAATCGTGCGGGCATTTTGTTGCTACCAGTTCGACGTTCAACATGTCGGCCACAAAAATCGCTACCTACTAGATTTACCACGTCCGGACGGTGTCACCCCGATGATCGCTACTGGCGTTGGCCGCTTAGCAAGCCTGGAACACTTCGAACACTACCTAGTTCGATATCTGCGCTCGGCGGGCACCGCAATGATAGACCCCTGCGTAGACGCGTACAGACACTTTGGCGAGCCTCATGACCTCACCACTCCAGAGGGCCGCAATCGCGAATCCATGGAACTGCGATTCCTGGCTCATGTGTTAGCTGCCACCCAAAACCCAAGCGATCTTTGCAACTTGCTTGCTTTCGCCGAACACATAAACCAATCGAGTTCGTACGGCGACGGAGTCTACTGCTCATCAGTCCGTCGCTTTTTGGTTGAAAAAATGTTCAAAAACGCGACACCAAGCTCTTACGAGGCAGAAGACTTCGATGCAGTACGGCCTCGCCAGTCGGCAAGGAGGGTGGAAACTTGCGGCATGGGAAGGAATCCAGCCCTAAGCCAAAAACCGGCCAAAACGAATTGGGAGCCGAGTCATTTTACTGGGCGGAAGGGGTAATCGTGGGGGACTTCAAAATCAGGCTTGGTACAAGCCAAAAACAAGTATCGATCGGCAAGCAATCTAGTCCGCTGGTGAAGCTACACAAACGATACGGCAAGCTAAATCAAGCGCTTGAAGACGTCTATAAAGCAAACGTGGAAATCGAGCAAAGCGACTACAAGCGGTTTAACGCCATATGGGCGATTGCAACCATGCACCTAAACATCAAATACGACGCGACCCTTTCGAAATTCGGTTTTACTCGCAACTCTTGTGGAGAAATTTCACGCATGAACACGACTCAACACACCACTTCAACTGACACGGTACCTAAGATGACAGCCGAAGACATGACTGAACTTTTGGAACGACTAAAAAAAGACGAGCCTGGAGCGATCAAAGAGCTAGAATCGCTCATCAAGGCGTCACCTGATGAATGGCTCTCAAATGTCAATTTGCTCGATATAGCAAAGTCGGAGTTCTTCAGCTGCCTAGCTAAGGCAGATCCTTTGGCGAAAACGGTTCTCCACCACAGAGTGCAACAATCGCTCGATCTTCTCATTGCTGAGGCACAGAATCCGCTGGAGCGGCTACTTTTGGAGCACATTCAACTCGCAATATTGGCTGCCCAGTACAACCATCTCTTGCTGATCGACAATCGCCGATCAATGCGTGAACGAAGCTCTCTCGAGAAGCGGGCTCAGGAGGCCCAAAAAAGAGTTAGGGAAGACCTTTGGATGTTCACCCAATTTAAGATGATGGCTAATTCGAACTGGAGTGTCGGGACTTCTGATCCAATCGAAACCCGCACGCAGCCAGCCAACTGGGCAACAACTCGTGACACACCAGAGCGTTGCGAGTCGAGCAGCCAATTAGACGAGCATCTAACCTCGATGGTCATTTGATTGCAGCCAACACTTGGGGGGCAAAAACGCGCGGTACTTGAGTACCGCTTACTATTTTTGCAATTCTTTTAAACCTCTTCGAAATCCTAAAATCGACACGGTATAACCGTGTATGGGATGTGGCTATTAGCTTGTGGGTGCATGTAGCGCCCTGTGTC
>JANPNA010000257.1:0-9171 GCA_031427235.1 Pirellula sp.
GGAAGTGGAGGTCTCCAAAAATGAGTTGGAGGCCGCCGAACTGAAAGCCAAGGACGACAGCAATTTGAAGTTCTCCGAGGCGGCTTTGGAGTTGGCCAAAATGGAGTTGCGAATTTCCAACGAACTATTGCAGAACAATGCGGAAGATTTGATGGCCTACGAAAAGAAACGCTTAGAGAATAAGAAAGCACTTTTCCAGGTCAATGTGTCGAAAAGTGAAAAGCTGCGAGAAACCGCAGACGTAGGTGTCAAGAAGGCGAAACTAGGGGCGGCCGAAGTTCAAATCGATCTGCGAAAGATCAATGCCCAACGTACTGGAATGGTAAGCGAAATCACCAAACGCCAATCCGATTGGGTTCGTGCAGGTGAACCGATTTTGAGATTAACGTCCATGGAAAAACTGCGGATCAAAGCAAACGTAAAGGTAACCGACTCACCGCACTTGCTACAAAATGCTCCAGCCCGAGTGACAATCCTTTATGCGGAAGGCAAAAGTGAAACGGTCGAAGGGAGTGTGACTTTCCCATCGCCGCGAGCGGTAAACCGCAACGAATATCAAATTCATGTGGATGTGCCAAATCGATTGACCCCCGACGGGCAGTTCCTATTTCGAGAAGGTATGGTTGCCATCGTCGAAATAACTCCACGAGGCAACTAGTGCGTATTCAAGCCTCAATTTTGGCGTTGGCAAATGTGGCGTAAGCTTCCAGCTTGCAAATGTGGCGTAAGCTTCCAGCTTGCGAATTGTGGCGTAAGCTTCCAGCTTGCGGATTGTGGCGTAAGCTTCCAGCTTGCGGATTGTGAATGACGTTCTGCTTGGCAGGCAGGATGCCTACCCCACTTTTTAGAATTGACAACGCACTAGTAAGGTTCTTGCATGAGCGTCCTGACTATCACCAATACATGAGAAGGAAAAAATCGCAATGACAACGATGGCGGATTCACTCGTCAACAGCGCGATGCGCCCACTGCGGCTGCGTCGTCGTCCTGACTTGGAATCGCGTCGTCATCGTTATGATGGGCGTGCGTATTGGGTCGTGAAAGAACCTGTAGGACTCAACTACTTCCGCTTTCACGAGGAGGAGTTTGCCATTCTCAATATGTTGAATGGACAGACCTCGCTTCAGCAAATTCGGGAATCCTTTCAAGCAGAATTTGCACCGCAACGCATTTCCCTGCAAGATCTGCAACAGTTCGTTGGCATGCTTCACCGTAGCGGCTTGGTTATCTCGCATGCCGGTGGCCAAGGTCGGCAGTTGCGTCGACGCGGAGATCAAAAGCGAAAGAAGGAACTGCTCGGGAAATTCATTAACGTGTTCGCCATCCGGTTCCGAGGCATCGACCCGGAGCGAATACTCAATCGATTGCTGCCGTGGTTCGGCTGGTTGTTTACCACTTGGTGTTTGATGTTGGTCTCCATCGTTGGCTTGATGGCCATTACTTTGGTACTCGTCAACTATCAGGAGTTCAAGGGCAAGCTTCCGACGTTCCAGCAATTCTTTGCTGCCAACAATTGGATTTGGCTCGGAACGACCATGGCATGTGTGAAGATCCTGCATGAATTTGGGCACGGGTTGAGTTGCAAGAAATTCGGTGGCGAGTGTCATGAGATGGGATTCATGATGCTCGTTTTTACGCCGTGTCTGTATTGCAATGTCTCCGATTCATGGATGCTACCCAATAAGTGGCAGCGGGTATTTATCGGTGCAGCAGGCATGTATGTGGAGCTCATTCTCGCCACGATCGCCACTTTTCTGTGGTGGTTTAGCGAGGATGGAATGTTTCGCTTTCTGTGCTTGAGTGTGATGTTTATTTGCTCGGTGAGCACGGTGGTGTTCAATGGGAATCCTTTGTTGCGGTTCGACGGATACTACATCACCATGGATATTTTGGAGATTCCCAATCTCCGACAGAAATCGAGCGAGATTCTCAAGCGTTGGTTTCAAAAGAACTGCTTAGGACTCGAATTGCAGGACAATCCGTTCCTCCCAACTCGCAACCGTGCGATGTTCGGAATCTACACTATCGCTTCCTTTATCTACCGCTGGGTGGTTGCGTTTGGAATCATTATGTTTCTCAATCAAGTGCTTAAACCGTATGGGTTGCAGTCTCTCGGCCGAGCCTTTGCGGTGGCGGGCGTGGCGGGAATGATCGTACCTGGAGTATCGGCCATTTACAAATTTTTGAAAACGCCTGGGCGAGCAGCCAAAATCAAACGCGGCAATTTGCTTTCCAGCCTGGGTATTGCTATCGCAGTTCTGGCGTTTATCTGCTTCTTCCCACTGCCATACCACGTCTATTGCCCCTCTGAGGTCCAACCCCACAAAGCCGTCGAAGTGCATACTCTAGTTGCCGGCAAACTGAATGGTTGGAACGTTAAACCCGGACAGGCAATCTCGAAACAACAGCCGATCTGTCAACTGGAGAATGGGGATTTAGCCATCAAAATTCAGGAGGCACTCAGCGAAGTCAGGTCGACTGAGTCGCTAATCAAACAAGCCTCGTATTTTTCCACTTCGGATCCGCGACTGGTGCGAGAATTGGAGGCACTTTGGAGCGAATTGCAGAAAAAGCAAGAGGTGCTAAGGACGCTGACTGAGAAGCAATCGAACTTAATCGTTCGAAGTCCGATTGATGGAGTCGTGTGCCAACCGCCAGATAAAGAAGAGAGCAAAGCGGCCAAAGCCCAAGAGCAGTTGACAGGTTGGTACGGAAATCCTTTCCATCCTTCGAATTCCGAGGCTTTCTTTACCGAAGCAGAGCTTGTGTGTTTGGTTGCACCGTCCCCCGTCATGGAGGCGGTCATCGTGGTAGATCAGCACGAACGCGAACTGCTCAAGGAGGGTGACGAAGTGGAAATTATGTTCGACGCCGCAGGCTTAGAATCCGTCAAAGGAAAGATCGTCAGTTTTGCCAAAGCAGAAATGAAAGAAAGCTCCGCCAATTTATCCATTGCGTCGGGGGGCACGCTAGACACCAAAACGGACGAACTAGGTAGAACCCGCCCAATCAGTACTTCTTACCAAGCACGCGTCGAGTTTGAAGATTTGAAAGTGCCGTTGAGACCAGGCTACCGAGGTAATGCAAAGGTCCACTTGGCCTGGAAATCCCTCGGCTCCCGTTTTTATCGCTACGTACTCAAAACGTTTAACTTCGAATTTTAGCGGATGGCTGCACGGTCGTGAGTTACGTGCTACATTTATCAGTGTCCGGAGAGAGGCCTGAGCCTACTCAACCTTTGTTTTTAGGAGAGAACTAAGTAATGTCAACAGATCTACAAACACCAGAAGTCACCGAGCCTCAGCGTCAACAACCTCAAAACGTTCAAGTCCAAGTTCGAGACGAAGACGCAATTGCATGCTATGCCAATTTTTGCCGCGTTACAGGTTCGCCTGAAGAACTAATCGTGGATTTCGGCCTCAACCCACAGCCAGTTGGGATTCCAAAAGATCCAATTCATGTCAAACAACGGATCATCATGAATTTCTTCACCGCCAAGCGATTGCTGGGCGCTTTGCAAATGTCCATTCAACGCCATGAAGCCGTCTTCGGTGTTTTAGAAACAGACATTCAAAAGCGATTGCGAATTCAACAGTAGTTTGGTGTGGCCAAGGGGACGCGTGCTAAATCGCATTTAGCCGTTATCGCCCTTAACGAAAGCAGAACAACAGCTCGCAGCCAAGCGAGCTGTTTTCGTTTCCTAGTTGCTGTGATTTTTTGTCGTCTTTCGCTCCTACTGCTTTGTCAATTCTAAAAAGTGGGGTAAGCATCCTGCTTGCCAATCAAAACGTCATACAAAATCCGCAAGCTGGAAGCTTACGCCACAATCCGACGCGTGCCACACGCGGCTGGGCTCAATCCATTCCATAAAAGGAACAACCAATGACAGCAAGCAAAGCACAACAGATCTTCCAGCAGACGTACAACTACGTCCGAGAAACAACACTTCTCGAAAGCACGCTCGCGCTCCTAGAGTGGGACGAACGGACGGGACTGCCATCGCAGGCCGGTGAACATCGTGCTGAACAAGTGACCTTCTTGAGCGGTCTAGTTCATCAGCGCAAAACGAGCCCACAATTTGGCGATTGGCTACGCGAGCTTGCTCAATCCGAATTGGCATCGCAGCCCAACAGCCCTGTCGGTGCATCCATTCGAGGCATGAAGCGAGATTTTGACAAAAACATTCAACTGCCCGAATCTTTGGTAAAACGCATTGCGCATGCGGTCACCGTCGGCCAGCAAGTTTGGGCGGAAGCCAAGCCGAAAAACGACTTTGCTTCGTTCTTGCCTCACCTAGACGCAATCGTTCAACTGCGTCGCGAGGAGGCCTCCATTCTGTCAACGAATGCTTCCTGTCGGTACGATAGTTTGCTGGATCAATACGAAGAAGATGCAAAGACCGAGGAAGTTGCGGTTGTGTTTGCGGATCTTCGAACACGTCTCGTTCCGTTGGTACAGACACTCACGCAATCCAAATCAGGGCCGAGTGGCAAGTCCGTTGTTGGCCTGTTTGATATTGCAAAACAAAAGGAGTTCTCGCTGTGGGTAGCCAAGCAGATTGGATTCCAATTCGAGCGAGGACGGCTCGACGAAACCGATCATCCGTTTTGCACCACATTAGGTCCAAACGACCATCGCATTTTGACGCGGTACCATGCGGACTCGTTCAGCAGTGGCCTGTATGGCACGCTTCACGAAGCCGGGCATGGCATGTACGAGCAGGGGTTGCCAACCGAATGGTTTGGGCTGCCAGCCGGAAGCGCGGCATCACTCGGTGTGCATGAGTCGCAGAGCCGACTCTGGGAAAACATGGTTGGACGCTCCAAGGAGTTTTGGCAATGGTGTTTGCCTCATGCCAAGAAATGGTTTCCGCAGTTGAAGGAAGTTTCCGTAGACTCGGTTTTTGCGGATCTGAATCGGGTTGAGGCGAGTTTGATTCGAATCGAAGCGGACGAGGCAACTTACAATTTGCATATTTTGCTCCGATTTGAGCTGGAACGAGAACTGATCGACGGGGATTTGCAAAGTGTGGATCTGCCGTCGGCTTGGTCGGATCGATATGAATCCTACTTGGGAATTCGGCCCGGGAACGATAGCGAAGGGGTCATGCAGGATGTACACTGGGCTGCAGGATTGATTGGTTATTTCCCAACGTATACCCTTGGAAACATCTTCGCGGCACAGCTCATGAACGCAGCTCGCGACGAACTTGGGGAACTGCCGTCCATGATCGCCGAGGGGGATTTTCGCCCCCTTTTGCAATGGCTTCGAACCAAAGTCCATCAACACGGACGCTGCCTTAAACCGACCGAATTGGTCTCTTCCGCCATTGGGAAACCTATTTCATCGCAACCGTTTTTGGATTACCTCACCGATAAGCTGACTCCTTTGTACAAGTAGCATTTTTACGAATCGGGAACTCGTTCGGCTATGGATTCGTCCATGAATACAGTACCTAATCAAGCGGAGGAGACTGCGTTGATCGACTGTATCGTTTCGGGACAACCGGCAAAATTCGAAATCCTGGTTGGAAACTACCAACAAAGGATTTTCGCGACTTTGCTTGGAATGCTCGGAAATCGCCATGACGCCGAGGATGTAACCCAAGAGACATTCTTGACCGCATTTCGAAAACTCGATCAATTCGAACGACGGTCGTCGTTTTACACTTGGCTGCACCGGATTGCATTCAATGCAGCCATCGATCTGCAGCGCCGAAAGAAGCGCACCAAAAGCCGTTTTGTCAGTGGCGAAGGCATTGAGAATGCGGAGCAGAGAGATCAGCAAGCGGATTCGCCAGCTTCGATTGTCATGGCCAAAGAAACCGTTACTCAAGTGCAATTGGCATTGGGGCGACTCGATTCTGAACGCCGCAACATCATTGTCCTCAGAGACTTGCAGGGCTTGGACTACATTGAAATCGCGTCCATGTTGGCTATTCCGCTGGGTACCGTTCGCAGTCGGTTGCATCGGGCTCGGATCGAACTGCGCGAGATCATGAACGCCATGGGTATCGGCCAAGCCGTGGATGATTCCTCTCAGCCAAAAGAAGCCGCCGTGAAAAACCAGATGGTTACCTACGGGAGGGACCAGCCATGACACCTGAGTTTGACGATGTTCTGCTGACCGCCTATTTGGACGATGAAGTGACCGAAGCGGAGCGAAAAAAAGTCGAAGAACAACTGCGCACGTCCGCCGCATCTCGCAAGCTTTTGGAGGAATTGCGATCCGTCCGAAACCTCGTGACGCAAATTCACATGACTCAATCCACTCGCAGTTATCAGCAAGGGCCTTGGAATCAAGCGAATTCAGTCAGCCACGAGGAATCATCTCCTGCCAGCGAGATGTCGCAAGTCGTTTTGCACGATCCCCGTTCGCGTTGGAAATTACCTTTCCAAAGACTCGCAAGTATTGCTGCTTTGATTGCAATTGCAGTTTGTGGTCGGATCCTCCTATGGCAGCCGAATAAGCCTGCCATCAGTCTATCGGACGGCACCCGCACCAGTACGGACCTAGACTTAAAATCTCGCAGGGAGATTCGACCAACTCACGAAACGGAGGATTTTGGCATCTCAGACAAAGCCGTTCCAGCATCTGGGTCAGGTGGCGTTCGATCATTAAACGAATCTGCAAATCGGGACAAAAGTGAATCCGATGTTGCTTTGAGTGTTTCGCAGGCAACCGATGGTGAGAGATTCGGCAACGCACCAATGCAACCGAGCCCAAAGTTTCAGGAGCTAAATGGAATAGGAGATCAAAAATCGAAATCCCAGTTTTCGGAAAACAAAACAACGGAACCAGCGCCTGGTGCGATGAATTCCAATCTACCTTTGGACTCCCACAGTCTCGCATTGAATCTAACCGACCCTGAAGTACAGAAACCATTCTCGAAGCAGACACAGCATTATTTTTTGGATGACCTATTAAAAGATCAGAGTCAAGAATGGAGGAAACTGGATGTTCACGAAGTTGAATCGCTCGCAGGTAGATCTTCAGATTGGGTAGAAAATTCCGCTAAGCTGAAGAAATCCGACAGTTCCGAACGCAACGAACCGATCGCGAGTCTCTTTTTTCGTTATCGCAACGTCAACCAACTGGGCCGCGTTATTGAAGATTCAACAGCACTTCTCAGAAAGAGTGCCACCACCAAGGAATCGGAGTCCGCCGAATTCGACAAGAAACCTGCGGAAAAGCAAAAGAAAGTGGCTGAACGTCCCTTGCTGGTTGAGTTCGAAATACCGAGCGACGACTGGGCGTCTGGTGCGAAACGGCTTAGGCAACTGGGAATTTCGGTTCCGCTGGAGTTGCCAGACGTGGAATACTTGGAGTTCACTGGTGTTGCAATCTCGTCGGTAGCCAAGACTGGAGCATCGGCATCGGTGTCCGAGCTTTCTCTTAATCGACCCGACCGCGATTATCGTGTTGCAGGTTCTCAGGAGTTGTCTCGATGGACATTCCAGCCAATCGATCCTTTGCAAGGTAGGCGTTCCGTCGAGCAATTAGCAGAAAAGGAAGCGACACTCTCAAAAAATGATGCTTCCGTTATGGAACGACCGAATACCATTCGGATTAGGGTTCGTGCGATAACGACGAAAGAAAAATAACGCCGTAGATCAGTCGCTCCGCCGTAGATCATTCGCTCCGCCGACTGATGTCCTTTACGCTCGAAGCCATTCGACATCTTCGTTTTTCACTTCACTCGACACAAACTGTAGCAGCGCAACAAGATTCTCAGCAGTGAAAAGTTGGGACGGGGCGTTGGGTCGTCGACACGCCTGACCGCGAGTCGCGGAGCGACGTCGCCTGCGTTAACTCTTAATATCAACCAAAATAGGCTCGTTGCTTTCCGCAGCCATCTTGCGGATGTCTTCCGTGATTCGCATGGAACAATACTTGGGACCGCACATGCTGCAAAAATGAGCGCTCTTGAAGGTGTCCTGCGGCAAAGTCTCATCGTGGTAAGCCTTGGCGGTTTCTGGATCCAACGAAAGTCGGAACTGCTCGTTCCAATCGAACGCAAACCGAGCTTTGGAAAGCGCATTGTCACGATCTTGGGCTCCTGGTCGTTTCCGAGCTACGTCCGCTGCATGGGCCGCAATTTTGTAAGCGATGACTCCCTGTTTGACGTCTTCGCGGTTAGGCAACCCCAGATGCTCCTTGGGGGTAACATAGCAAAGCATGGCGGCACCCGCCCAACCGGCTAAGGCAGCGCCGATGGCGCTAGTGATATGATCGTAGCCAGGGGCAACGTCAGTAACCAACGGTCCTAGCACATAAAAAGGAGCACCATGGCAAACTTCAATTTGCTTCTTGATGTTCATTTCGATTTGGTCCATCGGAATGTGTCCGGGACCTTCGACCATGACTTGCGTACCCTTGCTCCAACCCTTTTTGCAGAGTTTGCCCAAAACATCGAGCTCTGCGAATTGAGCGGCATCGCTTGCGTCCGCGATCGAGCCGGGCCGCAAACCATCGCCTAAACTCCAGGTCACATCGTATTGCTTCATGATGTCGCACAGGTCATCGAAAGCTTCGTAAAGCGGGTTTTGCTTGCGATGAACCATCATCCACTTGGCGATGAGTGAACCACCTCGACTGACGATGCCGGTAACCCGCGAGGTCGTTAAGTGCAAATGCTCGAGAAGAACGCCACAGTGGATGGTCATGTAGTCGACCCCTTGTTTGGCTTGGTGTTCGACCATGTCCAAGAAATGCTGTGCCCGCATGTCTTCGATGTTGCCACCCAACTCTTCCAACATTTGGTAAATCGGTACGGTCCCAATGGGAACTGGTGAAGCCGCGATGATCTTGCTGCGAATGTTGTCGATGTCCTTGCCTGTCGACAAATCCATTACGGTATCGGCCCCATAATGGACAGACACATGCAGTTTTTCCAGCTCTTCCTCGATGTTGCTGGTGACGGCGGAATTACCGATGTTGGCGTTGATTTTGCAAGTCGCAGCAATACCGATGCACATCGGCTCAAGGTTGCCTTTCAAGTGGACCTTGTTGGCAGGGATTACCATTCGTCCAGCCGCAACTTCGTCCCGAATCAATTCAGGCGTAAGATTCTCCCGCTTGGCAACGAATTCCATTTCGGGGGTAATCTGACCGGCAATGGCTGCAATGTATTGAGTCGTCACGCGTTAAAAACTCCGTTGAATATTTCTG
>JANPNA010000258.1:0-7328 GCA_031427235.1 Pirellula sp.
TCTTAAGGCGGGCCGATTTAAATCGTAGCGGAAGCTGTCAAAGCTTTCGTGAATGCTGGACGCCAACGAAATGCTGGACGCATTCCGCTACTAGGGAACGCTAGCGAAAGTGTTTCGCGGCCCAGCTTAAGATCGACGCCCAAAAAGCGACAAAGTTTTGCACCTTGCGAATAAATTCACAGCCTGGTCAGGAATCACGGCACGGAGTGCCGTGCCACACCTAGGGCTTTTGTTCTTGTAAGCGGATGCGTCGATACTCCATTTGGCCGCGATCACCTTCGAGACCAATTGGCCCAGTGGGGGGGACGCTTAAAGCCGCTTCCAAAACTTCGCCATTGCAAGTGCAGTGTGCAACGCCCCCCTCCACCTTGACGATCATTTCATTCCAATCTTGAGCACGGTAATTTTGAAGTCCCTTGTACGGACCAGCGAGTGGATAGTCTCGGCATTGAAGCTGCGGTTTGCGAATAAAGACTCCGCTGTCTGCGTTTGGAGTCGCTCGGAACTCGAGTTTCAATATGAAGTTCGATGGGAATTCTTTCGTTGTCCAAAGCTGTTGAATCCTGCTCCCCTCGGAAGGTGTAGTGACGACCAGACGACCGTGAATGGCAACGTACCGACCGTCAGGAGTCGTTTTCTTTCCGTCGAAACGAATTGGTTCACCATCAGGTGCCTTGGCACGAAATTCCCAACCGGTGAGGTCTTTGCCGTTAAAGAGGCTTATGAAGCCTGGTTCCACCTCGAACTTGTCATCGTCGGTTTCCATAAAACCGAGAGTGGCGAACAAGGGACGCAAGGCGGCCGCCCATTTATCGTATCCGGCTTTGTTCAAGTGGAGCAAATCGGGGAACTCTTCAACTTTGGCGTCACCTGCCTCGTTGGCGTACAGTTTGAACGTGTCCAACACCGTGATTTGCGAATCCCCTTTGACTGCCTGCGTTAACAACTTGTTGGTCGCTTGGATTTTTGACGTTGGTCGTGACTTGGACTCGGAACTTGGAAAGATCAAGCAAAGCACGATAGGCATCTTGCTGTTATGCGATTTCAATTCCTTCAAGATAACGGTTGCGTTATTTGCGATGGTTTCTGGCTCTGCCATTTCCTCAAGATCGTTGGTCCCCATCAGCAAGACGACGCCTTTCGGATTGAGTGCCAGCACATCTTGCTTGAGTCGAATCAACATTCCTCGCGTGGTGTCACCACTGATTCCACGATTTGCAATCTGGACACCAGGGAAATAGCCGTCGAGCTTGGGCCACCCCTGTGTGATCGAATCACCCAAAAGCACCAACGCTCCTTGATCGCGTTCGGTCGATTTGGCCCATTCCTGACGCTTTGAATTCCATAAATTTCGAAACCAGTCGGCTTGCCTGAGTGGTCCCACTCCAGGTTGTCCATCGACTGAAGCAGGAAGATCGAGTGGCGATTGCGTTGCCGTACGGACGGGTTCCTTTTTTTCTTGCCCCAGACATGCGTGATAGGTGGAAAGGACAATTGCCATACTTGGAAGAAGCCAGGGAATTCGCATCATGAGTAAAATCGTTCTAGGTCAAGGTGGGGAGGGATCGACTGTAAACCACTAGATAGTGCCTTGTTACAACTAAGAATTAGGGTTGGCCGTAGCGGATCTTGTCAAGGATCCGCATCCTGCCGGATCTTTAACAAGATCCACTACCCTAAAATCAAGCTGTCACAAAGGACTAGTTTAAGCTATCGCCATACTTTTTGCACAGCGATTGTCAGAGCGTGCAACTACCAGTACGATCGCACCCGTTCCAGTTAACCTCCTTTTTTCGGCCAAGGCCAGAGCTGCAACTATATTCATGTCCAATCCATCGGTTTCGTTGGGGAGACTCATGGTCGCCGAATGGTTTGGCACCTTGCTACTTGTGTTGATCGGTTGCGGCGCGGTTCACGCGGCGGTGTTGCTCAATGCTCAAAACGGAGTTTGGCAGGTAGCTGTCGTCTGGGGAATCGCAATCATGCTTGCTATTTTCGCGGTCGATTCGATAAGTGGCGCGCACATCAATCCAGCCATGACCATCGCGTTTGCCGTATGGGGGCGACATTCCTGGCGACTTGTCCTGCCCTACGTGTTCGCACAGACGGTTGGAGCTTTCACTGCCGCGGCAATCTTGTTTTACCTGTTCTCTGGCTTTATCGCAGCCAAAGAACTCGATAAACAAGTGAAACGCGGCGAGCCAGGAAGTGTCGTGACCGCCATGTGCTATGGCGAGTATTTTCCGAATCCTGGAGGACTTGCGGCTGGAGATTCCCCGTATGATTTGGCCCAGCACGAAAGTCTTCGAATGAAATTCTCGCACCAGCAAGCCTGGCTGGCTGAATTCCTAGGAACTGCGGTCTTGGCGATAGTCGTATTCTCCCTAACGGATACTCGCAACAACGCCAGGCCGCAAAGCAATCTTGCCCCAGTGTTTATTGGATTGACTGTCTCTGCCTTGATCTCCGTTTTGGCTCCGCTTACGCAAGCTGGTTTCAATCCCGCACGCGACTTTGGACCAAGATTGTTTGCCTATTTGGCTGGATGGGGCCAAGTTGCAATCCCTGGATTGGCCGACCCAAGTTGGCTGACGGTGTATATAATCGCCCCCATCACTGGCGCCGTTTTTGGTGGTGGTTTCCATGAACTCGTACTCAGGCCAAAGACTCGATTGCCTTAGTGACACTCCTGGCTTTGGCAGCTTCAGAAATGGGATTTATGGCTATTCATTGGGCTGACGACAATGCTTCACAAGAATCACTGAATGCGTGGACTCATGGCCTAGGATTCCTGATCAGTTTGCCGGCTGGCTTTGTCTTGACTCGCCTAGCACTCGAAACCAATAGGGATCTTGTGGTTTCGAGCATGATCTATAGCATCAGCTTGGCGGCCATGTATCTATTCTCGACGCTATCGCATGCGATACGGGATCCCAACTTGCGACATCGTTGTCGGACGCTTGACCAAGGCTTCGTTTACACGTTAATTGCCGGTACGTTTACTCCATTTATCTGGTCCTACTTAGCTGGCTGGCCTCGCGACCTCCTTTTGGCGTTCGTTTGGGGCGCCGCTGCAACAGGGTTTTACTCCAAAGTGTTCTCGAAGCACCGCATCAACAATATGACTTCGGTATCGTACATTTTGTTGGGCTGGGTCCCCAGCATGGTACTCTTAGGCTACGTCTCGATGGAGTGCTTCGGGATGATGGCACTGGGTGGAGTTCTCTACACGCTTGGAGTCGTGTTCCTGCAGAATGACCATCGATCTTTCTTCTATCACGCCATTTGGCATGTGATGGTTATTGCCGCAAGCCTATGCCACTACCTCGCCATCGTGCTCTTTGCGATCTTGCAATGGGATCGTGGATAGAAAGATCTGCTTGTTCAACCCGGGCCGAGGGTGACGGTCGCCGAGCGGCAACCGTCGCCTATGGCTCGGGGTTAAACGATGGTAATTCATCTTCCGATAGTTCTTCGTCTGGCTCCGTCGCAATGGCTTCGTTGAAAAGATACCGTACCACCATCGTGGCATAAGCGCCACGTTGCAAAACGAAGCAAAGCTTCAACGACTGAAAATTCGGATTGAGCGAGTCCGGTTCCCATTCAAACGTCAAGTCTTGGGCTGTTAACCAAGCGGCCCGCAACCCCTTGGAAAAAAACGTGTCTCGTGGATACTTCAACCGCATTTGCCTAACATCCAATTGAAGCGGAACGAGAATCTCCTCTAAGCTTGCGAGCGTACCGGAGGGCCAGTCATGCTGCCTGGCCGACGGCAACGGCAAATCCAAATCGTAGATACTCGTGTTGCCGATCGAGCACTCAAATTTCGAGATCGGGATTGCAAGCGGCCCACACACGGAATCCAGACGATCAAGGGTAGCCGTCCCAGCATTCTCCTCGATCAACTTGCTGAGCCATTTGTTCCAAACCCAACTTTGAAAGGCCGAGACATAGATTCCGCGGAGATCCTGTCGGATCAACGCAACCGCTCGCTTGAAGTCGGTTGGATGATCACACAGGTAAGTTACGATGCTTCGGCGATGCGAACGATCCAGGAGCGCTTTGCACTTGATCCAATCGCCCCAATAGTCTCGAAGGATCTGCTTTTGCTCTTTCTCTCGAGGCCGGTCATGAAGGTTGGGTTCGGCCATGGACAGAAACAGGGCTCGTTCATAATTGGTCAAACACCATGGCACGGCGATCAATTCACCGCAGAACCCGATCGAACCAAATCGCTGGTCGTCGAAGTAGTTGACGACCCCCATTTGCTGGATGAACTTGCAGCGATCGGTGAGCGTTGGAACTTGATCGGCGGTGATTCGCCGCAATCGGATTTCGAATCGATTGGCAGCAATGTCTTTGGCATGGTAGGGATGTGTAATCTGACCGAGGTATTCCAACTGAAAGGATTTGTCGGTAAGTCCTGAGTGCGGTCCTCGGAAGATGGTCAAATACTGAGTCGTGTCCGCATGCCGATCCTTCAGTCCACCGTAGCTAAGATCTTTGCGAGAAAGCTGCCATTTGTGCAAAATATATTGCATGGCTTCGGGGGTACCCAATCCACACTTGTCCAGACGATAAAGCCCGAACGGTCCTTTGGTCGGGCGAACATCGGTGATTTCTTCGACCCGAAAGTCTTCGGGTAAGGTTTTCAGTTTCATCAAAAAGCAATTACTGGCAGGCGGAAAAGGTCAGTTCTCCCCGAAAGCTTAATCGAATGCTGGCCAAATAGCACGGGCTTTGCAGAACGGCGGTCGCCGACGAAGCTGTGATTTTATTCGCAAGGTGCCAAAACATTGTCGCCTTTGGCTCCGCAAAAGTGCGTTAACGAGGCGCACTTTCGCCGAGCCAAAGGCGACAATCTAATATCCGCCTGGCGTTGAAAAATCACTGTAGGTGTTGAATTCTTCGTGACGATTTCCGATCTTGTTCAAGAAACGGGTGAAATCGCTTTCCCAGACCAATTCGATGTCGCCGACAGGGCCGTTTCGTTGCTTCGCGATAATGATTTCCGCTTGGCCGGCGTATTGTTCGGCGTCTGCGCCTCGGTGATAGTAGCCTTCACGGTGAACGAACATGACCACATCAGCATCCTGTTCGATCGCCCCCGATTCTCGCAAATGGCTCAGTTTGGGACGGTGATCTTTGCCTTCTTCCGATTGCCGATTGAGCTGGGAAAGGCATAGGATGGGCACATCTTGTTCACGAGCCAGCATCTTCAATCGACGAGCCATTTTGGCGACCTGTTCCTGGCGAGGATCCTTGGGATTGTCTGGATCCAACAATTGCAAGTAGTCTATGACAATCAACCCGAGTTTGCGGCCATTGGGTTTGCGCATTTCCTGTTGCGAGATCCGACGTGCGACTGCAGCCACCTCGCTCACCGTGCGGCTAGGGGCATCGTCGATATAAAGTGGTGCCTGACTAATCTTGGCAGCGTTGGCTAAAAGCCTTTTTTGATCTTCCTGGGAGATAGTACCTACCTTAAGTCGCTGACCGTTGACTTTGGCAACCGAACACAACAATCGGTCGACCAATTCGATCGCGTTCATTTCAAGGCTTACGAACAAAGTTGGGGCGTTTTCCTTCATCGCAACCTGTTCTGCGATATTCATGGCAAAGGCTGTTTTTCCCATACTAGGACGGGCAGCAAGAATGATCAGTTCGCCATTATGAAGACCGCCAGTCATCTGATCGAAATCGGTGAAGTGCGTTAAGACCCCGCTTTGCAATTGTTCCCCTTGCATGCGTTGGTCAATACGGGTCATCGCGGCTTTGAGCACTTCGGAAACCGAAGCGGCCGTATTAGCGCTCCGATCGTCTTGGATGCTGAAGATTTTCTGCTCGGCTTGGGAGACAAGTTCCTTGGCGTCGAAGCTCTCATCGTAGGCATCGGACAGAATTGCCGTCGAAGCGTCGATAAGGCGACGGATAGTGGCTTTGCTTCGAACGATTTGTGCGTAGTATTTGGCGTGGGCCGCGTTGGGCACGCTGTTAGCAAGTTTGGCAAGGTAGCCCGCACCGCCGATGAGTTCGTAATCTCCTGCCGTTTTCAGTTCGCTGACGAGGAGGGTTACGTCCATTTTTCGACCGCTGTCGAACATGTTCATCATGGCCGCGTAAAGCTTGCGATGTGCGTCGTCGTAGAAGTCATCGGCACGAATTTCCAAAGCCAGATCGTTGGCGACGTCTGGATTCAAGATCAAGCTGCCGAGAACGCCCATCTCCGCCGACAAATCGAACGGAGGTGACCTATCGAGGATATTGGTCGTCGTTGGCTTTTTGCTTTTGGACGGATCGTCTTTTCGAAAACGCTTTTGTTCGGTAACCATGCGAAAACACCGGCTTAGATGAGGACTCCATGTCGCTCCTGCTTGAGCAACGCCCCGCATTTTAGCGGTTTGAAGTCCAGAAGCGAGTCTCAACTAGATTTAGTGCTAGCCAAAACAAAACCACAAAACTTGCTATCGGATTGACATGGTACTCCAGACGCTAGACTACCTCCGTATTGCTTTGCCCAGATTAAGTAGTGGGGTAGGCATCTTGCCTGCCATCGAATCGACCCTGAAAAATCGCAAGCTGGAAGTGGGGTAGGCATCCTGCCTGCCATCGAATCGACCTTAGGAAATCGCAAGCTGGAAGCTTACGCCACTTTGATCCTGAAATTAGAGCTGGACTACTGCCCTAGCCGTCGGATATCTGCTTTGCTACGCACAATTTGTGCGTAGTATTTGGCTTGGGTGGCATTGGGAACGCTGTTTGCCAGTTTCGCGAGATAACCTGCTCCGCCGATCATTTCGTAGTCACCTGATGACTTTAATGAGCTTACGAGGAGTGTTACGTTCATGTTTCGGCCGCTTTCGAACATGCCCATCATCGCCGCGTAAAGCCTGCGATGTGCGTCGTCGTAAAAGTCTTCGGCACGCACTTCAAACGCGATGTCGTTGGCGACCAATGGGTTCAAAAGCAAACTGCCGAGAACCCCCATTTCTGCCGACAAATCAAAGGGTGGCGAACGATCATCGCGAAAACCGTATTGTTTGTCGACCATGCGAAATCTCCCGTTTTGCTGACGGTTTCCTGTGACTCCATGTTGAATCCAAAGCGACTGGAACGGGTACGCCCGCTTGAATGGGCTTCACTCTGGTTTGAAAACCAACGTTGCCAAAGGAGGCAAGTTCAATTCGATCGAAGCTGGCCGGCCATGATGCGGGATCGCTGAATCTGCCATCACGCCCGGAAAGTTGCCCACGTTGGTACCTGCGTAATGAATAGAATCACTATTGAACACTTCCTTATAAAAGCCGGCCTTTGGAACCCCAATTCGA
>JANPNA010000259.1:0-4940 GCA_031427235.1 Pirellula sp.
GATCTTTCCGAACACGACGTCTGTCGAAGCGAATCCAAGCTCATGGCGAGTTTGCTCTCGGTGATTGGCGGATTGGAGAAAGGGTTCGACATCCATTCCGCTATAAATCGTCGAGAACTTCTCCCGCTTAGCCACTTTTGCCTGAACCATTAATTCCGTCATGGCATCCGCAACACTGATCATATGGTGGCATCGTTTTGCCGCCCAGCGTTCACACTGGATGAAGAACCATCGACTCAACCAACGTTGGTATGGATGAAAGGGGGCTCCATGCACCGTATGAATGATGCAAGGCACCTTGCATTTCCACGCTGCGGCTCGACCTAGAAGCCCAGCCTTGGCGCTGTGGGTGTGAACGACATCTGGACGCCAATCGCGAATCGCAACGTTCAACTCGTTCAACGCCCGGTAATCGTGTGTTGGAGAGATCGATCGTATCAACGAAGAATGGCTCTCAATCAACAGACCTTGGGTATCGGTTTGAGAAAGCAGTTTTCCTTCAGCTCCCTTGGACGGACCTGTTATCAATTTCACTTCGTCGCCAAAGTCACGGACCAAGTCTAAGCAGTTAAACAGAGTATTTTCCTGGGCACCGCCAACGATCATCCGGGTTATTACATGCATCACTCGCATTTTAAACTTCGCCTGCCGCTTTGGCGTTATTCCTAGGCCACGCATAACGAATCGAAAGCCCGAATAGGATGCAGGCTGCGCCGACCCAGGTCCACCAATGGGGTGGTTGATACGTTGGATCGCCACTGCGAGTAAAGTGAACCCAGACCGGCAAGAGGACTGGTTCCAGGAGCGTTAAGAGAGACGCGAGATGGCTTGGGGTTGTTCTCAGGCCGCGAGCAAAGAGCAGGTAAGGCAAACCCATTTGCAGCATTCCGAAGCCAGCGAGCAATAACCACAACGAGCCGCTCGGCAAGGAAACTCCGCTCCACCAAACCAGCGGCAGCATGAACAAAGCCGTGGCAATGTGGTTCAAGGAGATGAGCCACGCGGATTCATGCCTACGCAGTGCCTTGACGCTGATGATTACGCCAGCGTAACAAAGTCCGGATGCAATTGCCAAAACAGGGGACCACCATCGGTGCTCGGGTGTCCCTACTTCATACAAAAACTCCATGGTGACAATGAAGAGGACGCCAGCAACGCAAGTTGTCAGCATTACCCAGTCTCGGATGACGGTTCGCTCTCGAAAAAGCAATACTGCGCCGATCATGACCCACGCTGGTGCGAGATTCTGAAGCCAAATGGTGTTGGCTGGCGATCCATTTGAAATCGCTGTAAGAAAGGTCCAGTTCATTCCGACGAAGCACATCGTCATTGGAATCATGGCCCAATGCAAGGTGGGTTTCCGGACCATCGGCAGGAGGAGCAAACAGGCAAAGAAGGCTCTCCAAAATGCAATCACTGAGCCACGCGATTCGCGGGGCCAAACATTGAGCAAAGTGGATTGCGTGAAAAAACCGTTGCTGCTCCAAAGGATTGCGGCAGCAACGACCAGTAGGATTCCCGTCGTTGTTGTACCGGTCTGATTTGGAGGAAAAACTGGAGTCTTTTTCGCTGCGCTGGCCAAAGTAAATGATTCTTGACGGACTGAAAATCGGAAGCAAAAAGGAGACTTCTCGCTGAGCGCCACCAAATTCACGTTAATCCGTTCTTTTCGTAGCGGAACCTGTCAAAGGTTTCGAGGGAGGTGTTGCCTACTTCGGCAACCAACGAAATGCTTGACGCATTCCGCTACAACCGCTTTGCTGAGGTGGCGTTCGCCGAGGTGGCGTTCGCCGAGAAGTGTCGCAAAAAGCCAAAGATTTGTACCAACGAATCACTATTTGCGATAGACGACCGCGGCCTAACTAATTCGCTCGTTTGGCCGTAATTGGCTCCATGCGACTTGTCGTTGGCAGTCCAGTTGGATAGTTTGGCTGCACGTTGGAAGTCGCTGGACCGACGGTATAGGGCGATCCAGTTTGGACTTCATAGGCATCGCCAATTTGTTCGTAACCGCCGTAGTTCATGTTTCCAGCGGTTCCGCAGGATTCACAGCCACCGTTCGAAACCGGAGCAGCGTGTGCAGCGTCGCGGCAACCGGCGTCGCATGGTTCGCCAACATTGCTTACGCCATGGATGCGATTGCTCAGTCGAGTCAGAATGTTTGGTCTCCATCCTTGTCCGCAAGTGCATCCTGCAAAAGCCAACAACAAGCTGGCCGAAATCAATGTCGTTCGTTTCATTTCCCAAGTCTCCCGTTGAACTCTGTTGTGTCTACCGGCGAAGGTGCACATTTTCCCGCACAACTCTACGACGCAATTCCGGTTGTGCAAGCAAACATAGTAAACTTTTCCGGATCGAAAAAGTTTTCCTAACGCTCTGTATCCTATTTAGGTGTTACAGTTGTTCGGCAATGGATTTACTCAAGTGGCCTTCAAGCTGCTTGGCCCGTCTCGCATGGTTCAACAAGAACGCGACAGGCAGTCTACGGATCGGAAGCGGACTAAAGAGTTTAGACTTGTTCATGGGCATTCCAGGAAAGATGGTAGCAAATGCTGCTCTCTAATAGATTTACCACATCCCTTGGCTTCGAACTGCGAGGTCCAATTGCCTCCCGATTCAGTCTGCTAAACAGCTCCAATCGTCGAGACGAGTTTTTCGTTCTTGCGATTTACTTAGTATCTGTATTTTTCATTCTTTCTGTTTCGCGAATCGCCGTAGGAGACGACCCTGCTTGCCAATCGTCCATTTACGGCGTGCCTCAATCGTCCGAGATTTTCGAGATTTCAACCCGGCATCTGCCCGACCAGTTTCGATGTATTAATTTCGACCAACCTAATGTTGAGGTGAACAAATTGTCGGACAATTGTTGGACTCCAAGTAACGTCGAGGAAGCTCTACCGAGCGGCGGGACGGGAATACTCACCATCATTTACGTTCACGGGAACTTCATGGAAAGGAATAACGCTTTAGAGCGGTTCCTCATTGTAAACCGATATCTGAAAGAGCAAACGGATCGACCCTATCGATTGGTAATGCTCTCTTGGCCAAGTCAAAAGGAACGAAAACCCTTGCGAGACGTGTTTTCGAACGCCGAATCCGCCGAATGCCAATCTCTTTATTTTGCCTGGCTGTTGCAACGACTTCGAAACGAACCGCAGCTTAGCGTTCTTGGATTCTCGTATGGAGCGCGGGCTGTGACAGGCGGACTCCATTTGGATGCTGGTGGGATTCTACCGGGATATGCCCATTCCCCCTTGCCGAACACGTCCTCAGAGTTAAACATCCGGCTCGGGTTGGTGGCACCAGCCATTGACAGAAATTGGATAGAAAGGAACGGACGACACAATCTTGCTTTGACTCATGTCGATTCATTGATGAATCTCTATAATTCGAAAGACCCAATTTTGCGAAGATTTCGTTTCCTGGACCGATTTTCAAGACCGATTGCGGCAGGTTTTTCCGGATTCGCTGGATTTGCGACCCTTTCGGATCCTCGATCAACACAGCCGTTGACTGGACAGATGCGAATTCGCCAATACGATTGTGGCTCGGTGATCGGCACAACACATTCTGAGAAGAGCTATTACGGTGAGTGCCCTTACTTCCGGACCCTCATTCAGCACCTGCTCTGGAAAGAACCAGGGGACTTCACTTGTAATGCATCCATCGTTCCATGATAGCATCTCGCTGCGATGGGAGCACTCGACACGCAGGTTCAAACCAGTTCTGCTAAAAGATCTTTCGTGGTCGATTGCGGATGCAGGGACGCTTCATGGGGCAATTCTTGTCGAACGCTTTCGAACGTATGCAGGAAAACTGCTCGATCTTTCTGATCACAAAAACCGTCTGAACCACGGCGCAAACCAACTATCCATCGATATGTCGTCCATCGCAGCCGACTGGGAGTCCCAGTTCATACGCTTGATTGAATTGAACCACGACCTGGTTCAGGGACATGGCGATGTTAGCATCGTTCTTCTGCTTTCGCCGGGTGAACCTAGTCCTGGCCATTCGCTGGGCACGCGTCCTTCCTGCATGATGCACTTAAGCCAACTCCCATTTGCCAAGTTAAACAATTGGTACAACCTGGGATCCGACCTATGGATGGGTTCTCAACATGTGGTTCCTGGCACTTGTTGGTCCAATCAAATCAAGAGCCGCAGTCGATTACCGTACTTTCTTTCTGACGCAAAAGCAGTTGCCGAGCAGTCCGATGCATTGGCTGTTCTCACGACCACGCGAGGAACCATTTCAGACACATCGGTCGCCAATCTACTGATCGTAGATAGCAAGGGGGGGATTGCCTCACCGCCAAGGGAAGACATCCTGGTTGGTTGTACGTTGCTCGCTCTAGAGAGGCTTCTCCTTAAGAACGATGTGCGAATACAGTATCGTGACATCGAACCGAAAGAGCTTGCAAACGCAAGTGAAATTATCCTAACCGGCTCGAGTGGCGGAGTGTGGTTTGCAGGGGCCTTGGATGGCGTTCGAATCGGAACGCAGAGAGACCGGCCGATGACAAGAATGCTGATGGAGTTGTGGAAGCGGCATATCGGAATGGATTATGTCGCGCAGGCGGCGCAATACTGTCGACCCTCTGGAAGCAACCCAGGCTGCGAGCCTGTGATTTAGAACCACGAAATACACGAACCACACCAAAAAGGGAAATCGATTTTAAGTACGCAAATGGAGTTTGTTGTCGTTTGCGATTCTTGGTGGGCAAGAATGATTAAATCCTGGTGATAAGCAAATGTGCACAAATCTTTGTGTGAAAGCAACAATTGGCCGGTGGTTGAGCGGAGCGACACCACCGGAAAAGAATCGTGCAGAGCGTTCCGATCCTGAAAGGATCGCAGAATCTGTGACCCTTTCAGGAAACGCTGTGAAGTATTTTCGTCCGATCGGAGCTTGCCTCCGACGGACGCCGTTTTGGCGTACAA
>JANPNA010000260.1:0-7625 GCA_031427235.1 Pirellula sp.
GTCGCCTTTCGCTCCGCTAAAGTGCGCCTTGTCAACGCACTTTCGCGGAGCGAAAGGCGACAATCACTTCTCTAGTTTCAACTTCATCAATTCAGGACCCAAGCTGATACACAACTCTTCCCTTATTGGTTCGGTAAGAATGTTCAGCACGCTTGCCTCTTGTTGTGATAGTACGCTGCTCGCAAGCGTGACGGGATCGAGTTGAACGATGGTCCCGTCATCGCAACCTGCAATCAACCGGCGTCCATCCTGGGTCCACATAATCGAACGAGGAATGCTTATCAAGCGATGGAACCGAACCATACGGCCTATGTTGGGCTGCCAAAAGCGTATCGTACGATCTTCGCTGACGGATGCCAGCAGACACTCCAAACCTCTTTCGCTTGCGGGCTGTAATGCTAACGCATGCACCGATCCCGTATGCTGCCGCAAAACTCGTGTCGATTGTCCCGAACTAGAATTCCAAACCACGATCGTCCGATCGCCGCCTGCCGTGGCAATGGACCCATCCGACAAATAAGTCGCTGCAAACACCGGCCCCGAATGGCTGGTCATCTTGACATGCGACGCTTCGGCATCGGGTAGACAAACTCGGCAATAACCGTCCCAGCTAGCCGAAACCCACTCTTTCCCGTCGCTACGCCAAGCCGTTTTGTAGACAACGTCTTGATGTTCACGCCACGAGCGGACGAGATCCAATGCGGGCCAACTGCGCAGTTGTACCACTCCTAATTCGCCAGGACTCCCACCGGCCACCAGCAAATACCCTCCATCGGGCGACACCGAGATGTCATGAATACTGTCGAGTCCGCAGTCCTTCGATTGCATGAGACTAAGACTGGGCCAGTCATGAATCATTACTCCTCGCTGGGAACCGGCAATCACCTGCTGGCGATCCAACGTGAATGCCAAAGCGGTTATAGGTGGCTCCGCCATGCAAACTCGCGTATCTTCAAGTAAACCCGCAAGCAACAGGGTCATCCATAACCAGCACCATCGAAGGCCCTCTTTTCGATTCGCCATACGTCACCGAATCCTACACTATCTCGGAAATGAATTGGCCGCCCTGATTGATGCGGATCGGGCGGCCATCCGGCGTAACAAGCTCACCGTCAGGATCGATTCCCAAGAGGCTGTAAATGGTGTTAGCTAAATCGGCTGGTGTGATAGGACGCTCCGAAGGACTCTCGCCGATCCGATCGCTGGCTCCGATGACTTGGCCCCCTCGCACGCCTCCGCCCGCCAAAACTACACTGAACACACGCGGCCAATGGTCTCGCCCCCCGCTCGTATTGAGCTTGGGTGTTCGGCCAAATTCCCCCATGGCTACTACCAAAGTTTCGTCAAGCAATCGTCGCTGATGCAAGTCGTCGATCAAAGCCGAAAACGCTTGATCAAAAGTCGGCACCAATCCGACTCCGACCTTGGCACCGCTGAACCCGTCCCGCAAGGAAAGAATGAGATTTTGATGCGTATCCCAGCCGGTTTGCAACACCGACACCAGGCCGACGCCTCGTTCGATCAAACGCCTTGCGAGGAGACAACTCTGACCAAACGTGCGAGGCCCATAGCGTCCCCGTGTCGCGTCACTCTCTTCGCCAAGATGAAATGCTCGTTTCGCCTCGGGTGTTGAAATGAGGCGAAAGGCTTGCTCAAACGTTGGGTCCAACGTGACTTTATCGGTCGAAAGTGCCCGATCGGTGGCCTCGATGTTCTGTAGAAATTGGCGACGGCGGTTCAAACGGTCCCCATCCAGTCCAGGATAGTAATCGAGGTCTTTGACTTGAAAGTCTGACTTGGCTGGATCGCCCGCAATGGAAAATGGCCCGTAATTCGCCCCTAGAAAGCCTGGCCCCATGCTAGAACGGGCGTCGGGGACCGTGATGTAACTCGGTAGTGGCGACATTGACTGACGGCGATGAGCAACCACCGAACCGATACTCGGATACGCCACGGGCGATCCAGGCTGATAACCGGATAACATATATTGGTTGGCGATTCCGTGCTCACCAAGGGGTGACGTCATGGATCGTAGAATCGCCAATTTGTCTGTTATTCGCGCCGTCAATGGAAGCAACTCCGAGAGCGCAATACCAGGCACGACCGTGGCTATCGGTTTGAACGGTCCGCGGACTTCTTCAGGAACATCGCGTTTCGGATCAAAGGTCTCCAGATGACTCGGTCCGCCATCCATCCAGAGCAGAATACAAGACCGAGCCCTTCCACTCGCTGACGACGTTTTCGCCATTGACGACCTAGCGGTAAACAACTGCGAACCTAAACCCATCGACACTAAACTACCGATACGTAGAAAGTCCCGCCGCAATGTTTGCTTTGGCAATCCTGATAAATAGTCCATGATGCTTCTCGTTATCGATTCGTAGAAAATTCTTGCGAACTTAGGAGCGCCCAGACAAAGTCCTCCAACCAAGGTACTTGCTCATCTCTTGGCAACGCATTCAATTCACTCAGCCAAGTGCTTCGTTGCTCGTCCATGGGATGCTTTGACATGGCTCTCAAGTAAAAATCTTCCATGATCTGAGGCGGACTCATGCTTACGCGAAAGTAACTCTGCAATCGCCCTCCTTTGTCGGCGATCCGCCTATTGAGTAAGTCTCCATTGATTGCATGCAACTTAGCAGCAAGCCCCTGCTGTTGACCTTGCGATTGGCAGGCTTCGCTTTTTGAACAACGTCCTAATGCGTCTAGGTCGGGAGACGCATGCGTTGGATCGAGCCAAGAGATGGCCCGTTGGCGAGTCTGGTCATGATTGGTAACGGATGAGTCCAGAACATCCTCGATCGCATCCAGGAGCACTTCTGGCAACAACGACTTAGAAGTGGATGCGCCATACCATTGCTCTAGCTCATTTTTTTGCGATTGGTTATTCGAGCTGCGAGCATAAGCGTCACTGGTCGCAATGATCCGCAAAGTATGCCGCAAGTCATAACCCTGTTCTACGAAGTCGGTGGCAAGCCTATCGAGCAGTTGTGGATGGGACGGAGGATTTGTCTCTCGAAAATCATCGATTCCCGCGACCAAGCCACGCCCCATCATCGCATCCCAAAGCCGATTCACAATGGCCTTTGAAAAGTGCGAATTGTCCTTGTCCAAAATCCATTTCGTAAAGGTATCCAAGGCGGATTCAGCATCCTCCAAATTGCGGACACCTGGGATTCGCGGTACAGCCGATTCGCCGGTTCGCACATTCGTGACCGATCCTTGCTTCTTCAAAGAAACTGTCCGAGTACGATCGAATCTCGCGAAGATAGCGGCCAGCCCATGGTAGTCGTCCTGGGTCCAAGCCGCAAAAGGATGGTTGTGGCAGTTCGCGCATTGGATGCGAGTCCCCATGAGTACGCTGCTAACAAGTTCGGCGTGTTGGCGCGCATCGCTGGCCGTACGCGTGAAGTTCGCGGCTCCAAAGACATGGCTATCGCCCGTCGAGGTCAATAGCTCGCGAACCATCTCGTTGTAAGGGCGACGACTTTCCATCGAACGTACGATCCAATCGCTATAGGCTTGAGTTGCTTGCGGCTCTTCCGGTGAACCCCGCAGCTTGAACCATCGAGCTAGTCTTAGAGCCCAGAACGACGAGAACTCCTCGCTCGCAAGCAAAACGTCGATCTTCTGTGCGCGTTTGCCTGAACCCGTTTCGGCTAGGAACACTTGCAGCTCTTCCGGCGACGGCAAGCGGCCAGTCAGATCAAGTCGCAGTCGGCGGAGGAAAGTCGCATCGTCCACAAGGTCGTTGGCTGTCAGATTCAATTTGGAAAGGTGCGAGTCGATCTCGACATCGACAAAGCTAGCCGATGGTGACACTCGCTGGGGATTATTTTGGTTGGAATCGTAGGCAAGCAATAGCGAAACCGGCACAACGCGATTCCAAAAACGAGCCATGATCAGGTGTTTGCCGGGGCGAAGACACTGAGCTCGCGTAGGCCCATGCAGTATTTCCACCGACGCCGGATCGTCCGATCGAAAAACGGTCCAATCGGTGACATCGGCTTCTTCTCCATCCGAAAACGTTGCGATCGCTCGAAGTGTTTTGGGTTGGTTCAGCGTTGTGGCAATAGACTCAGCAGGTTCGACTCTCAATTCCTTGAGCTGCCGTTGTGATCCTCGCGTTGCACCCTGCTGGAGCCAACGCCGCAAAATCGGAACACTCGATGAACCCTCCTCAAGAACCTCGCCGCCTCCGTGGTCGAGTAAACCCAGCGGCTTAGCAATAACGAGGCTCTTCGTGACTTCGACAAGATTGACGCGTCGACCTTCGGCAAATATTACTATGGCTTCGTAATCGGACTTGGGATCGCTTCCGAAAAGTGAAAGATGGAATCCACCTCGTCCGGCTGAAGCTCCGTGGCACGCACCTGCGTTGCAGCCTGCATGAGTTAGCAATGGAACTATCTGCGAATCAAAGTCAATCATCGTAGCCGGGGCAGTCGATGATTCGGGCTCCGACACGAGCAACGCAGACACCATCAGCCAAACCGCGATCGTCATTTCTTCGGATCCTTGTCCGGAGTCGGAGTCGGAGTCGGAGTCGAGTCGCTTCTGTCTTTATTCTCCTTTGCCCACTTCGTCAAATACTCTTGAGCCTTGGCAGTACCATAGTCGGTCAACTTGCCGCTGCCTGAGATGGTCGTTGCGATGCGATAGATCTCGCGACGGACGGCTTCGTCGGCTTTCATCGTTTTCTCAATTTTTTCCGCAATTTGTGTCACCTCATCCTCGGTGGCTTTCTTTTGAATAAGCGGTCGCACCAAACCGCTCACATCTGGCGCAGCGGCATCCCCTTTTTTGTCACCTTGCATGGCCCGCATGGCCTCCTTGCCAATCAACTCGTCCATCGTTGGCACTGTGCCGCCAACGACTTCCGTAATGGACTTTACGATCTTGAGAAGATCGACTTGTAGACTGGGTTGAACCAGGGCATAGTTTGCCGTAACTTTATCATCTCGAGCGATGAGGATGGTCAGCGTCACCAATCGGTTCAGGCCATAACTCCCTGGACCTTCGCGTCCCTCAAGCGATACACCGGTAGGTGTTTCCGCATTCAATGCATGTTTCATGCGTTGGAAGTTCTTTTCGGCTTCATTTGCGTCTTCGTGCAACATGACGACACCGGTATGCAGTCCGTCGCCCAGCCTTTTCGTAGAATAAGCCGTCAAGAGGCGTACCATCGAAATCGACTGGCGGTTGACATCGTGAACAAACACGAGCAACAGCGGCTTGCCTTTTGCGTTGGTCACGTAGTCCACTTGTTTGCCCACGTCGGGCTCGGTTAAGCTCCGAACTTGAAATGGGACAAGCGGTTCCTTGATTTGTGGTCCCGAGAAGACTGGTTCTTGGGCTGGTAGCCCCGTTGAACAAACGAGGGCGATAAGCAGCGTTTTCCAAAACACCTTTTCCGCAAGGATTGGGTAGGTACTACACATAACAAGCTCCGCAGGAGTGATTTGACCGAAGGGCAATCCTCCCATCTTAGCATCATTTGGAGTGCGGAAATTCATTTCCGCTTTAAGATGGCGCTGTGGCTGAGCGAGGCTCTCGCTCAGGCTTGGCAGAAACAAAACGAACGAAGAGCCTCGCTCGTCCACAACAAAACGAGCGAAGGGCCTCGCTCGCCCACAAAAATAACATCGTAGACTGCGGACTTGTGCACTAGGGCTGAGAAGTCAAGACGCCCGAGTTTGCAATCGCAGCCAGTTCGCGTTGATACTTGACCAGTCGGTCATGGAGGGCAACAATCGAACCGTAAAGTTGGCCAAGCTCTTTTTTCTTGTCAACGATCTGAGTTTCCAGTTCGCTGGCAACACTCGAAATCACTTCGGCCTCTTTTTCGTATTGAGCTTTGTCGAGCTTTAGCTTGGAACTCTCTTCTTCTCGCTTCAGTTCTTGGTCAAGCGTTACCTTCGTGGTGTTCTCTGCTTCCTTGTTTTCCCGCGTGATGAGGGCTGCGTCCTGCTTAGCGCGAATGGTCATACGTCTGGTTTCACGGAATGCGAAGGCATAATCGTTTAGAGGTCGAACGAATACTGTTTGCCCAAGTTCAACGATTCCCTGCGATTTCAGTCGGTTAGCGGTCGGTGCATCCAGAACATACGTTTCACCAATCTTGGTATCGCCAATCTTGAAGATGTTCTCGGCTGCCGAGTCCCGTTTCAGCCGCGCATCGATCATGTTGCCTTCGGAATCGTGGTACCCACCCTCCAACGGACTACGGCCTCCCTTGGCATCCACGGTATCGGAATAGTCCTTCAAGAATTTCACTTGATACCAAAGGGCCTCGGGCAGCGTTTCGATCGAAGCGCTCCCTCCATCGTTGATATATGCGTCCAAGATTTTCGCTTTGCTTGCGTCCGATAATCCAGGCATATTTCGGAAGGAACTTTCAAAAGCCTTTGTAATTTCGTCTTTGTCCATCCGGCCAAAAACTGCACTTTCCTGAGGCGAAGATCCTGCAGCGGTAAAGGCGACATGTGAGTCCAACGGCATGAGCTCGTAAATGGCCCAAGTTGGACTTCCTGCTAATATGTTTTCCTGCTGTTTCGTAAGTGGAGTGGTGGGCGAAACCGTCAGAATTAGTTCCTTGATATCGGTAACCACAAATTCGCCTAGGTAAAATTCTGGAACCGACGCTACATCCGTTTTCTCGCTAAACAAGTAGACCACACTTTCGACAGCCAGCCCCGAATCGACAGGAGCTGCGGTTGCGGGTGCTGGTTCGCCAGCTCCTCCACCTGCGGCTCCGGCTGGAGCGGCTGCTGGCAGATTGCTGACTCGTGCTGGCAACTGCAAAACTGCAGTGGCAGGAGTCTTTCCGGCTGCCGGAGTAGCGCGTTGCAAAATTGCACCGCGCCAAACTCGGCCGCGTTCCAGGGTCAATCGATTGAGCTCGTTCGTCAGTGGCGCAAACTTCTCGATATTCAATTTTGGATCAAGTCGATCGCCATACATTTCCATGTCTACCGTCTTCAACAAACCCTCCACCTTCGAGGCGAGTTTGTCATGCTGCTTGGTGTAAGCAATTCGGTAGTGTGCCACCCCGGCAGCGAAGAAAAGGAAGGTCCACGCTTCGATAAAGAGGATCGACAGCAAAATGGTGTGCGGAACACCCCAAGACTTAAACGCCTTGACCAGCAGGACAATGAAAACAATCAGCGATACAAGGACCAATACCCAGATCAGCATGCCGGAAATTTCCATGAAGGTCTGCCTGGGGTGAGAGTTGTCGCAAAGGTCTAGGGTTTAGCAATATTAGCACAGTATCCACGCAATGGGGCCAACCCCAGCATAGTTGGATTTGCGGAGAATTCCATCAAATCCCGCCGCAATCCGATGTTAAGTTGGGCAGATTACAGTGTCAAGTAATTGGTTGAGTTTTGAGTATACTAGTCCCCCGGCCTGTGCCGATTATTCGTTTTTTACAGCCTAACCACCCACTCTTTGTTTTTCCTATGCCTGAACCCATCATTAGTATCAGCGGTTTGCGCGGTATCGTCGGTGCAGAACTAACCCCAACGGTTGCCAGCAATTTTACGGCCGCTTTCTGTTCCGAAGCGCCAAATGGCCCGATCGCGATCGCACGTGACGGACGCGTTAGCGGCCCAATGTTGGCT
>JANPNA010000261.1:0-38830 GCA_031427235.1 Pirellula sp.
TCAAGCAGACAGGGTAGCTGCCGACTCCCTGCCGACGATGGCTGAGGGAAAGGAGCTGTTGCGTGAGTAAGTTGGTTCGGCGCTGCGCATTGAAGTGGCAACCATCGTTCCATTGCAACAAAAACGCTGACCAACCGAACGATTAATTATTGCCGGTCGATCCGGCGGTAAAGTGCTTTACCGTACCATTCATTCAGACCGATAGTATTTTACTGCTCATTGCACAGCCAATAATTCCGGCAACCCGTTGGAGGGGGCGTCAATGTCCATCCGCAATGGCATGACGGTCCGTCATTGCATTTCAGACACGGTATACTCAGCCTCCAAGTTATTGACATTAAGCGCGTGAACTCGGATTCTAAAAACTGCCTGAATCGCCAATTCAACAACGACTCTGCTTATTCCATAAAAACGAAATGGAATTCAGAATTGTCAAGCGAGTCGTTGCAGGGGAGGTTTTATTGAAGGAACGGGGCGTTGGGTCGGAGACTACACTGACCGCGAGTCGCGGAGCGACATCGCCTACGATTACTCGTATTGTAACGCGCTAGAAACATTCAGTCTCGCAGCGCGTTCGGCCGGGACCATGGCGGCCACGACTACCACCAAGAGCTCAAAAATCGGAGCCCCGACCAGTAGCCACGGATAGATCGTAAACAGGACCGCATGTCCAGTCACCGGCATCGTGGTTAAGTTGATCACGTAGTGAATCCATAGCCCCGTCAAGACCCCAGGCACAATGCCGATGATCCCCATGATCAAGGCTTGGGCCAAGATCATCTTTCGAATTTGCCAGCGGGTCATGGCCACTACTCGCAGCATGCCGATTTCTCTCGTCTGCTCCAAGATGTTCATCGCCAACGTGTTGATCAAACCAAAGGCCGCGATCACCGAACCAAGTGCAAGCACGGCCCAAAGTCCACCCACCACACCATTGAGCGTATCTCGAATCACTTTCACCAGGTCGACGTACGATTGGAACATCATGCCCGTCTCAGCGCACAGAGCTCTCAATTGTTTCTCAACAAGCACCAGATCGTTTGGATTGGCTTTCACTACGATCACGTCCGTCCCGTCAACACTCAATAACTTTTTCGCATAGTCGGCTGCTAAATAAAGGGTAAGGCCACCTGCAATGTACTCGTTGGTAACTCCCACCACCTTGAGTGTCGTCGAACCCTCGTTGGTCTCAAGCGGCAGCGTGTCGCCTATGTGCAAATTCAACCGTTGCGACAATACGGATCCCAAAACCACCTCACCGCTTCGAACTCCTTTCATTACCTCAGCTTCTTTCCCTTCGGTTAAATCGAAATAGTCTTGACTGTCCGAATTGAAGTTGCGAACCACGACGACGACCGAGCTATCGTTGGTTCGAGCCCGCACAAATCGCAACGTATCGACCAACGCAACACCTGGAATGGCGATCACTTTTTCGACCAGTCCATCCGGCATGTCGGCAGCCTGACCACTATTCATATCGGGCATGGCGGCTCGCACAAAAAAATCGCCGACAATCGATCGTGTGTACCAACTCTCAACATTACCGATGTTGTCCAAAATCGTACTCGCCATGCCTAGGCCTGTCCCCATGGCAATGAACACAATGCCAATCGTTAGCGACGATCGGCCTCGATGTCGCAGGATTTGGCGACGTGCAAGCATACCTTCGGTCCTCAAAAAGAAACTGAGGAGCCAAGCAACCCAAGCTGTCAAATCACCGATCAAAGCCGGAAGCAAAAAGACCATGCCAATTTTCATAAGCATGGTTCCTAAAACAACGTGGCTCAAATCGATCCACCGAAGAACTGCGAAGGCTTGAACCGCAAGCCCGATGACCATGAGCGATCCACCAAGCCCCAACCATGCTGCTCTCGATGTACTAAACTCCCCTTTGGCAACAACTCTCATGGCTTCCGATGGGGATAGTTTCGATGCTCTCCTGGCTGGGAAGAATGCCCCCAGCAACGCCACTCCCAAGCCACAAACAATGGCAATCGCGTAAGGCCAGATTGACCATGGGCTTGGCGGTATCTCGATTTGAAGCAGTTTCGAGGTCGAGCTTCTTAAGATCGCGGCTCCGAAATGACCAACAAAACAACCCAGCAATGTTCCAATCATGCCGAGCCACAACCCTTCTCGAACGATCATCCAAAGCAACTGATGACGTGTTGCTCCCATCGATCTCAAGATTCCCAGTTGCCTGCGTCGCTCCCCAACATTCATTTGAAACGTGTTGTAAATGATGAAAGCGGAAATGATCAGCGCAAACGCAGTTGCCAGCCGAAGTCCCTGTTGCATGGCCACGGTACTTTCGTCGGCCACTTGGCTGCGCATCGTCGGTTGATGAACACGCAGACCTGTTGGCAGCATGGCTCGGACGGCCTCAGTGACCTGCTCCACTTTTGCATCTTTGTCCAGCACCAACTGCACCGCATCCAGTTTGCCTGGCGACTTGGTCCAGCGTTGCACCGTTAGAAGTCGGGCAACAATCAATCCCGATTGGATCCCCGCACTAGCATCGTTTGGTTTCAACAATCCTACGACCTGAGCGGACTGCGTCCCGCTTCGAGTTTCGAAAGCGACTGAACTACCGATCGACACCTTGGCGCTTTCCGCAAAGCCAGCATCCAGGAGTACGGAGCCCGTATCGGTGCTTGCGTCCTCAAGGTCTTTGCCAGCCACCAAGGTGTAATTTCGCACCTGACGGTCTAATTCAGGAACGACACCCAGGAGTTGCACCCGATAGCGAGTGGAAACCGATTCGCCCGCAGTTTCGTCGGATGTCGCGTCAGTCGAAGTTGAGGCTGGCTGGTTTCCCGGCGGTCTCTTGACTTTCATGTTGCTATACCGACGCAAGATAGGGGAGGCGATCTTGACACCGGGTAATTTTGCGACCGGTTCCAATGGTTTGCCTTCAAAGGAGGCACCACCCACGGCTTCGATTTCGAGCGAAGCGTTTCCGGTCACGGCGCGAACCATTGCAATCTGCGCTAGCTGAGCGGAATCGGAAGCGAGGTAGGTCGCAACGATGGCAGAAACGCCGATGACGATGCTCAACAGTGTTAGCAAACTGCGAGCCGGACGACTTCGGATTTCCCGAATGGATAGTCTTCTCAAGGGCATTAGCGATTCCCCTCCGAGAGAATCGCGGGATCGTTCGCTATTGGCGAAGAGGATTTGGGATATTGTCCCGAGCCCACGTTGAACGCTTGCGAGTTGGCCGCAAACTCGTCCTGCGGAATGTCGCGTTCGATATTGCCATCTCGGAACATAAGCAATCGAAAGGCAGACCGAGCTACGTTGGCATCATGGGTCACCATGACAATGGTTTGTTTGGACTGTGTGGCTAAATCATGCAAAAGTTGAGTGACCCGACCGCTTTGTCGAGAATCAAGGTTTCCGGTTGGTTCATCGGCTAGCAGAATCGCGGGCTTGATCGCCAGCGCCCGAGCCACAGCCACGCGTTGCTGTTCGCCGCCAGATAATTTCGCTGGAATGTGGTCTGCTCGGTGCAGTAGTTCAACCCGTTCTAAGGCTTCTGCCGCTCTGGCTTTGGCCGTCTTTCGATCGACACCGTCCAGCTCCAAGGGCAACGCCACATTTTCAAGCGCCGACAAGGTTGGGATAAGATTGAACGCTTGAAAGACAAATCCGATCTTGCGTCGCCGCATGATAGTCCGCTGGTCATCGCTGAGCTTTGCAATATCCACGCCATCGAGAATCACTTGTCCACTTGTCGGCGGTTCGATTCCACCGATGATACTCATGAGCGTGCTCTTTCCAGAACCGGACGGGCCCATAACCGCAACAAACTCGCCACTTTCAATGGTCAAATCCACCCCTCGTAAAACCTCAACGGCGACATCGCCCGTGCCGAACTGCTTGAAAAGTTTGCGAGTCGTAATAATCGGCATTAGGGATTTTCGTTAAATTGATCTTGGGATAAACGGACCGAGATTATAAACCAAGACGTAGAACCTGGCAGCCCTCCCCCCCGAGTGGAGGTCGCGAGCGTGTGTTGTTTCACCATGGAGGATTTCAACGAGTGCGAATCTTAATCACAGGTGCAAGTGGATTGTTGGGTAACAACGTAGCCCGGCTAGCCCAAAAACGTGGGATGGAGATTGCAAGCGTAAGCAGATCCGATAGCAAGAACCGAGCTTTCGAAGGCCTGAATATTGAGGTTTTCCAAGTCGATGTAGGCGACTTTGAGAAGTTGGCCAAAGTCTTTGAGAGTCGTTTTGATGCAGTCATCCATTGTGCGGCAAACATTCATATCGGTTGGAAATGCCTGGATCAGGGATTGCAGGTCAATCGCGACGGAACAAAGTATTTGCTTGCAGAGACGGGCCGACGGGGTATCAAGCTGATTCATGTATCCACCGTGAATACACTGGCGGTTGGGACAAAAGAGTCTATTGTCGACGAAGATACCTCGGGCGATGGACAGATTCCGTGCACCTATGTCGTAACGAAGATGGCTGCCGAACGCTTGGCCGTCGACGCGGCGAAATCGGGCCAAAATGTGGTGATTGTCCACCCAGGATTCATGCTAGGGCCGTGGGACTGGAAACCGAGCAGCGGCAGAATGATCCAAGCCTTGGAAGGATTTGCACCGCTATCTCCATCGGGTGGTTGTAGCGTTTGTGATCCGCGAGACGTGGCCGAAGCGATCCTAAACGCGATCGATCGAGGTGTTTCTGGTCGCCACTATATCCTCGGGGGCGAAAATATGACCTATCTCGATCTCTGGCGTCGAATCCGTTCAGCTCTTGGTAAAAAAGGTCCCTTCACCACCATGCGTGCTCCAGCAAAACTCATCGCAGGCGCGTTCGGTGATATGATCAGCAAGTTCATGCGCGATGAGTTGGAAGTCAATTCTGCGGCCATCGCCATGTCGTCTCAATTTCAATGGTTCAACAGCCAACGGGCCATCGCAGAGCTAGGCTATCAACCCCGGCCCGCCGACGAATCCATTCGAGATGCAGTCCAATGGCTCAGCCAAAACAACTTCCTAAGGACCTCCATCGATGGGTGACAGTACACTGAAAAAGTTTCGGATTGGGTTGCACCGGAACCTGATTCGGTTTGGGATCGATGTTCGCAAAAAAAGGGAGGATAGAAAGTTGTTGGAGCAGGTTATTTTTCCTGAGATTTTGCGAACGCCCGATTATCGCCGGATTCTGTTTGTTGGCTGTGCTTGGTACACGCTTCACTACCCCAGCATTTTTCGTGATCGCGATTTCATAACCATGGAAATCAGCCCCGAGGAGGCCCAATATGGAGGAGCAACGCATTTCATCGACTCGTGCGAAAACATCGCTCAACACTTCCAACCGAACTCGCTGGATGTGGTGGTTTTTAATGGCGTCTACGGTTGTGGACTCAATGAACTCAACGCCATCAACCACACGCTACAGGCGATTTATCAATCGCTTCGTCCCAACGGACTTTTTATTTTCGGTTGGAATGATTTGCCTGCGATGGCTCCCTACCGCATTGAGGAACTGGCTGGTCTAAGCGCATTTGAGCCTTATGCTTTCCCTCCGATTAAGAAAGCCATCCATGAATCAGAATCCAAGAATCGACATCGTTTTCATTTCTACCGCAAGGGCCTCGAATGAGTACAAGTCCATGGGATGCACTTGAGCGAGCCATCGCTTTGGCCGTCAACGCCCATCGAGGCCAACGCGACAAAGCTGGACAGCCATATATCTTGCACCTTTTGCGGGTCCTGCAATCCGTGGACGATCCGATTGAAAAACAAGCCGCAGTACTGCATGACTACATCGAGGATGTTGGCGGCAGCGTGCAGGCATTAACTCAACATGCAATCAGCGAATCTGCCATCCAAGCGATCGTGCGTTTGACCAAGACGGAGCAATGTACGTACTGCGAATACATCATCAACCTCAGCACCGATCCAATCGCAACGCGGGTTAAATTGGCAGATCTTGAGGATAATTATCGGATCGGGCGAGTTGCGTATCGATCGGGACACGAAGTTGAGGATTCCCAACGAATTCAGAAATACGCGTTAACTCATCAATTTCTGTCTGGAGCAATGGACGAGCGAGTTTATCGCGTTCGGATGGTCGGATTGGAGTGAAAGGCTCGGCAGGAGCCTCGCACTCCCGTTGATTGCACTCCCGTTGATTGCACCACTTCAGAAATATCTGAAATAGTTAGGTTGGACTAGCCATCCTATGCTTGCGGTCATCGCCCGTGGCGATTAGATTCCCATTAGAGGTTCCGAACGGGCTTATAAGACGCAAAGTGTTTCAGCTCGTCGTTATTTTTTTTTGACCCTTTGGTGCTATTCGAATGGTATGAATGGCGTGAAGTCACTTTTTGAGGGTACTTGTCATGCGTGTCTATGAGATTTTGCAGAGCAAGGGGCATACGGTCTATCAAATCTTGCCCAACGCAAGTTTGGCCGATGCGGTCGAGCGATTGGTTCATTTCAACTGCGGCTCCTTGTTGGTTTGCAAAGCGGAACTGATCGTCGGGATTATCACCGAAAGGGATATCTTGAAGGCGATTCAAAGCCATAGGCAAGACTTGAGCAATCTTTTGGTGGGTGATTTCATGACCCGGAATCTGGTCACGGGGCATCCCAGCGACGACGTGGGAGAAATCATGGGAAAGCTGACCACCCATCGTGTACGGCATCTTCCGATTATTGATAGCGGCCGCTTGGTGGGAATGATATCCATCGGAGACGTGGTCAAAGCTCAATTCGACTTGCTCACCGTCGAGAACCACTATTTAAAGGTTTACATTCAAGGCTGAATGTTGCTGGAATCACTTCATCTAATTTCCCTCAGAAGATAACGAATGGAAGTTTAGCTATGTAATGGACAGCAACCCGCTATACTATCCAGCCTACCTCAAAGCAACATCGCATTATCGCGTCTTAAGAACCCAACGAGACCCAATGAGCTAAGGGCCTAGCTCGTCCACGATTGTCGCCTTTTGCTCTGCAAAAGTGCGTTAACGAGGCGCACTTTCGCGGAGCGAAAGGCGAAAATAATCGATGCGTTCTATTCCTGCCCGCGCTGCCACGGGGCTAATAATTTTTTCGAATCCTCGCCATAGGTCTGCGACACGACAAATCCGCTGGCTTGCGAAATATAAAAAATGCGACCGTTGGAAACGACCGCCCCCAAACACTCGCGAGAATCGATGGCAGGGCCTGTCGAGACGAGTTGGCTGTTCTTCGACAAGTCAATCATGTCCATATTCGCCCCCAGAATATAGGGTTCCGACATCGTAAATCGGCAGCAAGCGTACTTGTGTTCCACGCCCCCAATCACAGTCCCTTTGTCGCGATCGAAGACATTGCCTCGGCCTCGCAGCGCGTTGGAAAAGATAAAATCCTTTCCGACGGTAACCACGTTCAAGGCGGAAGTAATCGGATCGGACTGCCATACCAAAGAACCATCTTTCGCATTCAAACACCAAACAAATCGATCGGTGGACAGTTCTGAGGCTTGATTGTTGCCGCCGATGTAAATGCGACCGTCGCGGGCAGACAACGTGCATTTTGCTGTCACAAAATACTTGTTTGTCTGCCATATCGATTCACCCGTCATTGGATCAAGACATGCCGTCAGCCCATTGTTTTCGACCGGCAGGCCGCGCCGCGCGCGATGACTGGCCGAGTACCCAAAGAAGGTTGAGTAAAAGAGTTTGCCATCGAGCATACAGATTCCGCAGTCGTTGCCGCCTCGTCCCAACGCCGAAAAGTCTTTTTGCCAAACGACTTTGCCTGTGTCGAGATCCCAGGCCCAGAGCAATGGCCGATTGTCGCTCGGATAATAAGGGTTGTCGTTTGAGTAGATCCAACTCATGACCTCTTTCCCATCCGCCGGCTCGGGCGTTCCCTTAAAAGTAAACGGCTTCTCCGTTCCTTGCGCCGCGTATTGGCCCGAGCCGGAAGCATAGATCGCGAGATTGCCGTGAACGACCGGTGGAAACTGCCGACTCCAACTTGGCGAGCCCGAGAAAGGGACCTCCCAAAGCATATCACCCGTCTCGGCATCCAAACATCGCATGCGAGATTGTTTGATACCTGCTTGGGGTACCAATAGCTTTCCATTGACGTACAGAGGTGAGGTAAACGAGAGATATACGTCCGGCCAATAGCGACGCCATAGCATGCGGCCTGTGTCTTGCTCCACGGCGATGATTTGTCCCTCCGCAGTATGCGTGTACATGCGACCGCCACCGCAAACGGGCAAATGCTTGACGGTCCCCTCAAGCCGACGGGCCCACCGCATTCGCAACGGCGGAGCAAGCCCTTGTTCATTCGAATTCGTGCATCCAAAATCGCCGTAATTCGTGTACCAATCGTATTTGGAATCGGCCAGCGCATTGGTTAGCGGGCTGCGAATATCGCGAACTCGTAAGTCCTTGGTGGGTAACGGTGCATTCCCGTCTTCGCCAAACACATACAGGTAACCATCTTCCGAAGCGACATAGACACGTTGATTTGCAATGGCCAACGGGGCGGAAATTGGAGAATGGAAGGCTGTTTCGTATTCAGCAGGTTCGCCCCCATTGAGAGAGATCACACGAAGCTTGCCATCGAGTCCGCCGTAAAGAACGTGTTCACGCGTGATCAACGGGGGGGAGATGGCAGGTGCTGTGCAAAGCACTTCGGGCTGTTCGTTTCCAACACGATGACGGCAGAGACCAAGGCCTTGTTCGGGTTTGACTCGATAGACGTCGTCGCCGCGAATACTCACGGAAGCGAAGCCCAGCAAGCCAGGCAGGTGGATGGCGGTTTGTGTACCGCCGACGAAATCGGTTTTGACAGAATCGCCATCCAGTCGCAATTTCTCGACGCGACCTGCGTTGTCGCGACGATGCCACTGCACGTAGACATTTCCCTTAGCATCGGCGCTTTGCCCAAACGTTGCGGGATACTCTTCGCCATCGTAAGCCGGAATCTGGCCGACGACTCGGAGTTTGGGCGAGGTTCCTTGATCGTCAATGAAAATCGTTCGACCACCGGCAGGCATTACGATTGTCTTACCGACTAGAGAAATATCGCGAGAGCAGACAAAATGATCTCGCCACGTAACCCGTTCTTTGCGCGTTTTCAACCAATCTTCTCCGCTCCATCGATCTCCGTCAAAACCCACAACTTCTTTTACAAAATCCCATTTCCAAACGACGGTGCCATTTGGCTCAACCGAATAGAGCTGAGCACCGAGCGTAGCAAAGTAAACTCGGCCGTCGCCCACCGCCGGGCTTGAGAAGATGGCGTCACGACAGTCAATTTCTGTGACAACGTTGCCGGTCGCTCGATCTAAGACGTAGTAGTAACCAGCCATCGTTCCAAAATGCAAATAGGGTCCGACAACGGCCGGCGACGAGACATTATTGCAATTGCCTGCACCGCCCCGCGAACGAAACTGCCACTTGACGGAAAGAATATTTGCATCGATCGCGGATACCACACCGGAACCATCGACAACATAGACGACTCCGTCGGCAATCGCCGGGGCCGTGTAGATCCCATCGGACAATGGAACCGTACCGATGAGTCCGAGATGGGATGGAAGCATGGCGTCAGGCGCGTTGCCCGATCGCAGCGAATCTCCTTGCAACTGCGACCATTGGTCATTGGCAAGTGAAAATGTCGCGACAAGGGCTATGAATAGAAAGAAGCAGTGGTTCATATTTCGCTCGTAGGCTGTGAGATGATTATTGTCGCCTTTCGCTCGTAGGCTGTGAATTTATCGGAAACATTCATTGTCTGTGGCCCTTTCCTAACCCGACGCGTAAGCGAGGGACCATCGCTCATCCCTCGCTCCCGCGTTTTGAAGTTGAACTATTGTGTTTAGGGCCGAAGGCCCGGTAGTTTGCCTAGCCCAGGCCAACGGCCTGGGGCTAGGTAAATGATTGGGCCTTTGGCCCGACACACATCAAAACGTGCAACTTCAAAACTCACGCGTCGGATTACTAAAACCACAGCCTCTCCGAAAAGAATCGGCTTGAACGTAGCCGCCATTATACGGGTTCCTCAAGTCAATAATGAATTTGGTTGGACAAAGTCGATGTAAAGATGTTTACAGGGCTTCGCTCTCCCAAAGCCGCAATTACGCACTAGAAACTCGTCTGACCGTTGTCCAGTACCGTAGCTATTCGATGCTGCATGCGTTAGGATGAAGGTTTCCTACCTGCAATTCGCACGACCCAGAGGGCCGTGCTACAGACTCACCGAGTTACTCCGATGCCCCTGCAGCCCATCGACTTTGGGAAACGCTCAGCTTGCTTGCTTGCATCACTTGGTAGCATTCTTATGCTTTCCCTAATGACGTTCATCACGACTCGTTGCATGGCGGACGACCGAATGGAGTTCTTTGAGAAAAAGATTCGACCGGTGCTAGTCGAACACTGTTACCACTGCCATAGCGAGGATTCGAAGAATCGGAAAGGGGACTTGCGGCTTGACCTAAGGGACGGCTGGCAAAAAGGTGGCGATTCTGGCACGCCATCGATTGTACCGAATAACCCTGATGCTAGTCCGTTGATGCGAGCCATGCGGCATGCTGACGATGTTTCGGCCATGCCACCCGACAAACCGCGTTTGCCAACCGCTATCATCAATGACTTCACGACTTGGATTCAGATGGGAGCTCCGGACCCGCGTGAAGGCAACGCGGAAAAAAGGGATAAAGCGGCCGAATGGGAGACGGAATTTCATCATCGACTTGACTGGTGGAGTCTCAAGCCCGTTCTGGCTGCGTCGCCGCCAGATGTCCAGCATGTAGCTTGGGTTCGTACCGACGTCGACCGATTTATTCTCGCCAAACTCGAGGCAGCAGGACTTCTGCCGGTACATGAAGCAGATCCTCGCACGCTTGCACGTCGACTCAGTTTCGCGTTGACTGGCTTGCCTCCGGAATCGCAACTGGTTGCCCGCTTCGAGGCCGACAGCTCCCCCCAGGCATACGATGATCTGGTTAGCAAACTGCTCGACAGCCCACATTTCGGCGAACATTGGGCGCGGCACTGGATGGATGTGGTCCATTACTCCGATACGCACGGTTATGAATGGGACGTGCCTGTAAAGAATGCTTGGCGCTATCGCGACTACTTGATTCGTGCATTCAATACCGACCTTTCGTACCAGCAGTTCGTGACGGAGCAAATCGCTGGCGACCAGCTAGAACCTCGTATCGATACTTCAAGCGGACAGAATGAAGTCTTGTTAGGGCCGTTGATGCTGCGGCTCGGGGAGCGTCGTCACGGAGACAATTCGGCTGCGGAAGGAGTTGGGCAGGAAGCGGTTTCAAACATGATCGACACTTTGGGCAAAGCGTTCCTCGGCACGACGCTCGCTTGCGCCCAATGCCATAATCACAAACTGGATGCGGTTGAACAGCGAGACTACTACTCGCTTGCCGGGATGCTGATGAGTACCCGCTTCAGCGCCCGTCCAGTGGATGCAGTCGATCCCAATGAAGATGTCATCAACGAGCTTCGAAGCGCAAAGGCGTTGCTCAGACAGGAACTGGCTCGCATCTGGCTTGAGGCGACGGACGTAACTAGGCCCGGCGGTGTTGTCGCAAAATTCAAGGACATCAAGGCGGACCAAAAACCATTGGAAAACTTTCCCACGACGCTCTTTGAATTCTGGAAACGATCCTTGAGTTCCCCTGTCGCGTCCGACGCATTTGCAAAGGAACGCGAACGTCGCGTCGCCGCCAATCGAACCAACCTTTCGCTGTTGGCCGATTTTTCAAAGGAAGGGGCGAATGGCGGATGGCGATGGGAAGGCTTCGGAATGAAGCATGGGCTGACGAACAGCGGCGAAATGGTAGTCAACGACGAAGGTGATTTCGCCTTGCAGCATGTCTTGCCAGCGGGTCGATTCTCGCATGTGTGGTCGCAACGACTGGCGGGATCCTTGCAGAGTCCCCAATTCGATCCTAAGAGTCCAGTCACCTTTTCAGTCGAACTCGTATCGGGGAAACTTGCGTCACTGTCTTTCATCGTTGATCGCGCTCTCAATCCTGAGCGACTTCAATTTCCGAATCGACCGAATCTGGGTTGGCAAACGTTGATCGCTGGGAATTTCGATTCCTTAGAAGGCAGTATCGACACGGCTGTGCGTCGTGTTTATTTCGAACTCGCTACGAAGTCGTTGAACAACTATTTCCCGCCACGTGTGGGTTATGGTGGAGCCACGGAGGCAGAGGTTGCAGATCCGCGTTCCTGGTTCGGTGCGACCCGCGTTTACCAGCATTTGCCCGGCCAAGTTCCGCAAGATGAATTCGGCCGTTTCCAGCCTTTGTTCGATGAACATCGCCAGGAAGCCGACTGGTCACTGAAATTAACGCAGCTCCTGCGGGCTTCTGTTCAAGCCTGGTCTGCAGGCGAATGCACGGATGAGGATGTACGTCTGCTGAATGATGCCCTTCAACAGAAACTCTTGCCCAACGGGCTCGCTGCCTCGTCCGAAGTCGCAAAGTTGGTTGCAACGTATCGATCGATCGAAAAAAAGATTCAGCCTGATCGCACGGTTGGATCTGCCGCAGAATGGGATGAAGGAAGCAATGAACGGATCGGAATTCGCGGTTCCTATACAGAACAAGGTGATTCGGTCGAACGCGGGATGGTACGTTTGTTAGGTAAACCCGCAGAACGACAGAACCCACTTTCCAGCGGTAGGTTGGATTGGGTTCGGCAGATTACCGATGTCCGCAATCCACTCACAGCCAGGGTTTATGTGAACCGCATTTGGAATTACTTGTTTGGTGAAGGACTCGTGCGGACGCCGGACGACTTTGGACACCTCGGTGAATTGCCATCGCATCCCGAGTTGTTGGACTATCTTGCTGCTCGATTTGTTCAGGAAGGATGGTCCACTAAAAAACTGATTCGAATCTTGGTGACTTCTGCCGTTTGGCGTCAAGCGAGTGTTCCATTGCGTCGTGCCATGGACGTCGATCCTGAGAATCGAATGTGGCACCATATGCCGATGCGGCGTTTGGAGGCCGAGGCGATTCGGGATTCCATATTGGCCGTCTCTGGCCGATTGGATCGGACTCTGTTTGGACCTCCCATCGAGCCCTTTCGTACAGCGGAAGATTCCCAGAAGCGACTCTTCAAAGGACCTCTAGACGGGGAAGGTCGCCGAAGTATCTACCTCGAGATGACGCTGATGGAACCACCGCGATTCTTGGCGCTCTTCAATCAGCCGATACCGAAGCAGACCGTTGGCCGTCGCGATGTTTCCAACGTACCAGACCAAGCGTTGACGTTGCTCAATGATCCGTTCGTGATTGCGATGGCAAAACACTGGAGCGAACGACTTGTTTCCGATGGCGCGAAGACTTCAGAGGATCGTATCTCGGGCATGTTGGAATCTGCACTTGCGCGTCCGGCGCTGCCTCACGAAGTCGAAATGCTACTAAGGTTGACCAATCGCAGCCTGGTACTGCGTGGGGTGAGTGAAGAACTTCTCGGTTGTCAGCCGGCATGGCAGGATGCCGCTCATGCGGTTTTTAACTTAAAGGAGTTTGTGTATGTTCGATAGCAAGTTCGACAATGATGGTTGTCCGGGCTGCGAAGCGCCAGCATCGTCTCGGCGAGATTTTCTGCAGCGATCGAGCATGGGTTTTGGCTGGCTCGCATTTGCGGGCTTAGCGAATCAGGGAATTGCAACTGGGGCTGACCAGTCTGGACTCACGACGCCCCAGTCCGCACTCCGTTTTGCACCTCGCGCCAAGCGTGTCATCTTCCTGTTCATGGACGGAGGTGTCTCGCATGTTGACTCATTTGACCCGAAACCCGAACTTACCAAACAGAATGGCCAGCCAGCGAAATGGAAACAGGACCCATTGTCTCAGGCGGTCAGCGCGGGCCGAAAGTGGCTCGGTAGTCCATGGCAGTTCAAGCAGCATGGCCAGTCCGGATTGTGGGTCAGCGATCTGTTTCCGCATGCCGCAAAAGTCATTGATGATTTGTGCGTGATCCGTTCGCTAACGGGTGAAACTCCACTACATGGGGCGCAATCGTTGTTGATGCACACTGGGCGATCGATTGCGTCCGCACCGAGCATGGGGTCATGGATTTCGTATGGACTTGGCCAAGAGAACGATCAGCTTCCTGGCTATGTGCTTTTGAACAACGATTGGATTCCCAATGGCGGGTTCCAGAACTTCGCTAGTTCCTTCCTGCCTGCCACGCACCAAGCCGCACTCGTGCGAGCGAAAGGCATTCCCGTCGACAACATTGTGGCTGCCGATTCGGCGGATATTCAGCGTGCCAAACTTGATTACTTGCGCGAACAGGACAGTGCCTTTGCTCGAACTCAAGGAGCATCCCAAGCGATAGAATCCAGCATTCGCAATTACGAGACGGCGGCCCAAATGCAAACGACCGTACCGCTGCTCTGCGATGTGTCAGGTGAAACCGCCGAAACCCATAAACTCTATGGTGTTGGCCGCGAAAACGATTTTGATAAGTTCTACTCGCTGCAGTGCTTGCGGGCTCGGCGTCTGGTCGAAGCGGGAGTTCGTTTCGTCGAAATTACTTGTCCCAATACGCATGCCAACAACTCGCCGTGGGACCAGCATGGCGAGCTAAAACTGCGACACGCGGAGAATGCCAGGATCACCGACCAGCCGGTTGCCGCATTGATCACCGATCTTAAGCAACGCGGCCTGCTCGATGAGACGCTGGTCGTCTGGGCAGGCGAGATGGGTCGCACGCCACACAGTTCCGGTACCGACGGGCGTGATCATCACGTCAGCGGCTACACGATTTGGATGGCGGGTGGGGGAATCCGGGGCGGGATGACCTACGGGATTACCGACGAAATGGGGATGAGTGCCATTGAAAACCGTCTCGATATTCATGACATTCACGCCACCATCCTGCACCAACTCGGACTGGATCACGAACGTCTCACGTTCCGATTCGGAGGTCGGGACATGCGGTTGACCGATGTGCATGGTCGAGTCATTAAGGAGATTTTGTTATGAAGTCTTGTGCGTGGTTGACGACTAGTTTGCTTTCATTGGGTTTAGCCTTAACGATCGCTTTGTCGATTTCCCGCCGGCTTGACTCTGCCGATCCCGTAACGAGTCAAGTGGTAGACATCGGCTCGCGAAGGGAGCTCTTTGTCGACAAATTTTTGATCGACCGACTGGATAACGCCACGCTCAAACTGCACGAACCACAGTTGGCCTCGCCGATGGTCGAGTCGGCTAACCGTCTGGAATACGGAACCATCATCAAGGACGGCGATTTGTTTCGGATGTACACACGTGACGCAGGTGGTTCGAAGTTTGACGGTGATGTGACGGAGGTAACTCGCTATTGCGAAAGCCGTGATGGAATTGTTTGGACGAAGCCAAAGCTAGGCTTGGTCGAAATCGATGGCAGCAAGGACAACAACGTAATCCTACATGAGCCTTGGGTTTGCCACAATTTTTCGCCGTTCCTCGATTCGCGACCTGGGACTAAACCGAAGGAACGTTTCAAGGCATTGGCAGGTGTACACAAGGGTGGTGGTCTGGTGGCGTTCCTGTCTGAGGATGGAATAAGATGGACTCGATTAAAAGAATCGCCGGTCATCACGTCGACAGATTTCGCGTTCGATTCCCAAAACGTTTCATTCTGGTCCGAAGCCGAACAGCTCTACGTCTGTTATTTCCGAACATGGAAGACACCTCATGGGAATTTGCGTACTATCAGTCGCACAACCTCTCATGACTTTGTTCAATGGAGCGAGCCCGTAGCCCTACACCCAAACTTCCCGGGCGAGCATCTTTACACGAGCCAGACGCATCCGTACTTTCGAGCTCCCCATATCTACCTTGCGATGCCGACGAGATTTCATCCTGAGCGCGGTGAGAGCACGGACATTCTATTTATGTCGACTCGGGGCAGCGCCCCGTACGACCGCACGTTTCGTGAAGCGTTCATTCGCCCCGGCCTCGATGCAGCTCGTTGGGGCAATCGCTCGAATTACGCGGCCCTGAACGTCGTCCCCACAAGCCCGACAGAAATGTCAATCTACACAACTCCGTTCCGTCGCTTCGTACTTCGTACCGATGGCTTCGCATCCGTGCACGTTGGAGCCGATTCCGGCGAACTGCTAACACGCCCGTTGCGATTCGAGGGCAAGGCGTTGGTCATCAACTATGCAACCAGTGCAGGCGGTAGCCTGCGTGTGGAGATTCAAGCAGAATCTGGCAAACCGATTCCTGGCTTTTCTTTGATGGAAAGTCGGAACCTGGTTGGCGATGCCATCGAGCAAGCGGTCAGTTGGACCAAGGGGAGTGATGTTTCATTGCTGGCAGGCAAGACGGTGCGACTCCGATTCGTCATGCTCGAAGCGGACTTGTATGCAATTCAGTTTCGCTAGTCGTCGTCCCGTACTCAACGCTATCCACGTGGCGGACGCTGCTAGCGTCCGCTCCGCCCCCAAATGCATTAGGCTGCGCTGACGCAGCGACGCAGCTCTTTTCACAGGATGCGAAACGTCTGGGACGCTGAGCAATTTTTAATCAATATCGCCCCAATCCGCGTAGGATCAGAATTCGACCGAACGTGACCTAGGAATTTCGTAGGCAACCATTCTTCCTCGCTTTGGGCATTGTAGCGTCAGAGGAAATTCGAAAGCACTGCGATTCGACGTTTCATTCGAGGCTAAGCGAATCAACAATGTTAACCAGTCGCTCCCAACCTATGTCAAATTTTCTGATTGCGTGTTTGTTCATGTTGATCCCATCTGAATCCGGAAACACGTGGACGGACATCGGATTTTGTGTTCTTTTGATTCCCTTTGCAATAGTATTTACGTGGATAGCTACGCGGACTCGCTGAGTGGTCACAAGAAACTTCACTCCACTGGTCTTACGAAAATAGCGGCTGCAACAACGATCGAGATCCCGATAATCACGGATGCGATTACAATGGCCACCGCGATGTTCTTGTTCTCGCCTAGCTCTTTCTCCAAGTCAAGCTTCGGCGTCATTCAGTCAAAGATCTTGAAGCCTAACAGCATCAGCCCGATGCCAACCGATCCAAAGATTGCGGTTGCAATTAGGTAGGCTCCAAAACCATTCCAGTCGCTGATCAATGCTAAGTGCTTCCCAAACGCTTCGTCTAACATCCATTCCCATGGTGGCCCAGCGTTTCGACGAATGGGGCGCGCACGATCCAAAATGTGTTCAAGTTGTTTCAGTATTGTACGGTCTAACGGAAATCCCACGGCATCATCTCCAGCATGGTATGTTGTTCGGAATATCATTTAGTGTTAGTGACGGTTAAACAAAGGGTTTGGTATATGTGGGGCGTGACCGGGATTGTTTTATCGCTGCTGCTGTTGATCTATCTCGCGTATCGCGATGTCAGCGTTCTCGTATTGGCACCGTTGTGCGCCATGGTGGCAGTCCTCTTCGATGGCCATTTGCCGTTGCTGGCCACTTACACGCAGATCTTCATGGGGAGTGTTGGCCAATTCGTCAAAGACTTTTTTCCGATTTTCCTGCTTGGGGCTATTTTTGGAAAACTGATGGAAGAATCGGGTGCAGCCGCAAAGATTGCAGACTGGGTTGTGCAGACCGTTGGCGTGCAACACACGATTTTAGCAATCGTACTCAGTTGCAGTATTCTGACTTACGGCGGCGTGTCGCTCTTCGTCGTTGTCTTTGCAGTCTTTCCCATGACGCGATCGCTGTTCCGTCAAGCGAATATTCCCAGACGATTGATACCGGGAACCATTGCGCTGGGCTCGTTTACCTACACCATGACTTCGTTGCCCGGGACGGTGCAAATCCACAATCAGATTCCCATGCAGTTCTTTCGGACCAACTCCTTTGCGGCCCCTGGACTTGGCTGCATCGGAGGTGTCATCATGTTCGTGTTGGGCATGTGGTGGCTAAACTCACGCGTCGCACAAGCACGCAAAATGGGCGAAGGTTTCGGTCCGACGATTGCCGGGGACGACTCGTTGCCAGGTGGCTCATCGACTACGGCGACAATCGTATTGCCGTCGGCATGGAGCGCATTCCTACCCATCGTCTGCGCGGTGGGACTTAACATGCTCTTTTCGTTTGTGGTAATCCCGAAATGGGAGACAGCTTACCTGGCCGAAGAGCAATTCGGCAAAACGGAGTTGAGCCGAGTTATTGGCAGTTGGTCGACGATTTTGTCGTTGATTGGGACGCTGGTGGTCACGATCCTGCTTCATTACCGGTCGCTGGAGAAGCTCAAGTTAGCGCTCTCCGTCGGTGCAAGGTCCTCATTGATGCCGCTTTTCAACACCGCCTCGGAATATGGATATGGGAACACGATCAAGGCGCTAGCGGGATTTGTCATTGTGCAAAAATTTGTCACTGGAATTGCCCCCGGCAATCCACTCATATCCGAGGCCATCGCGGTCAACGTTTTATCGGCCATCACCGGTTCTGCGTCGGGAGGATTGAGTATCGCTCTTAAGACGTTTGGAGAAACCTACTATGAACGGGCCATCGCGGTCGGGATCGATCCGCAATTGTTGCATCGCGTTGCTTCGATGTCCTGTGGAGGCCTCGATAGTCTTCCGCACAATGGTGCCGTGATAACACTGCTGCTCATCTGCGGTGTCACTCATCGTCAAGGATACAAAGACATTGCTGCCATCACGATCCTGTTCCCTTTGGTGGCCACGATAGCGGTATTGGTGCTCGGGACGAATTTTGGATCCTTTTGAATCGATGTGACTGTTGGTTTTCGCACGTAACAATACCCTCCTCGATCGTTCATTGTTCCGAACCTCCGAGATCGTGATTGCTCGTTTTCCATCCGGATGCTTGGTAAGTGCCGCGGTATCCGCGTAGTGCCGCGAAAACCTATCAGGCATTGGTTTACCATCGGGGCGATAATGTTCGGCATGCAAGATCGTCGCCTTCTCCCAGAAAGTCCGCTCGTTCTCCAGCGCAACGACTTCGCAAGACCAGTCGGGAAACACTTGCGGAATCGAATAGCACCGACAGCGTCCAGCAAACCCAATAGTCCTTTTCAATTATGACAGGTGAAAGTTGTTTTCTGACCGCACATTCTTGAAAGGCATTTCTTCTGCGATCGTCGGACAATCCCAAAAACAATGCGCTCATGGTTAGCACTTTTCGCTCGGACTTTCCGACAGATTGCGAAAGTGCGGATACATCCAGGCGGGAGCGAACGCCAAGTCTTTGAGCAGCTTATGCCGCTCCGATTTCGGAAGCGTCGCTTTAAGTTTCGCGATTCGAGCCTCCGTTACATGCTCTTTGCCCAACGCCCGAAAAGCTTGGATCAGTAAACCGCTCAGCCGTCCAGCAGGTGCCATGTTTCGGGGCGTGGTTTGTCGCAGTTCAATCGTCATGCGTCCGATTGTCAGCTTCCGGCTTTGCATGGGAGAAAAGAGGACGGGGGTAGTTTCTGAAATACCCCCGTCCCCTTTTCCATTCCCCAACGCATTTACCCTGCGCCGACGATACCAAAATCGGTCTTGTGGGAAGAACTGGCGTTGGCTGCGATCGATCCATTTCAAAATGGTACCCGAATGGCAAACCCGCCGACTTCTATTTCTTCCATCCCTGTTTGCATTCATTGGTGTACAAAAGCCGTTACGGCGGCGGTTATGAGTTTTTTCGCAGCATCGTCATTGGACACAATTACCGGTGGCCGTCAGGGATGCGGGAAGTGGTTGCGAGGACGCGTGGGATGCTTTGCAAAGCTATTGCGAATCGCAAGGCATCGGTCTTTAGAGCTGAGCCTTTTTTCAACCCTGCATCGTTAAGTATCTACGAGCCCAGGATATGCCTAAGGCAATCTTCCAAGTGTGATGCCCGAAAAGGGAAGCCATCTTCGATCAGTCGGCGGCAATTGGCTCGTGTGCTAGCCAGCAACATTGCATCTGCCATTTCACCGAGCATGATTCGGAGGGCAAAGGCTGGGGCTGGCAGAAGCGAAGGCCTATTGAGAACCTTCCCTAAGATTTTTGAAAAAGTGCGATTGTCCGTTTGCTCGGGTGCAACCAAGTTGTAAGCACCTGTGCAGTTCGGGTTGGACGCCAAATACAAAAAGGCGGCGGCCGCATCGTCGACGTGGATCCAACTCCAATATTGGCGACCGTTGCCAACCGAGCCCCCTAATCCAAGCTGAAATGGAACGAGCAGTTTCGCAAGTGCACCTTGCCGAGGATGCAAAGCAATTCCCAGCCGACCGATGGCAACCCGACTTCCGGCGGCTTCGAATTCCATGGCGGCCGCTTCCCAGTCACGTGCGAGTTCGGACAGAAAATCGTTGCCAGGAGGAGTCGATTCGTCGAGTACTTCCGAGGAGCGATCACTGTAGATACCGACTCCCGAAGCACAAACAAATGCTTTCGGTGGCGAATCCAACTTGCGTAGGTCCCGGACCAAGGCTTGTGTTCCTTCCACACGGCTTTCGCGAATGGCTCGCTTAGCGGAATCGGTCCAGCGTGTTGAAGCGATCCCTCTCCCTGCAAGGTGGATCACGGCGTCCAGGTTTTGCATGACCGGTTCATCGGAAAAGCCGGTTCCGGGTCGCCACAAAACGGCCTTGGATGAAAGAGGGAACTCCTGCGTTCGATCTGTGGAAGCGGGTCGAAGGATTCGGACCGCATGGTGCCCCAAGACTGAGATCAAATCGATCAGACGCCGACCAATCAAACCCGTGCTCCCAGTGACCCCGATCCGGAGGATTCGATTGGCCGTGTGCTGTCGCAAAAAGCTCTGCAGACGTAAATCTGCTTGCGTCGTTCGATGCCGAAATGAGAACATGGCTTGCAATTTGCTTCGAACGAGCGGCAATCCCAGCTTCCCAAGGCTACCGAATTTCGTTTCGAACTGGACTCGATCATGCAAAATCGAGTGTCCGTTCCCTTTGCTTTCAAATAGGTGATCGTGAACCCAAGTTTTGAATGGGCCGGAAAGCTGGGTGTCTTGAAAGCTCTCGGGGGCTTGTAGCCCTGTGTGTCGAGCATGCCACCGAACTGGCACTCCGAAAAGTGAATTCCTAATTACCACTTCGGAACCGACGGCTAAAGAGTCGCTTCGGCGTTCGATTACGATGTCTTCCCAAGGTGGGATGAGGCGATTGAGAGCGCCCGGGTTCGCGTGGTATTGGAAGAGATCTTGACGATCGCCGTCAATGGATGAGGAACGTTCGAATAATGGCATGTCCTACATTTCGGGCTCGGGAAGGGTGATGGCGTCGGTCAAGCTTCGCAGCTTATCGAGCGCGCGTTTTTCAAGTTGTCGAATTCGCTCTTTCGAGACCCCTAGCTTATCAGCAAGCCGCTGAAGAGTCTGGATACGTCGGTGACCTCCCAGCGAAAACCTAGCACGGATGATGAATTTTTCACGACGATCCAAATGGTCGAGCATTAACGCGAGCCTAGCCCTGAGTTCGTGCCATCGTTGTTCGCTCATGGATGACTCTTTTTGATCATCGCTGATATCGATCCCGTTTTCATGTATGCTTCCGAAGTTGCGTTGTCTATCGTTTTGCTTTTCCATTACGCTCCGATAGGTGTTTCGACGGACGACTTGGGTCGCGTAGGTGCTGAAGCGAAATCCCAGTCCAACATCGAATTTACCCACCGCTCGAATCAGTGCAATGATTCCGTCGCTGAGAAGGTCGTCGAATCGGTTTTGAGGATTGACAAATTTCTTCACGATGGAGATGACCAAACGCATGTTGGATTTTACGATCCAATCGCGATACCAGTCTGCAGCCTTCAGCAAACACTCAATTCGTCGGACGTTCCAACAGTTGTTCAAATCCGCTTTTTCCTTCAACGCATCGGCCCGAAACCGCAAATAATTCATGCGGAAGAAGACGCTTTTCTCTTCTTTCGGGGTCAAAAGTTTGGCCTCGCACAATCGTGCCAAATGGGCGGGCAAAACCGGAGTTTTAGATGACTTAGGGACCACCTCTTCGGAACTGGTACCCAAGAACACATCCCCTAGAATTTCGGATTCCGATGACGAATCGTCAAACGAAGTATTGGCAAGGAACTCGATCTTTTCAGTTCTTATTTTTTTGGCCGCACTTTCGATTTCTCGTACAGACCGTTGTTCCGGACTGGACAATTGGATGAAATGAATAAATGCTTCTTCCAGAGATTTGCGACGAAAGGTCCTTGGCAACTTAGTTTCCGATGACCGTTCAGACTCAGCCTTTGGACTGGCTGATTTTCTAACACGGGGCGTTTTCGCTATCATTGTTTCGATCATCGGGAACTCCAACAGATTTTCAAAAAAGGTTCATAGGCGAGCGGCAGATTAAAATCTACCTGCTGAGTCTTCGTATGGATGAGCGAGGCTCCTGCCGAGCTTGGCTTTTGCTCGGCAGGAGCCTCGCCCTCCAGGCAATTGCAATTCAGCCGTCCGCCTTGACGGGCGAGTAGCGTCCGAGGTCGTCCATCACAAAGATTAGTTCGTTTCAAAAGTTCTTTTGGATTCGTTCAATTCGTTCATTTTAATTGAATATCGGAAAAAAAAGTGAAGCGGCAAGCGGCGGCCTGTGAATTAGTAATATTAATTCAAGCGTAAATCGTTTGATAATGTGGTGTTTGACCCTGGAAATCGCAGCCTTTCGGTTTTCAGTGGCGGTAGGACACTTTGTTGTCCTTGCTCATGAACTACAATTGTAAAACGGTCAAATCATTCAGTTTGGCTTGTTTTAAATGATTTTAGGAGTTCGTTAGGAGTGATTTTGAACGACAATCTGACCCCAAAACAAGTAGCATCCGCTTTGCGGGTTAGCGAGTCCTCGGTGAAACGGTGGTGTGATCGGGGAGACATTCGAACGGACCGAACCCTGGGTGGTCATCGCAGAATTCCTTTGGGTTTTTTGCTGGAGTTTCTGGAGACCAGCAATCGTCGAATATTGGATCCTGTAGCTATCGGCTTAGAGCCATGCTGCCGTTCCAAGGTACGGAATTCCACCGGAGAACTGGATTCCGAGGCAACCATCGCTCGATTTGAAAAGTCTTTGCTTTCGGGATCCGAGACGGAGTGTCGAAAAATAATCAGTTCCTGGTATTCAACTCAGGGTGGAATGTGTTCGTTGGCAGACGATTTGCTTTGCCCAACCTTTCGTTCCATAGGCCAATTGTGGAGGGAAGGTACGATCGATGTCTATCAAGAAAGACTTGCCTGCGAGATTTGTCAACGGATTGTGCTTGAACTTCGATGGCTACTCCCGGAGCCGAGCACGACAGCACCTTTGGCAATGGGAGGGAGCCCTTCCGGTGACCAGTACCAGCTCGCGACTTTAGTAACGGAAATGGTGTTTCGTGAACAGGGATGGAGGACGGCTGGTTTGGGCTCCAACATTCCATTCCCAAGTCTTCTTTCGGCGGCTAGGAAACACATGCCTAAAATATTCTGGATTAGCGTTTCCCATATCGAAGATGAGAAAACTTTTCTGGCGGCGTATGCGGATTTCGCCAAAAGGCTTCCCAAAGGCGTTGTTTTGGTGGTAGGGGGGCGTGCCTTAACGGACGTGCTTCGTCCTAAAATGATGTATTCGGCGCACTGCGACGGCATGCGGCAGCTCACGACATTGGCAAAAGCGTTGAAGACCGGTTCGCTTCCACTGGCCCCCTAGATACGGAATTTGGGGAGAAAGGCTTCCGTTCCAGGGTTTGTAGAGTACAAAAAAATGGCATAGGCACTACGATAGAGGTACGCCCTCGGTATTATCTCATCTACAACTTATTTAGCGCGTTATGTCTGGAATTAGCAAAGATCTAGGTAGCTTCGAACTTGGGCTTCCGGACTTTACGCAGGCTGAGTCGATACCGACAGCAGTTTCATCCGATGATGATTTGGAATTCGTGCATGCGGTCGCAGTGTCCAATGGTGCGATTTCTCCGGTCGATGCAGCACTGCAGGATTCCGAGGCCAACGCAAGTGTTCCGGTTCTTCGGCGGTGGTTGTGGACGACGGTCCCAAGCTGGTTGATCAGCACGTTGGTTCATGTCGGGGTTATTCTGACCTTGGCAGCCTGGAATATTGAACCGATCAAGAATGAGCTTCGCATGATGTTGGTCGCTACGGAGTCTACCAGCGACGCAGACGCGTTGGAGGAGATTTCGATGGACCAGACGGCCGAACTCGTGTCGACGGAAAGCGAAGAAACCCCCTCCGAGTCGCCCGTGGTCGATCCCACGATCGCAGAAGCCATAGTCGACGTGAACTATTCCGATGTCATCGCTGCAAATATGCCTGCGGTTGCGATGCCAAGTATGACGCAAAGCCTGATTCCAAAAAACGGAATCGCAGCACAAGCCAACGTATCTATGCGGGCAGCTTTAAGTAGCCGATCCAAGGAGACGAGGCGAGATTTGCTCAATAAGTTTGGTGGCTCAAGCGATACCGAAAAAGCGGTTTCGTTGGCACTGAAGTGGCTTGCTTTGCATCAAGATCCTCAATCGGGAGCATGGACTTTGGCGCACAGCGCGGTCTGCAAGGGGCAATGCGATCATCCCGGGGAGCGTCGAGCAAGTCTCAACGCCGCCACTGGATTGGCACTAATGTGCTACTTGGGGGCTGGCCAAACGCATATGGAGGGTGAGTACAAACAGAATGTTTTCAAAGGTCTTAGCTTTCTGATCAGCAACATGAAGTTCCAAAAGGGGCAAGGTTCATGGTATGTGGGGGCAGGAGGGAAAGGGTTCGACGACATGTATGCGCATGGCATCGCTTCGATCGCCATGTGTGAAGCATACGGCATGACGAAAGATCCCGCCCTGCGAGACGCTGCTCAGGCCGGTATCAACTTTCTCGGCTATGCGCAGAATCCGTCTACGGGAGGTTGGCATTACGCTCCACAAGGTCAGGGAGATACATCCGTGGTCGGTTGGCAGATGATGGCACTCAAGAGCGGAGCCATGAGTGGATTTACTGTTGATTTGGATGTGGTACGCAAGGCCAACTTTTTTCTAGATCAGATGGCCTTCGACGAAGGAGCCAGTTATCACTATAGCTTTGACTCAAAAGGCCGTGGCGCCAAATACAACCAAAGCACGACGGCGTGCGCGGTACTCTGCCGAATGTATTCGGGCATGCCTAAAGACCATCCCTCCATTAAGGCTGCCGTTGCGAAGTTCAGTGCTGCTGGGCCAAGTAAATCGAATACGTATTACAATTACTATGCTACGCAGGTCCTCAAACAGATCGGGGGCAGCGAATGGGAAAGCTGGAACGTACGCATGCGAGATCAATTGCTGACAACACAGACGACGACTGGCCATGCCGCCGGAAGTTGGTATTGGGACGATGGTCATAGCACCTCCGCGGGTGGGCGATTCTATACGACCTGCATGGCAACCATGATGCTTGAAGTATACTATCGCTATCTGCCGCTCTATAATGAACAAACCCAGGAAGATGCATTTAAGCTCTAAACTCACCATCGGATGTCGAAGTTTTTCTATGATTCGAACTATTTTGTTTTTTGCTTTGGCCAGTTTGGCTTTGCAGTCATGCGGTCTCTCGCAAACGCCCGAATCTCCTTACCAAAAGACAGCCGAGGTCGAGGGGGTTTTGGAATATTTGCTACCGAACAATTGCCGGGTAGTGCTCGTTCCCGATGCATCGTCCAATAGCATCACCGTAAACATGACGGTCTTGGTCGGGTCTCGCCATGAAGGTTACGGCGAAGCTGGAATGGCGCATTTGCTTGAGCATATGCTGTTCAAAGGAACTCCGAGTCACGGAAACATCGACAAAGAACTTAAGGAACGGGGCGTTCTCGATATGAATGGAACGACCGATTTCGATCGGACCAACTACTACGAAACCTTGCCTGCTTCCGACGAGAATCTGGATTGGACCATCGCCATGGAAGCCGATCGATTGACCAATTGCTTCATTCGCGGCGAAGACCTGTTTTCGGAAATGACGGTCGTTCGTAATGAATTTGAATCGGGCGAGGATTCGCCGAACGCTATTCTCATGCAACGCATTATGGCTAATGCTTACGAATGGCATAATTATGGTAAGAGCGTCATCGGTAACCGCGCCGACATCGAACGGGTGCCTGTCAATCGTCTTCGCGCGTTCTACAAAAAGTACTATCGCGTTGACAACATTGTCTTGATCGTCGCTGGAAAATTTGAGCCAGAGAAAGCGATGGCCGCTGCCATGAAGCACTTCGGCTCACTTGAAAAAGGGAGTACTCCGCTGGAACCGACTTACACCGTCGAGCCAACTCAGGATGGTGAGCGGATCGTTTATCTCAATCGTGTTGGCGATGTCGCATTGCTTGGCGTTGCCTATCACGTTCCAGCTATGGCCCATGCCGACTCGGCTGCCTTAACCGTGCTAGAACACATCTTGGGAACGGAGCCTAGCGGACGGCTTTACCAGAGCCTCGTCAAGACGAGACAAGCATCCGCCGTGACCTCGATGCATCAAGCGGGATATGACCCAGGCATGTTTGGTTGTTTGATTCAAGTCAATCGCGACGTTCAAGTCGACGCGGTGCGTGAGTCCCTCAGTAAAATACTTCAAAGTATTGTCAAAGATGGCGTTACCGATGAGGAAGTCACTCGTGCGATTCGCGATTTGACCAACGCGAAAGAAAAGGCTCAGACCGACACGGCAAAACTCGCCTACGAACTTAGCAATTGGGCAGCCTTCGGCGATTGGCGATTGTTCTTCCTGGACCGCGATCGCATTGAAACGGTAAAACCCGAAGATGTAAAACGAGTCGCCGGACTCTATTTCAAAGATAGCAATCGGACAACCGGGTTCTTTGTTCCAACGTCAGAACCCGATCGATCTTCGATTGCGCAAAGGCCGAAAATCGACGCTCTCGTTTCCGGCTACACCGGTCGCGAGTCGGTCTCTAAAGGAGAGCTGTTCGAGCCAACACCGGAGAATATTAAAGCCCGTACCTTTCGGGGCAAGCTGGATTCGGGCTTCAAGTACGTTCTACTGCCCAAGCAAGTTCGAGGGGATCGGTTTTTCTTAAAACTGACACTGCGATTTGGCAACGAAGCATCCCTAGGCTCCGCTAAGAATATTCAAGCCTGCAAGTTACTCGGCGAGGCATGGTTGCTCGGGACCGACAAGTACACCGAAGCAGCACTTCAAGACAAGCTGGATGAACTCAAAGCCGAATGCACGGCTTCGAGCGAAATAGGAGCCATCACCTTTCAATTGACGGGTCGCAAGAAAAACTTCGAGGAGACCCTTGAACTGCTAACGGAAATACTGCGTCACCCAACGTTTCCAAGCGATGAATTCGGACTACTTACGACGCAAAAACGATCCGAGATAGACTCCGCCCGAACCGATCCAAACTTCGTTGCGCAGGTTGCGCTCTCGCGTAAGCTGGCACCGGTCCCGGCCACCAGCATTCACTACGTTCCCACCACCGACGAAGCTCTCGAGCGACTAGACTCAGTGCAAGTGAGTGACATGCGTGAACTCTACAAGCGATTCCTGTCTGGGGCGTATGGTGAGATCACCGTTGTGGGTGCGTTCGACAAAGAACCCGCCTTGAAACAACTCAACGCGATGCTCAGCGATTGGAAATCAACGGAACCATTCAAGCGAGTCGCCAAGCCATATCTAACCGTCGAGCCCGACACGATTTCGATCGAAACACCTGATAAAGAGAATGCGGTTTTGATGGCCGCTACCAATCTTGAGATTCGTTCCGACGATCCCGATTGGGAAGCGCTTTACATTGCGAACGATATCTTGGGCGGCGGTTCTCTATCGAGTCGGCTTGGCGAACGCGTTCGCGAGCAAGAGGGATTGTCCTATGGAGTTGGGAGCCAGTTCAACGCAAAATCGATGGACCGAACTGCGGTTTTCATGACGTATGCCATCACCAATCCGACCAATCGCGACAAATTGATAAAAACCATCGACGAAGTGTTCAATGACTTCATGACGAATGGGGTCAAGCAAGAAGAGATCGAATCGGCTAAAACTAGTTATTTGAAGCAGCTCGAGGAAACGTTGAGCAACGATTCGCAGCTCATGTCGACTTTGCACCAGTATCAGGAAGCAGATCGTGACGAAACTTTTTTAGCGCGTCGTCAGCGCAACGTAAAAGCCCTCACCAAGGCTTCGGTCGATGCCGTACTAAAAAAATTGCTGAATCAGAAGAAGTTAATAATCATCACCGCCGGCGACTTTCGGGGGAAGAACGCGGCTGGCAAATAGCCAAATAGCTGGCGCACTGTGAATACCTCGAAGTGGTTAAACATCAGAGCCCAGTGTCGCGCAGCGCACCCTGGGTACAAGGTTGAGCGGGAGCTCGTCTCCCCTCAACCTTGTTTTGGCGTCCTATATTGTCAGAACCCAACGCACTTCGCTCCCGCCTCGCCCGCCTTAGGCGGACGAGGCGGGAGCGAAGTGCGAGAATTCACGTACTGAGCCGAACTCTTAGGACGCCAAAACGTCGTCCGTCGGAGGCAAGCTCCAAGCGGACGAAAATGCGTCAAAACCTAATGCCAATCGAATGGAACAGCCAACCGAGTCTCAATTCATCGAGCTTAGAGTCTGAAGTGAGCGATCTCAAAGTCGGAGCGAAATGGCTTACGGGCGCATCGCTTTCCAGTCTTCGGGAACTGTTGGCCGCGTGCAGTCTAGGAGTCGTGCGAAACGCAACGGACTGGGTTCGAGTTGCTTGTCAGGCCAAACGAATTGCAGCCGATCAACCTATCGCTGCAGAGGAGATCCTGGCTGGACCGGCGACAGTATTGAGATACCTCCGTTTGCTATCTAGCGTATTGCAGGACGCTGAGAAGCATGGATCGCTGATACTTCCCGGCAAACCGCGTACAAACTCTCAAGGCCGAGAGTGCATCCCGGTGCTACCGGTTCGCAGTTTGTTCGATAGCCTGACCTTCATGGGATTGGAAGCCGAGATTTGGCGACAAAAGGACTCGAATCCAAACGAATTGTTTACTAATAACTGGAGAGCATCCGACAATGCGAAAGCTAACGTTGCGGGAGTTTTAGGTGCGGGGAATGTCAGTTCGATTCCAGCGACGGACAGATATTGCTGTACCGTTTGGAGACGACACACCCAGGAGCCTTGATGCCGGAATTCGGTCGAACGGTCGTCCACGATGAGTCGGTTGCATTGATACGGGAATGGATCGAACACATGCCCGAAGGTGCCGTAGCACAGGCTGCTAGCCTGTAATTTTATTCGGGCTGTGCAAAACATTGTCGCCTTTTGCTCCGCAAAAGTGTGTTGACACGGCACACTTTCGCGGAGCGAAAGGCGACAATAATCACAGAACGAAAACTAAGGCTGCGAAAGCTGGGCTTTGGTACGGGACCGCACGTAATCATCTACCTCCCGAACTAGCGGAAAGAGTTTGAAATCGATTTCTGGGTAGTTGCCGCTCGCTTTCTCTCTTTCCAACAACGCGTCGAGGATTGGTAGGGCTGCTTCTCGCAACTCCGCCACTTGGAAGGCAGGAATCGCAACTTGGCAGACCGTTTTGAGAACTGCAATCGATTTTTCGGTTTGATACAGATCGTATAGTTTACCAAGACGTACTTTGGCACCGGCAAAATCTTTTTTGGCGATAGCAATTTGAGTTTTGAGGATCAGGCAACTCAAGGAGTTGTCGCGTTGGTCCATCAACGATTCCAGTTCATTGAGACGATTGGATTGAGCCGCATAATCGACCAAATTTTCCGCGAGGCTATTCGGCTGTTCATGCAATAAATGCAATAACCTTGCTTCATCTGCATGGAGAAATACATCTCGCTCACCTGGCAGTATGTGTGGCAACAAAAACTCATAGCGCTCGTTTGCAGAAGTGCTACTCTCTCCCCACCGTTGCATCAGTGTCAAAATCGCATGAACTGCCAGCTTGTTCGCAGACACAGCGGCACTTTGATACTCAATACCAAAGGACACCTTGCGTGCAGAACCCGTTACGGACGGGAGGGGCAAATCGCGTTTAAGAGTTTTCGCAATGATTTTTTTGGATACTTCGATTTGCCCTTCGTCGACCGCCAAGTTTGCAACTCGCACCAACCATTCGAAATGACTTTGACTCCAACTGTTTGCGATAGCATTGTCACTAGCAATCTTATCAACCAACTCCAGCCATCTTGCCGCCCCTTGTTCTAGCCTGCCATGCTGGATTTGAACTCGTCCCCACTCAAGCAGAATGACATTGGCAAGTTCTGCCTCGGGCGGTGATTCCGGCGATGGCGAATTGTTCCCTGTGATTGAATTGTTGCTCGAACTTGGGAAGGTGCTTAAAGGGACATTTGGGACAGGAGTGAATCTTGCATTACGATTAAGCCTTGGCATTGTTCCCGTATCCATGAGTCTTCCTGCTTTCACCGCTCGCATTACCAAGCGTTCGGCGGCTTCCGTGTGTTTTCCCGCCATGTAACACTGCTTAGCAACCAGCCATGTGGAAACGATAGGGTGTGCGAAGTCGGGGGTCGGTATGGCCGTCGATGCGCTCTCAGCCATCGCAATCAAGTTTGCAATTTCAGGGTCGAATGTCGCGGCGATGCGTTCCGTGTCGCGCAGGGCGGCTTCCGCGTCTCCTTGTCCTGACGCCAATCGGATTCTAGCCAAGGTTGCCGGTATCGTGATGTCGGTTGGATGCAATACGGCTAACGTGCTCAGCCCCTTGTCGATGTCCGCCAAACTGTTTGACTTGGCGTGTTGGATGAGAATTTTCTGAAGCACGCTTTCGATCCATTGGCTTGAAGTATCTTTTGCCAATGGCACTTGGAGCATCAATTCCAGCGCCGGTTGATTCTTGGTGGTACGATCTTGAAGCAGTTCGAAGACCGCCTTATCGGAAGAAAACTTCTCAAGTAAAGCGATCGCGGCTCGTTTGCCAGCCTCGCGAGTGGTTACCTTTCCACTATTCTGCCTGACACCCGCGGTGGGATTCAGTGGACTCAAAGAATGATTCCTTTCAAAAAGACGATAGCTCTCAATCGGCAGACTCAGCGTCAATAAACGATCTGCCAATGTAATAATCGTATTCGAATTGGATTGCCCTGATGTAGAGCCTTGACCCGATGAATAGCCTTGACCCGATGGATAGCCTTGCCCCGATGGATAGCCTTGACCTAGCGACAGGGCCATCGAAACTTCCCGGCCACTTTCGTATTCCCTGGTCAGCAACTCAATGGCCTTTCCGCGTTGGCCATCTGCAATCCATAATTTCGTCAACATCATGACGGGTTGTTGATCGGGACTGAAGTGCATGAATGCATAGCTGCCGATAAGAGATTCCAACAAACGAATCGCGGCTGCACGTGTCTCGGACAACTCGGAGAACTCGTTGGCTAGCCGCCAAGCGACCCCCTCTGGACATCCGATGTGTAGGCGTTTGATCTGAGCTAATTCGGCAAACTGGTGTTTGGCTTCGACCGCCCGATCGGATCGAGCTTCCATCATGGCCAACATCATTTTCCCTGCGAACCAGCCCGGCATGCGTTGCACGGCAGTTCGGATGGCGGGCTCCAGCGTTTGTGATAGGTCCTCCCGGCGATGGTTTCGCAATAACAACTCATAAGGAAGCATGTCGCTCCCTTGCTGATAGTTTAGATTCTGAATGCGTAACCCAAACCATGGATCGCTGATGGCTTCATTCTCATTGGGAATGAGTGCGTCCACGGTGAAATGGAAGAATCTTGGGTAGGGTCTGCTGCCGGTAGGGTAGAGGAACTGCAGCGATTGTTGCCGCATCAATGGATCCAGCTCGACTAGCTTTTCCAACAGGGCTGCGCCGATTTCAAAACCATTAGGACTGTGGATCAGGCTTGACGCGATCGCCAATACCTCGTTGCGTTTGGAGACCGTCTGGAAATGGATCGACTGAATGGCCTTTAGCAAGTCCGTTGAACGTCCAGACGACTCGAACCACGCGTGGAGCTCAGTCATCATCAGGAGTCCAGTATTTGGGTCGCGGCGCAAGAGTTCGATGTATTGATCGCATGCCTTGTCGCTATTGGACTTTCGAAGGATCTGGGCAAGGTGAATGCGCATCGGGCTCGCACTCGGACGATGCTGAAGGGCTTGTACCATCGCTTTTTCTGACGCGGCCAAGTTGCCCGCAACTTCGTGGTATTCGGCCAATTGTTCCAACAAAACGAAAGAGTTCGGAGTGTTCGTTATTCGATGCTCCGTTTCAGCGATGAGTTTACCCAACTCGTCGTATTTCTTCAGGACGTCAAACGCAGACTTTCGAAAACCGTCGGTGACATCGACCGGATTGGGAGTTGTCTGAACAACGGTCGACATGACCCCTTGAGCATTGGTAGTTCTGGTGATGACTTGGCGATTGATGGCTCTTGTGTTGTTCGAGGCCAATGGAGAAAGATTTCTTGGCTTACTCACAATTTGTCTCGCAATTTTGGTCGCGTCCGCGGAGTTGCCATTTTTCACCTGTTCGTTCATTTCTTTGATACGAACTGCTTCCTGTGACAGCGTGGGCTTAGGCGTGGAGCGGGGAGCAGAGACGGCGGTACGTGTCGTGCGATTCGGTAGCATCCCTGATGCGCTGGCTATTCCCATAGCGCTTGCTTGTTGCAAGATCCCGCTGATCGATTGCAACGTTATGTTGTCTAGTTTTTGAGTCGCAAGTGCATCGAGCGACGATGCCATCCTCGGTTTGTCGCCCAACGATGAGGAAGCGTGTAGGATGATCAATTCTCGGAGGAGCGAGTCTTGCGGATTGGATGGAGAAAGAGCCTCGGCTATTTTTTTTGCCTCTTGGAATTTCTTTAGAGTCAGCAAGGCTGCGGCTGCGTGCAGAGCACAATCCGGCTCTTGCCCGATCAATTCCATCGCCTCATGCTCCCTAGGATAAACACCCTTTGGCAAAGTCGGCTCGTCAACGGTTAGGGCGTATCGCAATTGTTCCAATGGCCTTAACGATGCATCGAAACACTCCACGCGAGCTTGCAAGTAGTTCCGCCAAGCCGCAGATCGATCCGACTGTACGAATAGGGATTTGACGGCTTGGACGAGTTTTTGTTGATCATCAGAATAGAAACTTGTACACCAATTCTGCACGGACGAGTGCGTTTGCATCAATGGTGTCTGGTTCCCAGTCAGCGACCAAGTGGTCAATGTTGGGAATTGCCGCCTCCTGTATTGTTGATTCGAAGCCGCCAAGGCGGAATCCAGAATTCGAATCGCAATTTCCGGAGAGGCTTGTTCGCCCCAAGCCTCAAAGAGCCGGACCGCGAATTCGGTAGGAGTTCCTGCCGAAGGAGTTGATGGTGTCGCGGCCGACGGCACGGTGGCAACCGCGTTACTCTCTTCTATTTGTTGAAGATTCAATTCAAACCATCGCAACAAAGGGAGCTCGATGTCGTTGAAACGATTGGCACCGAGCAAGTATTCGCACAACGATGCAAGTTGAAACTGGGTATTGGCAGATTCCCGTTGGCGGGTCAAAAAAGCCTCAGCTTGTTCGTCGCGTCCAGCGAATCGCAGTTCATTGACAACAGTCCTAACAAACCCTTCACTTCGCCGAATCGCGTTGCCGGGCACTCTCATTTGTGGGTTGGAAGAGGATAAACTGCGCTGCAAACTTTGCCGCATCGCACTGGACATGGGGGCCGATTGTATTCGATACATGATAGCCATTTGTCTGTTTGCCATTGCAACCATTTGTGCATTGTAAACCGCTGCCATTGGTTGAGCGTTGGCAGGGTTGTTCGCGGACGAAATAACGACGGACTCTTCTTTGGCCGACTCGAACGCTTCCAACATCAAATCGATTTGCGAGGCGGACAACGGAGTTCGATTCTTATTTTCCACTGCAATCCCGGAAATTTGGCGACGGCGTAGGGAATCCAAAAAGTGCGATTGCATTTCGGGCTCGCCACTCACTGCCAGTGCCGTTTCTATCGGAATCTGCGCATTGGTATCCTGCCGAAACTTGACGATCGCTAAAGCGTCGATCAGCTCGGAACGTGTCGCGTGACCTTCCGCTTGTTCAAGCACACGGCGAAGCCAATCCGATTGGACAGCCGAGTCTTTGCCATCGCAACATACCAACCAAGCAATGCACGCGATTCGCATCTCCCCGAAGTTCTCAGGAGACCACTTCTGTCCGGTTCCAACTTGAGTTGCGTCCACCGCAAATCTTCCTCGTCCTAATGCAAGGTCAGCTAGTTCGGGTCGGTCAATGACCTCCAGCAACTTGGCATCGGAACTGATGGAGGTTGAAGCTACAGCCTTGTTGGAGGCTGCCCCCTTGGACGATCCACGCTTGGTTTGCTTGGATCGTCTCAACGCCGAATCACTGCGTTCGATATCCAGCGTAAGCAAGTGTTCAAAGGTCGCTCTGGCTTGTGTCCATTGATCGATTCCAGCCTGGGCAATTCCACTTCGAAACAGCAACTCCCAATTGTCGGGCTCTTTGCGGAGCATTGGATCCAACGATTGCAATACCAGTTCGTATTCGCCTCGTTGCAACAGCGCATCGATGTTTTGCGATGCGGCTGACGGATCGGGCTCGTTTTGAAGTAGCTTAACGACAATCTCGTTGGCTTCGTTCCAGTCGCCGTTCTGCCGCAGTAGACTGGCCAGGTACGATTCGTTCTCCTGTCCCGGTACGAATGAGATCAGTTGTCGCTGGTAGTCGATCGCCATGTCTAGGTCACCTGCCGACAGGCTCAGCCGAGCAAGTTGCTTCAGGATGTTCGTGTCGCGTGTCCGATCGGTAAGTAATTCTTCCATGGTGCGCTTGGCACTTGCAAAGTCCGAAACGGATTGATGCACCTGAGCCAAGCAAATAGTCAAATCGCGACGCTGCGAGGGATCCTTTCGGCCCGCTTCCAATCGGTCGATCAACATAGGGATCGCGTTTTGTCGCTGATAGGATTTGACCAGTTTCACGATCAAATCGACTTTGTCATCGAGCGTGTTGGTTTTCGCGAATGCTTGCCAATAGAGTTCGATAGCTTCGTTGTAGTTCTTGATTTCATTGAGCGCGCTTCCGAGCGCCAACGTCAATCGGCTGGAGTTGGGGTCAATACGCAGTGCCTTGCGCAACGTCTCGATGGCTAAGTCCGGCTTTTTGGCTTGCATGCAGACTTGCGCAAGGAATTCGTAGCCCTCGATTTTAGACGGAACCGCTTGAACAACTTCCTTGGCTGTCTCTATCGCCTCGGCGAAGTTTCGCTGCCGAGTTTGCTGTTTTGCAATACGCTCGAGATACTCTTGGCGTCGTCGTCGATCCACGTCCGCCAGTTTGCGAAGCGACTGCATGGATTGCTTGGCATCACCGAGTCCCTCGGCAATCTCGGACGAGAGCAGCAGCATCGATAGACTATTTTCGTCTAGCTTCAACGCTTCGTTAACTGCTGAATCGGCTTCCTTCCAGCGTTTTTGGCGGACAAGGTAGCGAGCAAGCAACTGCCACTGAGCCTGCTGCGGCACCTTGGATTGACGCAGTTGGTTCTGCAGGTTTTCGGTTTCCGATTTGAGTCGGTCGCTTGACTCGAGAATTTCCATTCGCTCTTGGATGACGAACTCGCGAGAATCGTCGCTGTCGGCCAGCTTGTCTGCGATTTCAAGGCTCTCCAACGCCTGGTCGATTTGGTCGGCCTTCTTTTGAAATCTCGCAGTCCGAACGAACACCGAGGAATCTCGAGGAGAAAGCCGACACGCTTCGCTCGCGAGAACTGCGGCTTTATTGAACTGTTGGGCATGGTCGTAGATCTCTGCGAGCCTCATCACGCTGTCGGCATTGCGTCTGGCCCCGGCTGCGATGGATTCCCAAATCGCGAAGGCTTGTTCACGACGATTCTGTTGAAAGAGAAACTCGCCTAAGTACTCACGGTATTGCGATTCCTCTGGTGCCAGTTCAATGGCCCGTTCGAAGAGTTTTTGAGCTTCCTCCGGTATCTGTGCGGCTTGCAATAGATCGGCAACTTGAACGTGCGCGAGTGCATCTTTGGAACGATTTTCAAGGCTCTTGCCCCAAATGGAACTAGCCTCCCGTTTGGCATCTACTAAGCTGCGACTAGGGTCGCGTAGGACCATTTTCCCCCAGTCTCGCAAGATATCTGCATTGGTCGGATCGAGCTTCGATAACTGGCCATATTGTTCCGCAACTGCTGAAAATTGTTGGTCGGCAACCAATTGATCGATATAGGTTCTTCGCAGGTCGATTCGCGAGGGGGCTCGCTGGATGGCTTGGGCCATCCACTGGTTGGCCTCAGGTACTTGACCGGACGAAGCCAAGAATTTGCAAAGCCGGACCATCGACTCGATGTCGTCGGGAGATTTTTCTAGCCTGTTCTCGTAGTAGCGGATCAAGCCTGCCTGGTCGTTCGATTTTAAGTAGACCTCCTCGATTTTGCGTTGGACATCGCGATACAACCAGCCATCGGGCTTGAGGTCTCCGAGGATCGAATCCAGTTCCGCCATTCCTTTCTCGTTCTGCCCCAATTTGATACGAAGTTGAGCAGCTTCCATTCGAAATTGCGTGCGCTGGTATGCATCCTTGGACAGAGTGATCAAGCGTTCGTAGCGCGGAAGTGCGTCTTGAAATGCGCCTTCTTGGTTCTGTATGGTGGCGATTTGTTCTAGGACGCGAAGATCGTCTGGGAATAGAGATTCCAATCGTTTCCAGACTTCGATGGCCAGGTCATTGCGATTTTGGCGTTGATGGGTTCGGCCAAGTTGTTCGAATATCTCGAGCAGGACGATGCGAGGGGGCGTTCGCTGGATGGCGATTTCGAAAGCGTCGATGGCTTTGGTTGGTTCGCCGGTTCGCAATAGGCATTGTCCGCGATAGTAGGCTGGCAGGCCATCGTTGGGACGGAGTTTCTCGGCTTCGGCAAAGGCGTGAATGGCCTGTGCGTCCATTCTGCGCTGACTTTCAAACAATCCCAGAAGCATCCACGCCACACCATCGCTAGCATTTGCCTTGGTGCGTTGTTCCAATTCGCCGATAAAGGAATCTAGAGTTCCTCGTTGCAAATGATGCGAGAAGACTTTTTCTAGGGCGGTCCCACGCTGAGGATTCTTTTCCACGATAGATAAGAAGCGTTTGGCGGTCGTTGCGGCCTGTGCTTCTTCGTCTTCTTGTTGCGAGTACGCATTGTTAGACAAAAGTACTAATGCCAAGCAAGCGATGCAACGATAGAAAAGCATCATGGGACGAACTCCTACTTTCCGGCGAGTCAATTTGGGCGTGCGCAAGAACTAAAATACCACATTCCGCCAATCAACGCACAACCGCTTTCAGCCACTCATGCAACTGCTGTCGTGTTTTGCTCGGTCTGAGAATCCAAGCGTCGTTGTGGTTGCGAAAGCCGGTCGAAGCGAACGTCAGGTTTGCCCTCGACGCATGTTGCCCAAGAAAACGTCGAGTTTCCTCGACCTGATCTTTTTCACTACAAATAAACTGTGGCCGGTCCGCTAATCTTTCCAGACGTCTCCATGCTGAGCTGGCGTCGCTATTAGGGTAAGGCCACTGGCGAACACCGTCATAGTGGCTAAACGGAACAAAGGCTCGCCAACGCTTGGCCGTCTTGTCATCATGCAACCCCAGGAAGTTACAAGCGATGGCCCCGCGGGAGAATCCGCAAAGTACGATGCGGGTTGCGTCACCTCCAAAGTTATCACAAGTATCGGTGATCGCCGCATGAAGATAGTTCAGCGTGGGTAATGGATTGTAGTTTGGAGCATCGCCCCACCACGTTATCGCAAGGTCAGAACCAGCAGCGTTCAGACAGGGCAGGCAAATCCATACAAAACCCTCACCCTTGGACATGCCGTACCCGAAACAACTGTCCTCGGGCCGCCCGCTACTGGTATCTCCCAAAGCGTCGCGATATCCGCCATTGCCTGAGTACTCCACGATGATCGGAAAGGTTGCTTCAGGTGTCCAATCCTTTGGCAAGTAGAGGGAGTGATAGACACTTTCGCGATTCCAACCCTCTAGGCTGCGGCGTACGCGCTTGCCCGCGACTGGCTCATGCTCAACCATGCTCGGGACAGTGAGATCGGCTTCGACCGATCGGATATCCGCGAATTCCTTTAGCTGAGCAAAGCTACTTGCGCTATTAGATATCAGCCACATGCAAGCAAGGAATACGAGCTTACCAACACTTATCATTCTGCCCCCATCATCCTGCCAATGATCTCCACCAATCTCGTGGTTTATGGCTACTTTGCCGTCTGTTCGAGCATTCGAAATTGCTTCCACGATATCAGACTAATTTTCTGACTCTTCAAAAAGTCTCGCATCGCGTTCTCTGTAAAAATCACTCGGTCCTGGTTGCGGCGAGTTGCACTGTCGGTGATGGCGCGGAGTTCTTCGTTGTCGTGCCCGCAATGGATAATTAACTGGGTTACCCCCGGACCGATCTTGGTCAGTTCGTCGTAATAATGTTGTTTCCGTTGCTCCGGGACATTGCCTCCGTAGAACTGCAATAGGGTATCGAGCAAAGGAAGTTTTCGTTCCGTCAACTGGGCTACCGACTTCTGGAAACGGGCTGCGAGGGCTGGATACCCTTTCTCCATTTCCGGCGTCATCTGTTTAAAAAACAAAACGGGAAGATCGTACTCCAAGGATAAATTGACGTACACCTCCACCAAATCAGGGCGGCATAGGACCGCGCCCATGTGCGTGTCGAGATGGCTCAACGGAACACCAAAGGCTAGCGCCCTGTCAAGTTGCGCCTTGAGTTCGATCTTGACCTCTTCGGCGGTGGCGTTCATCGCAACTTGGCTGACATTATCCCAAAGACAACCTGTCGGGTCGACCAAACCTGGGACGCGATCGCGGGAGGCGACTGGCCCCCAACGATAAACG
>JANPNA010000262.1:0-8993 GCA_031427235.1 Pirellula sp.
AATCCCCATCTGTGACAAAGTCTCAGAAATCTTGGAAACAGGTGTGACTTAGCCGCTTGTAACCTGTTAGGGGCTTCTCGTAACTGTTGTGTTCTATCGCGAACCGCGTGGTTCGTGGATTGATTGAACACGATTGTTACAAGGTTTCTAAAAATGGTTCATTGGTGGGAAGTTGATTTGCCGGACGCGGATGCGCCAGCGCTTGTGCGGGCGGTGGCGTACTACCGGCACTCGGCTCAAGACAGGCAGGAGAACTCGATTCCGATTCAACAGGATCAAGTTCGAGCTTGGGCCAACCAACATGGTGTCGAGATCATCCGTGAGTTCTGCGACGCTGGGCGATCGGGACTCAACTCCGAAGATCGGCCCGCGTTCATGGAGATGATGGACGAGTGGATCGCCAAACGCAACGACTTTGAGTATGTGTTGTGTTTGGATGTTTCGCGGTGGGGGCGATTCCAAGACATCGATCTATCGGCCCAGTTCTCGGCGATTTGCAAGAAGAATAAAAAGCAGGTCATCTATACGACCATCGGCAAACCCAAAGAGAACGACCCGCTCTATCCGGTCTACGTCCAGTTCGAAAGGTTTCGCGCGGCGCAGTACAGTCGCGAACTAAGCGACAAGGTTTGGCGAGGTTGCGTGAAGATCGCTGAACAAGGTTACTGGGCCGGTGGTACGCCACCTTACGGACTGCAGCGATTGTTGCTGGATGAGAAACGCGAGCCGCTTAATGTGCTGCAACCGGGCCAACGCAAGGGCATCCAAAACCAACGCGTGACGCTGGTCGAAGGTAATCCAGAAGAGGTTGCAATTATCCGGCGTATCTTCGCAGCGTTCGTCGAGCATGGACATTCTGAGTACAAAATCGCTGAGGACCTCAACAAAAATGGAATTCCATCCCCCAGTGGTCGGCGTTGGGGAGCGGGCAGCGTAATGGCTCGACTGCGCAACGAAAAGTACGCGGGCACGATGGTCTACAACCAGACCAGTGGTAAGCTGAAAACGCCGAAACACCCGAATCCACCAGAGGAATGGGTACGGACGCCAGAAGCATTTTCTGGTGTTATCGAATTCGAGTTGTACCTGCGGGCCCAAGAGATCTTAGAAAAACGCAAGCAGCGTTACGATCCGGATTACATGCTGCGGATGTTGGACATGCGCTATCGTTCGCACGGTATGCTGCGGCCAGGTTTGTTGCGACTGAGCGATGAATATCCAACTGTGGGCGGATACTCGAAAGAATTCGGTTCGCTCGACTCGGCATTTCAAAAACTGTTCGATTGCGAACGCGTCAAGGCTCGCGACGCGGTTCAGGAACAAATACGCAGCCACGTTCCCGAGACGATGGCCTATTCAGACTTCCTGGTTCTAGACCAGAAGTTGACGGTCTCGATTCAGCCAGCGGTACCGGTGCCACACGGATACGAATCGTATTGGCCGCTGCGGTGCGATACACGATCTGTGATCGATATGACGCTTGGCGTCCTTCTTTCCGAGCCGGCCGACTTCAAAATCCTCGGGTTCATCGCAATGCCAAGGTTCGGATTGGACTCACGGCCACTTCGATTCACTAGTTCATCGACTCGTACCGAACTGTTCGGGCGAGCGGATTTAACCTTTCTTCAACAACTTCTTTAACGGAGCAAACCAACTATGGAAACACTCAACAACATTTGTCCTATGTCCAAGCGACGGTACGAGGAGGTGCCGATCGACCAAGTCAAAGTGATCAACTCGCGGAACCGTGAGAAAGAGCAATTCACCATGAACGTCGAAAGCATTGGAAGCGTCGGCTTGATGAAACCGATTCGAGTTAACGACAAGTTTATCGAAGCGACTGGGTTCTACGAACTGATCTGTGGCGAAGGACGCTTGCAGGCCCACCAGCAACTCGGCAAGAAGCATGTGATGGCCGAGGTTGTTACGTGCACTCGTAAAGAAGCACTGCTGCAATCGTTGATCGAAAACATCGCTCGAACAAGACCGGGCAGCATGGATTTCGCTCGCGAGTTGAAACGTCTGCACGACGAAGGTTTGGACTACAAGCAGATTGCCAAGATCGCTTGCAAGTCCGAAGAGTACATTCGCGGCTACATTCGGCTCGTCGAACAGGGCGAAGAACGATTGATTCAAGGGGTCGAATCGGAAGTCTTTCCGATCAAGTTCGCGATCCAAGTAGCGTCGACTGAAGATTCGCAGATTCAGGGCGTGCTGATGGACGCATTCGCGGAGGGATTGGTGACGACGCTCAACTTCGGCCAGGCCCGCCGCATCATTGCGGCGAGAGCCAAGTCTTCGAAGAAGTCGGCAGCCAATCGCGACTATACCGTCAACCAACTGCAACACGACATCGCCGAGACAACACGGGTCAAGACATCCTATGTTCGAGAAGCGAAGTCGAAAGAGAACCGCTTTATGACATTGTTGACTGGCATCAACACGGTTTTCCAGGACGCGGCGCTGGTGGAGTTGTTGGTGAGGCAGAAGCTCGACAAACGCCCCACTTTAGCCGGTGACTTTCGTTTTGACCAATCAGCCGAAATGGAGGCGCGATCATGAGTGTTAATGGACATAGCTCCAAACGGGTGCAAGGCGTCGACATCTCGATCGTCAAATTGCTGCCACGCAACGAACGTAAGGTTGAGAAGAAGTACCGCCAGCGAATTGAAGCAAGCTTGCGAGCGGTCGGCTTGATTGAACCGCTCATTGTGTACCCTCTCGATGACGGTTACGAGATCCTCGACGGTTCATTGCGATACCGAATACTATTGGATCTCGGCGTCGAGTCGGTATCCAACAACAACTCCGTCGTTTGTGTACAACCGGCTACGACCTAGGGGCCAAAGTGAACCGCAGTCGCGACCGAGCCCATTATGACGCCGCAGTCCGCCACTTCGGTAGCTGGCGTGAGGCACTGACGGCTGCCGGAATCAACCTCGCCAACGTCACCCATCGCAGGCCAAAGCACCTCGATCGCGAAAGCATGCTTCTCTGGTTCCGCAATCGCCAAGCCGCTGGGCAATCCCTCGTCTACAGCGAGGTCTGTCTCGAAAACCGTGACCACTCCCTAGCCATCCGCCGCGAGTTCGGCAGCTGGGTCAGAGCGGTTGAAGCGGCATTTCCGACGACCGATTCAGCCTCAATCTGAATTTAGCTGCCATCGGAATGTTGTCAGTTATCAAGAAAGATGCTGTTCTCTCGTGCGGGAAAACTTGACTTTCCTGGAAAACAGCCTATGTTTTCGCATAAAAGACTTTTTTCCCAGGCGTGAAAATGGACGAAAACACGAAAATCGACCGGCAATTCATGTTCGACAGGCTACGGCCAGGCGAGTCATTGCTACCGCCAATCGTCATTCGAGACGCGATTCCGCATGACGATCGAGCAATCGACGCATTGATTGATGTTTCATTTGCCACCGACAATGCCATTGAGCGATTCTCAGTGGAGTGCAAAACACGATCTACGCCCGATGCTTTCCGCAAAGCAATTGAGCGAGCGTCTGACAATGCGAAGCGATTGGACTGTCATCCGCTGATCTTTCTTCCGTATTTGTCTCCCGATCGATTGAAAGAACTCGAAGACCTGACTGTCAGCGGAATCGACTTGTGTGGCAATGGATTTGTCTATGTCCCGAACCACGTGTGCGTATTGCGGACAGGCCATCCAAATCTATATCCCGACTCCCGAGCGGTCGCGAATCCCTATCGTGGTCGTTCGGCGCTTGTCGCCCGGATGCTGATTAACAAGCCTGAATGGGAAACGCTGAGTGAACTGACCGAAGCAATCGAGAAGCAAGCTCAATTGAAAGGCCCGTCGCTTTCTCAGGTCTCCAAAGCGATCTCTGCATTCGTTGAAGAATTGCTCGTGATCAAAGATGGTAACACGATCAAGCTCACCGATCCGATTCGGATGCTGGATCACTTGCGTAAAAATTGGCGTCGCAGTCTGCCCCGACGACAACGCAGCTATCGAAGCCTTGATGGAAAGCCCAGAATAAGCCAACTTTCGAACTCCGATGATTTGGCTTGGTCACTTACCGGCGAGACCTCAGCGACTCGCTATTGCACGATCGCCCAAGGCGGACCATTGAAAGTGGCAGTGAGCGATTTGAAGCTTGCGGAATCGCTGCTTTCGTTGTCACCAGAAACCGTTCCCAGTTTCGCGGATGTCGTGCTTATGGAAACCAAAGACGACGAAACCTTTTTTGCCAACGAGCGAGACGGCGACGGCATTCGATACACTAGTCGAATTCAAACCTGGCTTGAACTCAATGATGGCGACGCTCGCCAACGCGAAACCGCCAAGGACTTGTATCAAACAATTATCAAAGAATCGAAGGCGTAGCAACAAGCATGGACGATCTTTTGTGGCCACACTTTTCGCCGCTTTGGCGGGACCTTGGTGCCGCTTCTTCAACCAACATTCTTGTGGCCGGCGGATACGGACTTTTTCTCAAGCAGCGATGGCTCTCGGAAGGATTTAAGTCGCGCACGGTCGTGCCGATTCAGAACTGGCAGGATGCGACGCCGCGAGTGACGAAAGATGTCGACTTGGTGCTCGGGCTTGATCTCATCAAAGATGCAGATCATCAAAAGTCGGTCATCACTGCCTTGAATAAGAATGGCTTCGAAGCAAGTGTTCGGCCACATGAGCAACGATGGAAGTTCATCAAACGCCTGGAAGGCAACCAAATGATCGTTGTAGAAATGCACGCTCAACGACCAGATCTAGGCGAGGCTGGAATCACCGCCACGGACAAACGCGTCAAACACAAGCCATCGCTAGGTGATCAAGGCGTTCACGGCCGAACCAATCCCGAAGCGGTAGGTTCAGAACTGCATCCGTTCCAATTTGCATGGGATGGTATCGACCTGAATGTCCCTAACCCTGTCACTTGGAGCGTAATGAAGCTGACTGCGACCGGTGATCGTTGGGCTTTATCGCAAGATCCGCAGCTCGAGGAAGAGCCAAGAGAATACAGTCGCGTGCAGGCGGCAAAACACGCTCAGGATGTGTACCGAATCGTTGCCATGATGACGATGGAAGAACGTGACCGTGCACGTAAAGTAGTCGCCTCGATAGTCGACACCGACGCGTTTCGTATCGCGACTCAATGCTGGCGGAATCATTTTGCCGAAAACCCAATACCCATTGTTCGGCAGCTTGGGGCTAAATGGCTATCTGATGATGCGGCAACTATTCGCGATGTTTTGGCAGGCTGGTTTGGCTAGCTACCGTAATTGAAATGAGAGTCGGCTACTGGGCGAGGCTCGAAGCCGGACAAAAGGTCAGACGCACTCCGCTTCCAAAGCATGATGAGGACGGTGAGATTAGAGTCCACGTCCCAGAACCTGGCGAGGTAGAGGCAAAGGCAAAGGAGAAAGCAAGAGTGGAAACGGAGAAATGCGAAAACCTTTTACCCAAAATCGAAGTTGCTGAGAATCTACGTGGCTGCCACAGGTTGGCCTCCGCAACAAATGATGCGTTGGAAGGGGCGAAGAAGCGCGATGACGGTTTGCTCCATGTACCTGAGGGTTGTCAACTCGACCTACTTGTGAGCCGTGATCAACTACGTCGGTCGCTCCTCGTCATGAGTGCATTGCTTAAAGCATTTGAGTCACTCGGTCACAAAGTCAGTTCAGGTCCAAAGATCGAGGTCAATAGCCAAACTGTGACACTTACGATTCGAGAAGCCACCAAGACTGTGGAGGAGGAGTTTGAAGCATCCAAGGAATCAATTACAGGCCACTACGACTTCTTTAGCGAACGGAAACGAAAGAGGCAAGTTCCGAGCGGCTCACTGACGGTACTAGTTCCAGAGGCGGACAGCTACTGGGCGTGCGGCTGCAGGAAGCAGTGGAAAGATGCCAAGACACAACGAATCGAGAATTGCTTGAATTCGATAGTTGTTGGAGTACTTGAGATTGCGGAGAAAAAACGGGAGCATGAAATCAAGCAAGAGCAAGAAGCGATTAAAAAGGTTGAAGAAGAAAAACGCCAACGCCTACAAGCGGCCGAGCGAGCGAAGAAACGAGAGGAACAAAAACAAGAACAACGAAAGCTGGATAGTTTGCTGGCACAGGCGAGTGACTTAGGGCGTTGCCGAGAAATTAGAGAGTTTGTCGCTTACGTACGGCAAGTTCACGAAAGCAAAGGTTCGAAAATTGATGTCGATTCCGAATTAGGTAAGTATCTTGCATGGGCTGAATTGCAGGCCGATCGACTGGATCCTACTATGGACTCTCCGAAGACAATTTTGGATGAGGTGATTCCAGATGAATCCACTTTCTCTTCGTATCGCCGTTGGTAGACCATGGGCAGATAAGCCAATAACTTTGACGAACTAGTGCCATTGGTTGACTTGTGCCGGGCAGGGAAGCTAAACGAAAAGGCTGGTGTCTTCATGACCCCAGCCTTTTTTCGTTTTCCCACCAGTCTTTTCGTTGATCCGGCCTTTTCCGCTCGGCTCTCCCCCGGTCTCTCTCCCCCGTAACCTGACGGTCACAGCCAAAAGCCATTTTGAGCCCAAAAAAGCCAATTTTGGCCCAAAGTCTCTCGACTCTCTGAAGGCAAAAAATCCGGGTTATGACCAAGGTCTCTAGTCGATCATAACCCCACGGTTTTTCGTGCAGCTTGTTTCTGGGTTATGAGGGTAGAGACTTTTTTACGAAAACGACCAGCGGAAAGTCGATCAGCTACAAATACAACCCTTCGGCTGATTTGTTGGGCAAGTACTTGGACAAATGCCTCGCTGCATGCAAACAAAGACTTTACAATGCGTTTATGGCATCTGATCCTTACACTATTGATACGTCAGCCGATGCATTCGAAGTGCAACTGGGCTGCTTGCGCCGAATGAGTCCGCAGCAACGGATTCGTCAGACTTGTGCACTGTCACGGAGCGTCAAAAAGATGGCAATCGATGCAATTTCCAGAAGATATCCAGATCTCAGTGACGAATTGGTCCAACTCAAGTTCATCGAACTAACGTACGGAGAAGCCCTGGCAGTCGAAGTATGTGCCTGGATGAGGGAGCATTGTGTTGATCGAAACGGATGACTTGATTGACGCTCTTTCACCCGTCGTGGCTGCGTTCAACGATCTCAAAATCCCGCACTACGTGGGCGGAAGTATCGCCAGTTCCTATCATGGAGCTACTAGATCGACGATGGATGTTGATTTGGTCTGCGAGATGCTAGAAGCACAAATCCCAGAGTTCTTGGCTCGTATTGACGACCGATTTTATGTGAGTGAGTTGGCGGTTCGACAAGCCGTAAAGAGCAAGTCATGCTTCAATCTTATTCACTTACCGACGTCTTTTAAAGTCGACATCTTCGTGAGCCGCAAGCGTCATTTCGACATCGATTGTATGCGACGCGCATCTGTCGCGACCCTCGGTGATTCCAAAACCGTTGAAGTTCCAATTGCGACTGCAGAGGACATCATAATCTGTAAACTTGAGTGGTATCGACTGACAAACGAAACTTCTGAGCGTCAGTGGGACGATGTATCTAGATTGCTGCGACTGCTGGGAGACACAGCAGATAAACAGCACTTGAAGCGTGCAGCCGATTCCGTTGGGGTCAGTGACTTGCTGGTCCGACTGATCGGCAACTGAACCGTGGTGAATGGCCTGCATTTGCGTAGAGAAAAGAAAGGACACGCACAGCGATTACTTGTGCACTCCTATTATTGGAAGCTATCGGCGGGGGCTTACCGGTCTGTTGAACGACGATTGCTAGAAAAACGGCGCTAGATCCGCAAATTCATAGCGGTTTGAGTCAACGCAGGCCGTTTTTATCCGCTCTTGACGTACCCTCCCTAGCTATGATCCAAGCACTCCGTTTTCAATTGGACTCTGCCGCGATTACGGTCAGCCGACGTTTGCTAAGTGCCTTACTTGCAACTTGCTCGCTAACTGACGCAACCGATCGCGTGTGGCTGCCAAGAATCGGCCTATCAGCCGACCACCGCTTAGCTTGTTCATCCGCACTTCCCAAGCTTCGGGCGTGCAGCCTAGGCGATGGAAAATGTCCGCAACTTCCGTCGAAATCGCTTGCTTGCCGTCCCTCAGGATGCGGCCGGTGTGCTCCACCAACATCAGATATTGACCAAGCGAAAAACCAACTCGCATCCCTTCTCGCAAACCATCCAACCCTCGACGATCCTCGATAGGTATCAGCCATAGGTCGTCTTCAATCCCACCACTGACACGCACCGCAGCCACGCTGCCTCGTTCGGCTGCTTTCAAATCCTGAGTCCGCCCAGCCGCTTGAACATTCTCCACTCGAGCTTTCACCGAAGTATGCAGACTGGCTTCCGGGGTTGGAGCCATGCCTGCCGCAACAGGATTCAAATCGATGTAAGCACACACCGATAGCAGTGATTCTTCATCCAGAATCGCAATCGATTTGAAACGCCCTTCGAAGAAAGCACCCGTGCAATGGTCTTGCTTGTTGGCAATACGAGCCAGTGGTTCCTTAAGGCACTTCATGAACCAACCCAGCGAAGAGAGCCGAACGCGAGTCTGTGCGACCCAAGCCACATTGGCAACCCGAACCGCGATCATATCAGCAGTCGGCTCCTTCGGCTTGCGGTCAGCACCGCGCGGTGGAAAGAGCCTGAACCAGCGCTCGGCCACTTCGGTATCCGACCAACCCTTGGCTAGATCAGGATCAATACGCAGCAGCAAATGCAGATGATTATCCATAAGACTGAACCCACCCACAGAAACGGCAAAGATTTGATCCAGTTTCCGAAGTCGATTTTCGATCCAATCCTTACGCCCCGGCGCGGTTTCACTCCCCATCAACATAGCGCGACGAACGCACCGGGAAATACAGTGATACCAACGGCTTACGGAAGTGTCGACAAGCCTAGAACGGGATAATGTCATGGCTAATGCTCCAAGGATGGGGAATTAAAACAACCCACAAAGTTTAACAAATCTGTTCCGCCTGACAATTGCTGTGCCTGTCCTTTCTTTT
>JANPNA010000263.1:0-10890 GCA_031427235.1 Pirellula sp.
GCAAACACTATCAGAGGTTTACAATGAGAACAAAAACTGCGCAAGCGAATGTGGCTGCAATACCGAATTTTTAACACCCCAGGCTTAGCCTAGGCAAGTGGCTCGGTGGACTCGCGCCGAGAAATCACGGCGGAGACCGCCGTGCCTCAATTGAACCACACTTTTTTGAACGACAAGCTTAGAATCCGCGGTATGGGTGAGCCGCCGTATCCTTCTTGTCCAGCATTTCCTGAACAGAAGGGCTACCCTTCATTGCGTTGGAAATGGCGTCGACTGTTGCGGCATAGTTGTAGTCATAGATCTTCTTGTCGTCTGCAGCAGCTGGGTGAATGAACACACCGCAAACAACAACTAGTTTTTCTGCTTGATCCTTCGGAATAACGCCACTAGCGACACTGTCAGCAACCGCTTTCGCAACAGCTGCTTGAGCTGGTCCAAACATTTGGACTGCTTGTTTCATGCCCTTGATCGTAACCTTAGTGATTATGACTGTGGAAGGCTTCACTGCGACGTTCGGAGCCAGAAGGGCGAGAAGGTTGCTGTGCCCGCTGCTCTGAGTTGCAAGAGCGTTCGCGAAAGCAGTACCGACCGGCCCATCCTTGCTGCCAATCATCAAATCGATGTGTGCAATTTCGTTTCCTTCGCCTACCAATGATTCGCCGACAAACATGGACATGGTGGATTCCTAAACGTGAAAGTTGGGTATTGTTTTCGCGCACTATGCGTGATTGAACAGGAAAAGGTAGCAAACTGCTACGTTCTTGCAACGCAATCTAATGCTCTCTTGGCGTTTTCTAAAGCGCGAATCCTAAAAATCCTCATAATTGCGACGGGTCGGAGCGCGAGAAAAGCATAGGCAAAACAAATGTTCTATCGATTGACCCGCTTCGAGCGGGTTAATTTCGACCGGAAATAAGCCTTCGGTACGGGGTTTGCTTCCGTCTTTGTTCTCTAGCGGCTCCTGTGAAATCGGACTCTTTGACCGCGTGAAGACCGTTTGACTGGGGGGAAAAAAGGCATTTGGCTCAATAAATTGCATCATGATGATTGGAATTTGTCGATTTGGAGTGTACCGTAAGATAATATTCGGTAGACGAAAAACGTCGTGCAGTTCCATGTGGATCGCAACCTGTCCGAAATGTCAGGATGCAACGGTTCTCAAACTTACTATTTCTGCAAACTGAATTTTTGATTTTCATTAGGATTTGAGGGTGTTGACATGAAACGGAAACTGACCAGTTTTTTGGCGTTGGCGATTGCTTTTTCCTATGCATCGGCGAATCTTCGCGGTGACGACAACCCTGAAAATAAGGTGAAGTCGGTTTCTTCCGAATCAAAGAAGTTAGCCAAAAAGTCTTCCTCTAAAAAGGCCGAGGCCAAGACAGTCGAAATGTTCCAAGCAATGGAGCAAGGCCTTTTGACGGTCGACTGCATCAACAAAGACGCCAAAGAAGCCAATTTGATTTTCAAGAATAAAAGTAACGAACCCATCAACGTGGTGTTGCCTGCGACCTTCGGTGCAGTGCCTGTTCTTGCTCAAATGGGAATGGGCATGGGTGGTATGGGCGGCGGTGGCATGGGCGGAATGGGTGGCGGCGGCATGGGTGGAATGGGCGGCGGTGGCATGGGCGGAATGGGCGGCGGTGGCATGGGCGGCATGGGCGGCCAGGGTATGGGCGGCGGCATGGGCGGCGGCGGCATGGGCGGCGGCGGTATGGGTGGAATGATGGGCGGCGGTGGCATGGGTGGCATGGGCGGCGGCGGCATGGGTGGAATGATGCGTGTGGAACCAGACAATCCTCGCAAGATGACCGTAGCTACACTTTGCCTCACCCATGGAAAAGCCGATCCAAATCCTCGCATGAAATACAAGGTGGTTCGTTTGGCCGAAGTCAACGACTCGCCTGTCATCGAAGAGTTCTGCAAAGCCTTGGCAGCCGGTAAAGTTAGTCAAAACACAGCCCAAGCGGCCGCTTGGCACGTTGCAAACGGCTTGTCTTGGCAAGAACTGGTTCGCAAACCACGCGTTGTTTCGGAATACACGGGCGTCGAAATGTACTTCTCAGGATTCGAAGTTCAAGCTGCGATGCGATTTACAACTCTTGCAACACAAGAAACAGAACGTTTGGCAAGCTACAACGCTCAAAATTCAGTAAACTCTCCAAACAAAGTCGAAGAAGAGTCCATCGGTGACACGCTAGCTAAATAGTACGCACGTCGGGAATAGCTGAATTCGCTAAAATTCAGGATGCGCTGTACCCTCGCTCGAAACGAAAACAAAGCCTCGGATTTTCCCAGGCTTTTTTCGTTTTGTTTGGCTGGGCTACGCGAAATAGGTGTCTAAGTGTAAATTCATACGCCGGGGTAGCTGTGAAAGCGCAAAAAAAAGTATACCGGTCGCAGCGATCCACCCTTACACGACGCCAATCAATTTCCTAAGCATCGAACAATGAAAACGGACGAGTTACGCGAAAAATATCTGACTTTCTTCCAATCCAAGGGCCACCATCGGCAAGCCAGCGACGTGCTCGTTCCAACCTGGGACCCGTCCGTTCTGTTCACGCCAGCCGGAATGAACCAGTTCAAGGATCATTTTCTCGGCAAGGTAAAACTGGACTTCACTCGAGCGACGACCTGCCAAAAATGTTTGCGGACAGGCGACATCGACAATGTCGGCCGAACCGCCTACCACCACACCTTTTTTGAGATGCTCGGAAATTTCAGCTTCGGCGACTATTTCAAAGACGAAGCGGTCTCTTGGGCTTGGGAATTCCTAACCGATAAGAAATGGTTGGCAATCGACCCCGCCCGATTGACAGTGACCGTTTACAAAGACGATGACGAAGCCTTCAAGATTTGGAACGAAAAGATAGGTTTGCCAACGAGCCGTATCAGCCGACTCGAAGAGGATGAGAACTTCTGGCCAGCTTCGGCTCCTAGTCAGGGTCCTGACGGGGTATGTGGTCCGTGCAGCGAAATTTACGTCACACTGGACTCCGGCAAAACCGTCGAGATTTGGAATCTCGTCTTCACTCAGTTCAATCGAGTGGGGGATCCACCCGGCAACCTGCGACCATTGCCTAGCAAGAACATCGATACCGGCATGGGTATGGAACGAACCGCGAGTGTTCTGCAAAATGTGCCGACCAATTTTCATATCGATATCTTGATGCCTATTGTGCAAGCTGCTTCCGAAGTTTGCGGCGTTCCCTACCAATACGAAAGCGATAACGGACGTCGGCTTCGGCGGATCACCGACCACGTACGAGCATGCACTTTTGCCATCCATGAAAACGTCTATCCAGGTCCCAAAAAAGCCCGCTATGTCATCAAGCGCCTACTGCGTAGAGCGGTACTTGACGGCCACCAATTGGGTTTGCGCGAGCCGTTCCTGCACCAATTGGTTCCTGTGGTGGCTCAAATGATGAAAGCGGTTTATCCTGAGCTTTCGCAAACCACCGAGCGAGTCGCCCAAGTTATGGCCCGCGAAGAATCGGATTTCTTTGCGACCATCGATTCAGGCTTGGACAGAATCGGACGCGTATTCCATGACATGCAGTCCTCCGGACGTGTGATGGTTGACGGCCAAGAAGCAGCCAGCCTCTATCAGACCTATGGTGTGCCACCTGAAATGTTTCAGCAAATCGCAGCCGAAAAGAACCTGACCTTCGATTGGGATGGCTACCGTGCCGCCATGGGCAAGCATGGAGAGATCAGCGGCGGCGGGGGCATGGACGAAGTCTTTGAAACGGGACCTATCGAAACCCTCAAAGAAGCCCTTCAGCACTGCGAATTTTTGGGATACGAAAAAACCCAAGCCGACGCCCTGGTTAAAGGAATCATTGTTGGCAAGCCCAAGGCCGATCATTTAGTTAGCTCGGTCAAGACTTCGGAAACACCCGAAATGACACGCATCGTTTTGGATCGATCCCCCTTCTACGGTGAAAGCGGTGGTCAGCTCGGAGACTCAGGCCAACTAGTCAGCCCCAAAGGTACCTTCGAGGTCTCTGACACACAGCGAAGCGGCGAATTGATCATTCACTACGGTTCGATGAAATCAGGTGAGCTTAACGAAGGTGAAATGGTGACGGCACAAGTGAACGAGGCACATCGCGATGCCATTCGTCGTGCTCACTCGGCGACTCATATTCTTCATTATGCCCTCCAAAAGACCGTTGGTGGACACGCTCAACAGCAGGGTAGCAAGGTCGATGCAGACTGGCTGCGTTTTGACTTCAGCAATCAAGAACCACTTTCGGAGGAGCAACTCAAGACGGTGGAGTCGATCTCCAATGATCGAATCAAAGATTCCGATCCGATCGATTGGGAATTGGTACCGCTCGCAACTGCGCGAGAGGCCGGGGCAATGATGCTCTTTGGCGAAAAGTATCCAGATCCTGTTCGCATGGTCAGCATTGGGGAGTTTTCGAAGGAGCTATGCGGTGGCACACACGCAAATCGAACCGACGAAATCGAAATGATAGAAATCTTGGCTGAGGAGAGTGTGGCCTCAGGCATTCGTCGAATCACTGCAGTAACTGGCAAAAGAGCTGTTGAACAACGTAAGAAGGTAGAGCAGCTCGCGTCTCAGTCTGCTTCCATGCTAGGTTGCTCGATCGCCAACCTAAGCGAAAAGACGATGGAATTGGTAATGGCCGTTCGTAAATTAAAAAAGATGGCCAGCGGTACAGGTAATGAGGCGGTTCCCGAGCTAATCCTACAGGGAAAGGCCACTCCGGCGAGTGAGAAGTACACGGTGACTCGGTCGGCCTTCAAGCAGGCAGCTCGAGCATTGAACGTGTCGTTCGAAGAAGTTCCACACCGAATTCAGGCGATGCTCAAGGAGCAGACGCAATTGCATCAACAATTGCAACAGATTTCGTCCAAGGGGGGCATGTCGGTCGAAGATCTTTTGAGCCAAGCAGAGACGGTATCCGGTACCCAGTTGATCGTCGCCGAGACGCCGCATGCCAACGCTGGCATGATGCGACAGTGGATCGATCAATTGCGCAAACGCTCCACCGAACCGATCGCTATTCTTTTGGCCAACTGCATGGATGACAAAGTCACCTTGATTGCGGGCATCAGCCAAACGCTGGTAGAACGAGGCTTCAGTGCCGGTAAATGGATAACGCCGGTTGCCGAAACCGTCGGTGGTGGTGGAGGGGGCAAACCTGACTTGGCACAGGCCGGTGGAAAGCTACCTGAAAAACTCCCCGAAGCGTTGCAAGTTGCCAAGGATACCTGGCACTCCATGTTGGCCTAGCCTCACGATTCTTCACCTCCCACGTCTTTGCTCCGAGTCTCTCCATGTCGAATCCCGCCAACGGTCAAATCGCAAACGTACTCAACGAGACGCGAGTCTTTCCTCCTAGTGAAGCTTTTGCGAAACAAGCCGTGGTTGGTTCTTTGGCCGCCTACGAGGATTTGTACAATGAGTCGATAAAAGATATCGAGGAGTTTTGGGCGAAGGAAGCGAAGGAGCATCTGCATTGGTTTGAACCGTTTCACACCACGCTCGAATGGCAGAACCCGCTTGCCAAGTGGTTTGTCGGCGGCCAGACCAATGTTTCCTACAATTGCCTCGATGCGCACGTACTTAACGGAAACGGGGCTCGTGTGGCGTTTCATTGGGAAGGCGAGCCGGGCGATCGTCGCACGATTACGTATGCAGATATGCTGCGAGATGTTTGTCGCTTTGCAAACGGACTCAAGAAACTTGGTATCGAAAAAGGGGACCGAATTAGTATCTACATGCCGATGGTGCCTGAGCTGGCAGTCGCCATGTTGGCTTGCGCTCGCATCGGTGCGATCCATTCCGTAATCTTTGGTGGTTTCAGCGCTGAAGCCATTTCGGACCGCAACAATGACGCCCAGGCCAAACTGCTGATCACCGCCGACGGTGGCTGGCGACGGGGCAAGGCTTTGTCGCTAAAAGAAACGGCCGACGAAGCCTTGGCCAAGAGTCCCACCATCGAGAATTGCATCGTCCTCAAACGGGTCGGCAGTGTTACAAATATGCAGTCCGACCGCGATGTGTGGTGGCATGATCTCATTGAAAACGAATCCGACGATTGCCCCGCGCTGCCGATGGATAGCGAAGACTCCTTGTTCATCTTGTATACCAGCGGTTCGACCGGCAAACCCAAAGGAATTCGCCATACCACTGCAGGTTACAATCTTTACGTAAAACGAACTTTTGAATGGGTCTTTGATCACCGCCAGGAAGATATCTTCTGGTGCACCGCCGACTGCGGTTGGATCACTGGTCATAGCTACATCGTCTACGGCCCCATGTCGGCTGGTGCGACTCAAGTCATGTACGAAGGGGCTCCGAATTGGCCGCAAGAAGATCGATTCTGGGACGTCATCGAACGCTACAAAGTGTCGATCCTTTATACCGCGCCAACGGCAATTCGAACGTTTATCAAGTGGGGCGATCACCATGTCGACAAACACGACCTCAGTTCGTTGAGACTATTAGGGAGCGTAGGGGAGGGGATCAACCCTGAGGCGTGGATGTGGTACTACGAAAAGATCGGTGGCGGTCGATGCCCTATTGTGGATACCTGGTGGCAGACAGAGACTGGGGGCATCATGATGTCTCCATTGCCTGGCGCCATTCCATGCAAGCCCGGTTCATGCACCCGACCCATGCCTGGAATCGTCCCGCGTGTCTTAGGAAACTCGTTGGCGGACGTCGAAGCCAACCACGGTGGCATGCTCTGTATCGAGAAGCCATGGCCGGGCATGCTGCGAGGGATTTGGGGAGACGACAGTCGCTATCAGCAGCAATATTGGTCGCTGGTTCCTGGTATGTATTTGACCGGTGACAACGCGCGCCGTGACGACGACGGTTACTATTGGATCATGGGGCGCATCGACGATGTGATCAATGTCTCAGGGCATCGGCTCAGCACGATCGAGGTCGAGAGCGCACTCGTCAGCCATCCAGCCGTGGCAGAAGCAGCCGCTGTGGGACGGCCAGACGAGATCAAAGGCCAAGCGATCACGGTCTTCGTTACGCTCAAGAACCACGAGCCAACCGATGCGATGCGGGAAGCGCTCAAGAAGCACGTGCGAAAAGAAATCGGTGCGCTCGCGGTTCCAGACGAAGTTAGGTTCACTTCGTCGCTTCCAAAAACACGCAGCGGCAAGATCATGCGTCGTTTGCTGCGAGACATCGCCGCAGGCAAAGAAGCGACCGGCGACACGTCAACGCTCGAAGACTATTCCGTGCTTGTTCGCCTCCGCAACGATGATGAGTCGTAGTAATTGGTAGCTCGGCAATGGTCGCCTTTCGCTGCTAGGCGTCCGGTTTATCCGGAATGGCGTAGAATTAAGGTAGTGGAACCTCGTTAGAGTTCCAAGAACTGCAAGCTTTCCCAAGGAAGTTTAACAACTTCCACTACGAGGTCTGTGGTCGAGCGAGGCCCTTCGCTCGTCTGATTACCTGAGCGAGGGCCTCGCTCAGCTACAACGGGTTAGAGTGCTTTTCGAAAGCTCTCGATCTCACCGAATTCCGATTCGTCCAATCGGAATTCCAACGCTCCGCGAATGCCTGCGACTTGTTCCGGAGTCCGAATACCAACGATGGCGGCGGTGATAGCAGGATGATACAGAACCCATGCCAACGCCACTTCACCGGCCGTTCGCCCGTGCCGACTACCGATATTGTTGAGTTTGTCGGCGATCTTCAGATTGCGTGAGAGCAACGGTTCTTGGAAATGGGGGTTACGAACCCGCCAGTCATCCGGCGGTAGATTTGCTACACGTTCCTGCGTCATGGACCCTGTGAGCAATCCGGAACCCATCGGCGAATAAGCCAATACCCCGATCTGGTTTTCAGCCACAAATGGCAAGACCTGTTGCTCAACTTCAGGCCGCACGAGCGAAAACGGGGGTTGGAGCGAAGTCACGAGTGCGATCGATTGCACGCGCTGCAATTGTTGGACATTGAAATTGGAGACACCAATCCATCGCACTTTGCCTTCTTTTTGAAGTGCTGCCAACGTCCCCCAGCCCTCTTCTACCAACTCGTCCGGCTCTGGCCAATGGATTTGGTACAAGTCGATCGTGTCGACTTGCAATCGACGCAGACTATCAACACATTCTTGGCGAATGGAAGTAGCTCTCAAGTCCTTTTGAATCTGACGTTCTTGATTCCAATTGCGGCCGCATTTGGTAAAAACAAACGGCCGTCTACCGGAATAGGTTTTTAGGGCTTGAGCAACCACTTCTTCGGAATGTCCAAGTCCATAGACAGCAGCCGTATCGATCCAATTCATTCCAGCATCCAACGCGGCGTGAATGGCTTTGATCGAATCCCCATCGTCCTGTGCGCTCCATGAAAAAGCCCAACCGGCACCGCCGATCGCCCAAGCACCAATTCCCAACGGGGAAAGAAACATGTCGGAATTGCCAAGTTGTTTGTTTTGCATAAATCGGAAGTCAAATGTTCAAATGTCTAGAGGGGCAGAGCGTGTTTCCAAGTAACGCTCTTTTACACCTAACTTACATTCAAACGCCTGCATTTGCGATTACCCTAGCGGAGTTCTCGAAATTATAGGCTGAGCTGCCTAGTGTCCGGATCAAATAGTGGGGTAGGCATCTTGCCTGCCATCGACTCGACCTTAGAAAATCGCAAGCTGGAAGCTGCAAAGCGCTCGCTAGCATCAACGAAGAAAATCGCATCGACTCGACCTTAGAAAATCGCAAGCTGGAAGCTTACGCCACTTTGACAGAAAATCGCAAGCTGGAAGCTTACGCCACTTTGACAACCAAAAATCTAATCTGGAAAGTTTTTTCGATGCGCAAAGAGTTTGCCAGCATTTACCAAACTGGGAAGTCCGCAATTGCTTCGCAAGGTAAACTCCATAAATCCGATACAACGCGATCAACCAATGGAATCTGAGCGGATAATTGGGCTTTGTGCGACGGTCCAAAGTTACGGCTCGACGAAACTTAGTCCGGTCAACATGGAGGTTGGCACAAGCAACAACTCACGGATGAGACGCATGAGCAATTTAGTTAAATGGGCCAACCTACGTATTCTGTTGGCGAGCCTGTTTTTGGGTATTGGGAACAATGTCTTTCTAAGTGCTCAGCAATTCGAACAGCCGTGGGTATCATATCAGCCCATCGAGGACTTCTCCGCGAATGAGTACAACGCGGCCCCCGTGACGGGGATTCCTGTTGTGGTTAGCTTCAGTGAACTCGGCAATACCTCCGCCGATGATACCGCGAAGGACAAAGGGCTTACCGAATCGGAAACGAAAAATAAACCCGAGAAGACTTTCGAAGAGCGATTCGCCCAGTTAGAGGAGTCGTTCAAGAAAGATAAGGAAGCGGCTGCTAAAAAGAAAGCAGAAGAGACTGAAAAAAAAGCTGCCGACGCAAAAAAGGAAAAAAAATGGTTTGAAAAATATACGATTCGTGGATATTCGCAAGTTCGCTACAACGAAGTCCTGTCGCGAGACGATTTGTCGGCACCTCCTCAATATGTTGGCGATCGCTCCGTGAGCGAGGACCAAACCTTTTTTCTACGTCGAGCTCGGTTGATCCTATCTGGCGACGTGTCAGATCACATGGCGATCTACTTACAGCCGGATTTTGCTTCGACACCTGACGGAAGCACAGGGGGGATTCACTTCGCACAAATTCGGGATTGGTATGCCGACTGTTTTTGGGATAAGACCAAGGTGAATCGAGTTCGCGTCGGCCAGTCCAAGATTCCCTACGGTTGGGAGAACATGCAAAGCAGCTCCAATCGTTTGGTACTCGACCGAAATGACGCCATGAACAGTGCCGTTAGAAATGAACGTGACTTTGGAGCTATCTACTATTGGACGCCTGAACCCGCACAGAAGTTCTTCGCCGACGTGCTCGACAAGGGTTTGAAAGGATCTGGGAATTATGGCGTTTTTGCGTTGGGTACCTACAATGGTCAAGGGGGCTCGCTGTCGGAGCAGAACGATAACCTGCATGTGGTCTCCAGATTTACCTTACCGATGGAATTCTGCGATGGCCAGTTTGCGGAGTTAGGCATTCAGGGCTATACCGGTCGGTATTCCGTCGGCGGCTCCAACATTCGCCCACTTGGGGTAGGTGGGGCCGCGATTCCACTTGGAACGATCGAGCAAGGGAATCGTCGCGGTATCCAAGACGATCGGTTGGCTTGGACAGGAGTTTGGTATCCACAGCCGCTCGGCTTCCAAACAGAGTGGACCATCGGTCGCGGTCCAGCCCTAAATGCTTCGCAAACTGCCATCGAAGAACGGTCGCTCTATGGTGGATACGTCATGACGATGTATCAGCATAAGACAAGTTGCCATGGGACTTTTATTCCTTTTTTACGATGGAATTACTTTAAAGGGGGCTACAAATCGGAACGCAACTCTCCCTTCAGTAGGATTGACGAATGGGAAACCGGCGTCGAATGGCAGCTAAACAAGCAAATGGAGCTCGTCACCATGTACACTAATACAGATCGCACCAACACTACGGCAATCAACCAAGCTGGAGTGACCTCGTATCAGCAGTTTGACGGCGACATGTTGCGCATGCAATTTCAGTTCAACTATTGACACTTCTTCCCCTTTTGGAAAAGAAAAGGCGAGCAAACGGTACGCGTTAAGCCTACGCTGTGGCGTCGCGTCGATGACGAATTCTCTATTCCAACGAGGCGAGAGAAATGCCACGGCCCCGCTGCTTCGTGATTGCTCTAGTGCTTGGTGACAGCTTATTTTTAGGGTAGTGGGTGTTTTTTAATTAAAGGCCGGGTTAGGATATTTTAAAAAATACACAACCGCCCAACAAAAATATTATTTTTAAAAAAAAACAAACACCGCCAAAGTCGGCGACCGGGCGGGGGGTGGCAAAGCAAACAAC
>JANPNA010000264.1:0-1667 GCA_031427235.1 Pirellula sp.
TGAGCAAAGACCCAATAGGCTTCGATGCGGGCGATGCAAACCTGTATCGCATGACGGGTAATCATGCCAATATGGCTACCGATCCTAGCGGGTTGATTACGGAAGATGAGTGGAACAACAGTGCGCTATTCAACAGTGTTAGGGATTCTGGTCGTGGGCATCTTGAGAAGCTGCGGGGTATGTATTTTGCAGAGCAGGCGTTAGGAAACCACGAGAATGCGGATAGCATCTTGGATGCCGCTCGCGTTCATGCGTCATTGCACTCAGGAGGTCTTCACTCTGACCACGACAAGTTCTTGAAACACGACGCGTCAGTTCGTAGTATGCAGCATGGCCGATTTGGCCAGTCAGTAATTTCCACTTCGAATGGTCTGGATTACGTTGGTCATCAACTGCATGAAGGCTTCGAGTTCGCAGTCGATGTAAAGATGATTCTAAGTAGCGACGCAATGGTTGAGGGCGACCAGCTCATCGAAGTGGCACCAGGGATTTACGAACGCAGCAGATACCTTAGCCCACGAGAGACCTTGTACGATAAGCGACTCCTTGCAAAGATGACATTGCAAGCGGAGATCGACATAACGTTGGCTATGTTGACCGGTGGTAGCAGCTTCAAACCTGGATATGGACAGTTCGATGATGCTTGGAACTCTCAGATACTTATCCATAAATGTTCTCCCGCTTCATTAAGGGGATTACGGCCAGGGGATGTGGTACCAGATGGTTTGGAAATCATCGTTCGAGGATCAAGCCAAAAGCCGGGTACGTTCATTCTCAGGGAAGGCATTGACACGCGGAAGCTGGGGGCAGTTTCAACACCCGGAAAATCCGCGACCGTCGCTACGGACCTGACGCTTGAAACCGAGATTCACAGGATGTTCGGGCGTGCTCCAACCCGTGGCGATGTATTGTCGGGTGGGGCGATAAGTGATGTTCGAGCAGCAGGTTTTGAAGTGATTTATGCACCAACCGAAGCAAACCCGCTTCATGTTCGGATAATTCCAAAGGCCAATCAGTTTGACGGCGTTGGAAGAGACTGGTTGTCCGAAGCCTTCGACAATTTAGCACGCCAGAAAAAGTGAGACTGAAATGGAGATATCTTCGTTTGGCGACCTGGAGGACTTTCTTCGAAAGTGGAAGTCTTTTAAGGATCGGGACGTCTATGATCTAAATGGAATCGCGGCGCTCTTGACCGCGTGCCTAGATAATATGCGTGATTTCATGTCTGAAACCGATTTCGATGAAATTGGCGAATGCTTCACCGACCAACAAAAGGAGTTTCTCGCAAAGTTAAGTAAGCATCTTTAGTTATGCATGCTTACCAGAAAGCAAAAAGGGGACGCAGCTCGATTCGCGTTGATTGAGTGTCATATGCCTCTGCTACGCGCTGAACAGGCGGCGACATGACGGCTTCCAACGAAAGGACAACGACGGTCGCCGCCGCATGTCAGCTACATTGATCGAAGTTGCCCGCTTCAAGACGCACTCTTGGCCGCTGGTCTGTTAGAGCGGAATGAACTGAGAAAAATAAAATAAAGGACAGGCACAGCGATTGACTGGCAGGATGGTTTTGGTAAACTTTGGCGACTGATCCGATTCTTCACCTAAGGGTAGCCCCATGACTATTTCCCGTTCGCGGCTCGTGGATTCGACCGTAAGCCGTTGGT
>JANPNA010000265.1:0-1659 GCA_031427235.1 Pirellula sp.
GTCCTCGCTCGTTCCAAACTAGCGATGAATCGTTTGTCCATACATAGCACTAGCCTGAAGGTCATTACCCTCGGCGTAAAGCCGACGGCATGGCAATGCCCCCGAGTTTACTCGGGGGATGCTTACCATAGCTCTAGGATGAGCGAAAGACTCGAAGCAGGCCACGAAGGCTACCAGTCGACTTTCATCAACAAAGAACATAGGCTGAATAAATACGACCAGCATGAAAGTAAAGTGAAAGTAAAGTGAAAAGTGAAAGTAAAGGGACACAGATCATTGTAGCGGGGACGCGAGGTCGCTACCGATGGTGCCGTGCTCGAAAAGTCTCGTTTGTCCAAAAATGGGGCGACAACGTCGCATGACAAGCACTCGTACCTGCCTATCGAGGTGCAGATTCGCCATATCGGCGCAGCTCGAAATGAGCCCTCGATCGAGCGTTCTCGTTTTCCGATTGTTCGTACTCGTCGCAAGAAGCTAGACGCGAGCCCTATAGAATTTGCGACGTGTCTTGAGACTACGCGCTTGCTCAATACTCGTTGCTTTCCCCGCCACGTTCTTGAACGCGCGACCAAAGTCCTGCACCATTTCCGACCAAGCGCCAGTGTCGATTCCCAGTCGTTCGAAAATCGCGGGGGCTTCGACTGGCGTCGAGCCGCGTTTGCCAGCCACCCTATTGCGGGCCAGCCAATCAAGGATTTCTAGATAATCCGCCTCCGCCATGGCTAAGAAACCTTTGTCGCTGCAACGCTTCTTGTTGCGGCTTGGATGTGCCCCCAAGGGATCTTTCCGCTCATCGATCGATACCGGTGACAGGAAATCATCAATGCGATCGACGCGATCGGACGTCTGCGATTCCTCTAAGTTTGAGACGTTTAACTTGAGTGCTGCGATACGCCTTTGCACTGAGGTGTAATCGCTCTGTTCAAGCGTTTCGGCCAACGCTGCTCGAATCGGATTGAGATCCACGTAAGCAGCGCAGGCCAGTAAAGTCTCTTCATCAAGGATGCGAACCGCCTTGAATCGACTCTGCCAAAATCTTCCAAGCCCATCTCCGTCTTCGCTATTAGCACGCATCGCAATGTACTGGCACAGTAAACGCATCCACCACGAGATATCGCTCAAACGCAAGCGAATCGCTGCCAATAGGACTGGCTCGTTGCGAATCGAATTGAGATCCAATTCGGTCGGTTCGGCTGGAAGCCAAATGGATTGACCGTCGATCTCTTGCTTGACTTTACGTTTAGGACAAAGATCCCACCATCGCCTGGCGACTTCGGTATCATCCCAAGTCGCAACCACATCAGGTCTGGATCGAAGCACCAGATGAAAGTGATTCGAAAGACACGCAAAGGCAAGCAAATCGATCCCGAAATTCGCAGCCAGTTGTTTGAGCTTGTCTTCGAACCACTGTTTGCGGTGATCGAAGTTTTTTCCGGTGCGCTGGTCGTCTCCCAGGAGGTAACAAGCGCGGACCGTTTTGGAAATGGTATGGACCGCCACGATCTCAGAAGGGTCGAAAATTTCCGCTCGAGATAATCTTGCCATGGTTCACTCCGTCGAAAGAGCCGATTAGAAGCAAAGGGATTCTGTTCAGAATAAGAATTTCAAATCCAAGATGCAACTACCCACCCGAAAAAAAGCTGTGTCCCCAAAATCCTA
>JANPNA010000266.1:0-18240 GCA_031427235.1 Pirellula sp.
ATCTGAGCGAGGGCCTCGCTCAGCGACAAAGTACATCACGGCGGGGAATCGTTACGTCCCGCACGAATGGTTTGTAATTCGGTGCTTTTCTGCAAGCCCCTGGCTTCACGGCAGGGGTTCTGACCATCTATTCTAGAGGAATGGTAAATATCCCCCGAGTAAAACTCGGGGGCATTTCACCGCCCTTTGGTGATGGCGCGTTTCTGGATTACGGTAACGCGGGGTCCTTCATCTTGTTTTGCTCGAAACCGCGTTGGCGAAGTAAGCATGAATCGCAGTGGCCGCATGCGTTCTCTAGGTCGTCTGGGTCGTAGCAGGAAAATGTCTGTGAATAGTCGACCCCCAACGACAGCCCTAACTGAATGATCTCTGCTTTGGTCATGTCGATTAGCGGCGTGTGGATTTTGAGCTTCTTCCCTTCAACGCCAGCTTTGGTAGCCAAATTGGCCATCGTTTCAAATGCTGCGATGTATTCCGGTCTACAGTCTGGATAGCCACTGTAATCTAACGCGTTGACGCCGATAAAAATATCCATCGCCCCGAGCACTTCAGCCCAGCCCAAGGCATAAGACAGAAAGACCGTATTTCTGGCTGGAACGTACGTCAGTGGGATTTCCGTTCCAATCTCGGACGCAAACTCGTGCTTGGGAACCGTAAGGTTGGTATCCGTGAGCGCACTGCCGCCGATGGCTCCCAAGTCAATATGGATGACCACGTGTTTTGCGACGCCAGCTTGGTGAGCAATCGTTGTGGCTTTTTTTAGCTCAATCGCATGTCGTTGACCGTAGCGAAAGCTGATGGCGTAAGGAATGAACCCGCGATCCTTGCAAATCGCTAAGCATGTGGCGGAGTCTAGCCCGCCACTTAGAAGTACCACGGCTGGTTTGGAATGAGTGGACATTAGCTGCTGTCTTTAATTTGGCTTGGGGCATGCCCCTAGCTTCACGCCAGGGGTTATGAACGTCTTTTCTAGAGGTATGGTAAATATCCCCCGAGTAAAACTCGGGGGCATTTCAAAGCCCCTTGGTGATGGGGCGCTTCACGGTTGCGGTACTAGTTCATCAATGTTGGCGTTTACGATATACTGCCTCCATGCCTATTATTCAAATCGATCAACTTGCAAAATCGTATCGCGTCTACCAAAAGAAAGAAGGGCTCCGCGAGGCTTTACGCGGACTCTGGAAACGCGAGTACAAAGACGTAGACGCGGTCAAGGATATCTCTCTCCGCGTGGAAGCGGGTGAGTTCGTCGCATTCCTCGGACCTAATGGGGCAGGGAAAACCACTACGCTCAAGTTGCTGTCTGGAGTGATCTACCCGACCAGCGGAAACGCAACCGTAATGGGATTTGTTCCTTGGGATCGAAGCCTCGAATATCGGCGACGCTTTGCACTCGTAATGGGGCAAAAAAACCAGCTTTGGTGGGACTTGCCCGCTCAAGAATCTTTTCGGCTTCACCAACAGATTTACAAAATCGACTCCGACTCATTCAAGAAGACATTGGATGAGCTTACCAGCTTGCTAACGGTTCAGGAACTGCTCGGACGCCCCGTTCGAGAACTCTCGCTCGGAGAACGCATGAAAATGGAGCTAATCGCCGCCCTACTCCATCGCCCCGAAGTTCTTTTTCTGGACGAACCTACCATCGGACTGGATGTCATTGCTCAACACAATATCCAGCAATTCCTGAAATTCTACCAAGCGGAACGCGGCATCACGATTCTCTTGACTAGCCACTACATGAAGGACATCGCAGCCCTCTGCAAACGCGTGGTGGTGATTGCTCAAGGCCAAATTCAATATGACGGTTCATTGAGCGGGATCGTCGATAGTTTCTCCGGCGACAAGATTATCACACTGCAACTAGCTGTCGGACAATCCGAGTCGGGGCTTGATCGCTATGGAATATTGGAAAAAATCGCGATGCCGCGTGTCTCGTTTCGGTGCCCTCGCAGCGAAGTTTCGAAATCGCTCGGCGAGATTTTGAGCAACTACCAAATTGACGATATCGCTGTCGAAGATCCGCCGCTCGAAGAGACGATCGCAAAACTATTCACGCATGTGTCGAAGGACAATGCGGACGGCAACGCGGACGGCAACGCGAAGAACGAATCGTCCACGGGCAACTCAATGGCTAGCAACAAGCCATGATGGATTCACACTCGTTCTCTAACGTGATCTGGGATGCATTCAGAACCCGCTGGATGATACTGCGGATTGCACTCTCGGAAAGGCTCGCCTACCGTGGCGATTTTGTGCTCGGTACGCTGATGCGTTTTCTGCCGATCATTACCCAGATTTTTTTGTGGTGGGCAATCTTTCAATCGATCAACCCAGAGGATCCCAATGCGGGTCGATTATCTGGCTACTCGTTTCAAGACATGGTCGCATACTACTTGCTGACTATGGTCGGTCGCGCGTTTTCATCGATGCCTGGTTTATCGTCAAGTATCGCGGTGAAGATTCGCGACGGGGAGATCAAGAAGTTCCTGGTGCAGCCGGTGGATTTGATCACGTTTCTTTTTTGGTCGCGGGTGGCCCACAAGATTGCGTACTATACGATCGCAATCCTACCATTTGCATTGGTTTTCTTCTTGTGTCGCAGTTACTTTACGCTTGGGTGGCCGGAACCCTGGACCCTTGCCGCATTCGTGGCATCCCTGTTCCTGAGTTTTGCGTTGGGGTTTTACCTGGAAGCCTGCATCGGTTTGGTCGGTTTTTGGATGCTCGAGGTCTCTTCTCTGTTGTTCGTTTATATGCTGTTCCAGTTCTTCCTGTCTGGGCACATGTTTCCTTTGGACATTTTACCGGAACCATTTCTATCGATAGTCAGTTACCTACCCATTAAATATCTTGCGTACTTCCCAGCGGCCGTCTTTCTTGGCAAAGTTCAGGGGACTCAACTGGCTATCGATATGGGGATGTTGGTCGCTTGGACGGCGTTTTTCTTTGTCATGTCGCAGGTGATCTATCGACGCGGATTGAGGCGATACAGCGGTTACGGCGGATGAGCAGGTAGTTACGGACGCTGCTAGACGAGCAGCAGATTGGAATGTTCCAACCCGATGCGTAAGCGAGGGACAATTCCGCAGGTCCCTCACTTACGTATCGGGTTATGATTGGTAATTTTCACATCGCCGCTCGCCCTAGCGTTCGATTTGAGCCTAATGGACGACGCGTCCGGCAACAGTGACCTCGGCTGTCATGTCATCGCCCAGCGATGTCTTGACCGTTATCTTCTGCTTGAGCGCACCATTGTCTTGGGCGTCAATCAACTCCCCGGTGAATGTAAAAGGGATAACGTGAATCGTCTTCAAACCTTCTGGTAGTTTGAAGTCAAAGCGACCATCAACGCAGTCTACACCCGTAATCGAAAATGGCTTTTTGGATCGTACGATAAGCTTGTTTTGAATCGATTTGCCTTTTCCTACATCGCCGAGTGCAACAAACGTCGGTGAAATGGAAACTGGTGGAATGACGCGAGCGTTGACTGGTAATGTAAACTGCTCATTCTTTTCGTCATTGGTTACGACGCTCAACTCATCGCTCAATTCTCCAACTGGGGTGTTGTCTTTTAAGGTGATGTGCAAAACGTAGTTTGTCATCGACCCATTCCTCTGGGCCGGATCCAGACGTACTTCAATTTGTTCGCTGTTTCCTCGAATGTCCAAGATCTTCCAATCGCGACGTCCTGCATAGGATATCTTTAGGTCGACGGCTTTCTTGGTACCCAACTCGACGTCTCCAAAACGAACTTCACCCGGCTCAACAACAATGTCCGAACGAATGGTCCCACCGACGGTTAGCTTTACTTCCGCGTAATACGGACGGTCGATCACCACGGTGATCTCAGCGGTTTTGGTTCCGATGAAGGAACGTGTATTGAATTGTGCGATCACCTCACCCTTTTCCCAGGACTTGAGTGTCTTTTTGGTCAAGACTGGATTGGTGCAGCCGCAACTGCTTCGAACCGCTGCAATGTGTACGTCTTCTTCGAAACAGTTTTCAATAACAAACGAATGCTCCGTCTTGGCATTACGACTTACTGTTCCAAAGTGATGATGTGTTTCTGAAAAGAGCTTTTGCCCCCATTGGTCGGCGTGCGCGAGTGAGGCCGCTGTCGATACGACACAAACCAAGCCTGTGAAAGCAATCAGCAGCCGGTGGTACCAGTTGGAAGGAAGTGAATGCGAAATTCGATAAATCATCCGGACGTTCTCTCGAAGACGGGCAAGATCGACAAAAGGAATTCAACAGGGAGCCCCCCCATACTGAGTCTGTTTGATCGGCATTTTCGAGACGCTAGATTCGTTTTGTTTGTTAAAAACAGAACTTAAAGACTACCTAGAGTGCCGAAAGCCCCAACCCTTCCACTTTCCAAGGCGGTATGATGTTCTTACGCAGGAGTTGGAGTTACACGGTATCGTGCTTACGCATGCAACCAACTGAGTGGGGCCACTTCCCAACAGGGAGTTGTGCGTCTTCAACACGAAAAAGTGGAGTGGGCGTAGTGGATCTTGTTAAAGATCCCAATGCTGCAGGATCTTTGACAAGATCCACTACCCAAGAATCAATGGGTGGAGACGCAGTAGCACAGTAGCGTATTTTTAAGAACTCTGGTCCAAGTAGATTTGATGATTTCGAAACCCGTTTCTTCTGTGCCATCCATTCGAGTTCGCAAGCTAAATCAATGGCCCATCGATCCATCCCAACAGTTCGTTCTCTATTGGATGACTGCTTATCGTCGAACCACTTCCAATTTCGCATTGCAGAGAGCCGTTGAGCTAGCTAATCAGCTTCGCAAACCGCTAGTCGTTTTCGAAGCGATTCGTTTGAATTACCGGTGGGCCAGCGATCGATTTCATCAGTTCATCCTCGACGGAATGGCGGATAATGCCGCCGCTGTGCAATCTACGAACGCAAAGTACTACGCCTATGTAGAGACCGTTTCCAACGAAGGCAAGGGCTTGTTGGAAGCACTGGCGCAATGTGCCAACGTCATTGTGACCGACGATTACCCGTGCTTTTTCCATCCCGCACTTTATGAGCGAATTGCGAGCAAATGGAATTGTGCGATCGAGTTGGTTGACAGCAACACCATTGTGCCAATGCGCTGTACGGACAGGACCTTTACGGTGGCACATTCCTATCGCCGTTTTATGCAAAAGGAACTCTTTCAAGGCATGCCAGATTTTCCGGACAAGAACCCCCTGGAGAAACTATCGGGTCCCAAGCTCGCAACGCTGCCCACGAAGATTTTTAGTAGCTGGCCCGTTTGGAACGCCAACCAAGCCTTGAAAAAATTGAAGTCGGTTTCGCTGAGTGCTATTGCGATTGACCATTCCGTGATGCCCAGTCGCGAACGAGGTGGACCAAAACAAGCGGGTAACGTCCTGAACCGGTTTATTGAAGAAAGGTTAGTGTCCTATTCGGAAGCTCGGAATGAACCAGAACTGGAGGGTTCAAGCTGGCTCTCGCCATACTTGCACTTCGGACATATCAGCCCGCATGAAATCTTTGAGAGAGTTGCGAAGACTACGAAGTGGTCGCCAAAAAGCATAGGTAAACCGAATGGCAAGATGGATGGATTTTGGAACATGGGGTCAAATGCGGAAGCGTTTATGGACCAATTGATGACCTGGCGGGAAATCGGATTCAATATGTGTTGGCGAGAGCGAAACTACGATCGCTACGAGTCCTTACCCGGTTGGGCGCAGAAGACCCTTGACGAGCATTCTACGGATGAGAGACCTGTAACTTATGATCTCGATGTGTTTGAGAGGGCGATGACGCACGATCCACTTTGGAATGCAGCCCAAACGCAGCTTGTTCGGGAAGGACGCATTCATAACTACCTTCGCATGCTATGGGGAAAGAAAATCCTGCACTGGTCGAAATCGCCTCGTGAGGCCCTGCGAATTATGATCGAACTCAATAACAAGTATGCTTTGGATGGTCGCGATCCCAATTCCTACAGCGGTATCTTTTGGGTTTTAGGGCGATACGACCGAGCTTGGGGACCGGAGCGTCCGATCTTTGGCAAAATTCGATACATGACTAGCGAATCGACTCAAAACAAATACCACGTAAAGCAGTATCTCAGAAAATATTCTCAATCCTGATCTTTCGAATGCCTACTCCACCACGCTGCCAGCAGGGATTCGGTAACATTCATCCAAGGTCCAAAAAGTGCTGGGGCAACGGCCGCTGTGGACTTTTGAATAACGGAAGTTGCAAGGAATGCGGCCATGCCGCCGTTCTGCAATCCAACTTCGATCAAGATGGTTCGCGAATCCGTTTCATTGCAGCCTAGCAACTTGGCACCCCAGTAGCCTAATACATAGCCTAAGTTGTAATCGAGTAAGTCCACATTTTGGAATGAAGAGCGACTGACAAGGCTGCTAGGCAAGTCGCAGTCGCTCCAATTGCAGATGCAAGTTGGACGCTCGAATCAAATCATACCGAAACAGTAGGAATGACAACGAGATTGCAGCTGTTGAAATCGCCAAGATCGACAAGAAGATTTTGTCGAATCGGCCCGTGTGTCGATCCAAACCTGAACGGACTGATATCGCGGGCGGAACAGCGGTTTCTGATTGGGGCAAACGGGGACGTTCCGATGAAAGTTGCATGAAAACTGTTTAAGTCAGCGTTGAAAAAAGGAATGCAAAAACAAACCCTAACCGATGCACGCGTTGGAGCGTGATTGTTGGAAACCGAAGCTGTCAGTTCGCGAACTTTCAGGCTTGAGAAGGAAATAGCGCGAGGTTTGGATGATCGCTGACCGCGAGTCGCAGAGCGTCGTTGCCCACGTTGGCATGAATTTCGCGTTTAATTAGGGCGGCAAGTGGAAAAGTTCTGTCCTTCCGGCCATTGGTAGACATCTACGAATCCGAGCAAGAGTTCACCCGAAGTCGGATAAGCCTCGTTCCGGAGTCGAAGTCGTAGCTGAATTTTCGTAAATTCAGCTACGGAAGTTTTGGTTTATTCTAGAAAAGAAGCGGGGACCGTATGCTCCCCGCTTCTTTGAACTCCTATCGTAAAAGCTGCAAATTACTTCGCAGATGTCTTAGACTTGGTGGCTCCGGACTTTGCCTTAACGTCCTTGATCACCTTCACCGCTACTGGCTTTGGTGGATGGCGAAGGGCTGCTTGCGCTGCGGCCAGTCTCGCAATTGGCACCCGGAACGGACTGCAACTGACATAATCCAAACCGATGATATGGCAGAACTCGACCGACGATGGGTCACCACCGTGCTCGCCGCAAATTCCAATCTTGAGGTCTGGTTTCGTCGAACGACCCTTGTCGACACCGATCTTCATGAGCTGTCCAACGCCCGTTCGATCGATGGAGGCGAATGGATTCGCTTTGATGATCTCCAAACCTTGGTAGGCTGGCAGGAAGGATCCAGAATCGTCTCGGCTCATGCCCAAGCAAGTTTGGGTCAAGTCATTGGTACCAAAGGAGAAAAATTCTGCCGATTCGGCAATTTCGTCCGCGGTCAAAGCGCCCCGTGGCACTTCGATCATCGTTCCAACTGTGTAAGCGAATTTCTTGCCGGTCGCCTTCATGACTTCGCCAGCCACTCGGTGAACGATGTCCATTTGGAGGTCGAGCTCTTTCTTGAATCCAACCAAAGGTACCATCACTTCTGGTTTGACCTTGATTCCTTCTTTGAGAACCACGGCAGCGGCTTGAAAGATCGCTCGGGCTTGCATCTCGGTGATTTCAGGGCGCAAGATTCCCAGACGGCAACCACGGAAACCTAGCATCGGGTTAAATTCGTGCAGCTCGGAAACCAATCGTGCAACCTCAGCAACCGTGGTGCCGAGTTGTTTTGCGACTTCTTCCTGCCCCTTCTTGTTGTCGTGCTGCGGCAAGAACTCGTGCAATGGCGGATCGAGCAACCGGATGCAACCAGGCAAGCCGTTCAAAGCACGGAAGATGCCTTCGAAGTCTTTTTGCTGATAAGGAAGCAATGTTGCCAAGGCCTTCTTTCGGTCGTCTTCTGCTTTCGCCAAGATCATTTGGCGAACCGCGATGATTCGATCCCCTTCGAAGAACATGTGTTCGGTTCGGCATAGACCAATCCCTTCGGCACCGAACGCGATCGCGTTGACCACCTGATCCGGTTGGTCGGCGTTGGTTCGAAGTCCCAGCGTTCGGTATTTGTCGGCGAGCTTCATCAAGAAGTCATAGTACTGAAATACCTTGCTGTCCTTGTGTTTCATCGTCTTGTTGATCAAGACTTGTTTGAGTTCGCTATCCGCAGTTGCAATCCTGCCGTGGAATACCTCCCCGGTCGTACCATTGATACTGATTTGGTCCCCTTCCTTAAGCGTGACCCCTTTGCACTTAAGCGTACCCTTGTGGTAATCGATTTCGATATCGCCAGCACCGGCAACGCAAACCTTACCCATTTGTCTGGCGACCAGTGCGGCGTGGCTGGAAACACCGCCGCGGGCTGTGAGGATACCGTCCGAAGCGATCATGCCTCGTAGATCTTCCGGGCTGGTTTCGATACGGGCCAAAACCACACTATGTCCCTTGGCTGCTAGTTCTTCTGCTTTCCCTGCAGTGAATACCACGGAACCAGAAGCTGCACCTGGGCCGGCTGGTAGTCCGACGGCCATCAATCGGCCTTCTTTCCCTGCATTTGCGTAAGCGGCGGTATCGAAAATCGGTTGAAGCAGTTGATTGAGGGCTTCTGGGTCGCCGGATTTGATCGCATGCTCTGGCGTCATCAGCTTTTCTTTGACCATGTCGTGAGCGATCTTGACATAAGCCAACGCGGTTCGCTTTCCATTTCGAGTCTGAAGCATGTACAGCTTCTTCTTTTCAATCGTGAACTCGAAGTCTTGAACGTCGCCGAAATTCTTTTCGAGAGTTTTACGGACGTCGTTCAGTTCTTTGTGTGCGGCTCCGATCGTTTTGTCCTTGGCCATATCAGAAATGGTCAACGGCGTACGAACGCCAGCCACGACGTCTTCGCCTTGTGCGTTAACTAGGTACTCACCGTAAAATACATTGTCGCCGTTGGCAGGGTCGCGGGTGAACGCAACACCGGTCGCACAATCGTCCCCCATATTACCGAACACCATGGCCTGGACGTTGACGGCTGTGCCCCATTCGTCCGGAATACGGTACTTCTGGCGATAGAGAATGGCACGGTCGTTCATCCAAGAGCTGAAGACCGCAAACACGGCACCTTCGAGTTGCTTGACAGGGTCGGTTGGAAACGCTTTGCCGGTCCAGTCCTTAATCAGTTTCTTGAATCGCTTGACCAATTCTTGAAGGTGAACGGCACTGAAATCCGTATCGTCCTTGACCTTCACTTCCTTTTTTAATGCATCCATAACCTCTTCGAACGGCTCGTGATCGTTCTCGTTCTTCTTTTGGACGCCCATCACGACGTCGCCGTACATTTGTAGGAATCGGCGATACGAGTCCCAAGCGAAACGAGGATTGCCTGTTGCGATCGCTAAACCCTCGCAGGTTGCGTCATTGAGGCCTAGGTTCAGGATGGTGTCCATCATTCCAGGCATTGAGTCTCGAGCACCCGAACGGACCGAAACGAGCAATGGGTTTTTGACGTCACCAAACTTCTTCCCAGCTTCCTTTTCTAGCCACTTAACCGCTTTTTCCATGTCGGTCGCGAGCTCAGGTGGAGCCTTGCGTCCATTCTTGTAATAGCTTACGCAGACTTCCGTAGTAATGGTAAAGCCTGACGGAACGGGCAAACCAATTTTGGTCATTTGGGCAAGGTTGGCGCCTTTGCCACCGAGCAGAGCCTTCATGTCTCCGCCACCATCGGTCTTAGATTTCCCAAAGAAATAAATCAACTTGTTTGCCATGGCCGAATGCAATGCTCCAAAGTTTCTGCAAAAATCAAAGGGGGTTCGACAGCGTCGGATGTCATTGTGACAGACCCCAAAAATACGGGCGAAGAGTGTACTTTCGCTCTTGCAAACCGTCAATTGCCGTTACTCGCTCCTCCTTTCCAAATCGGGTAGAAATGGTTATTCCTGAACCGCTGCTTTTGGCATTCACTGAATTGTTCTTAAGCGACCGTGAGCACGCGTCGCCAAGCCATTTATTTCAAATCGACGGCTTCAAAATCAACACTCTACGTTGGTCCTGTATGCTTGCGGACTCGCCGAAGAAACGTTGGTTTTTCCGACCATTGGGGCCAAACTCGGCCAATTCGGTGCCGCATCCTTCGGAACTAGAAACGGGTCAAGAGCAATGGGTTATCGACTCGCAACTTTCTGACGAAATTCGAAAATCGATCCAAGGTTCGAGCATCGCACCAATTTTGGAAAAGAATCTTTGCACACTTTGCGTCATTTCAAGCCAGAGGTTTGGTGCCGTTTTGAGCGCTCACTGCACAAGCCTTCAACTGGTGGCAAGTGTGCTTCAAACCTGGGGAAATCCACCAGAATCGGTCATTCGAGATTGGCAGAACCAGTTGGATGCCATTCCCAAATCATCACCTTTGCCCAGTACGGCAGAAACACTGGTAACCGCGGACGGAACCTTAATACCCCTTTCAAATCTAGTGGAGCAAATCGTCGGAACTCTTCTCGAAAGGCACCCGGTTCCGATAGAGAAATCCTCAATACCAGCACCGTTTTCCTGTCCGGCACCAGATTGGCCAAAATGGGATGCGAAATTCAATTCCACCAGCGAATCTCCAGAATCATCTCAAAAGCTCATGGCCAGATCCGAATCAAGTTCCGAAAAGGAAGTCGAATCAGGATACGACTCGACCGGCGGCGGGCCCTTCCACGTCCGTTCAGAAATTCATCTCACCGCCCAAAATAAATCTTCACGCAATCGCCAAAGTGGCAAGAAAATAATTTCCAAATGGTTCGTAGCCGGAATGGTAGTTGCCGCCATCACGAGCCTTGCCTCATCAATTTGGCTGTTGAACGTGGTCCCCCAACACATAGGCGTGCAATCCGTTAAGGACAATAAGCAGTCGCTGGCGATCGCCGCCACGGATTCGCCCCCTAGAAGTCTATCTACTCACCAGGAGGCAAGTTTGGGTAGTGAACCGAACGAGTCTGCACTCGCAGAGAACGTCGTCACGAGCGACCCAATCGACACTTTTGCGCATGCCTTTACTCTTCCATCCGAGATGACGGTCGACTCACTGCTTGCTCAACTGAGGCCTAACCAAGAGAGTCCTATCAGCCTCAATTCCTTAACAGCGTCTTCGATCATTAGTAAGGCGTTGGCACCGACAGAAACGGAACTGCCGACAAGCCTGCGGGAGGACGCAACCCTTGTCGACGGTCACGTGGCTGACGCAGACGAGCGTCCCGACTTGAATCCCATCCTAACGGAACCTGGAATCATCAGCCTCGAGCGGCCGCTCAAGCTCCGTGCAGCGAAAGGAAAGGAGACTGTCGCCGTTGGGGCTTTTGTATTGGCCAAGGCCTGTCGATGCGAGATTAAGCTAAAGCTAATGGAAAGCGTTGTTGTTGAACCGATGGAGGTTGTCACGATCGAGGGCAACGGCAATGCTACATGGAAGATCGCGATCGAGGACGAGGATCCGGAACTGATCGTTGAGATAGCATCAAAACCTGGTGCGAGATGGCAGTTGATGTCCAGTGTTTGGTTACGTGAGGTTCGCGGAGCAATGCCGATCTTGATTGGCCCTCGCCAGGCACAGCACGTTGGCAACCAGTTGATCGACTACCGTCAGTGGATCAATGCTTCGATCGAGGCACTTCGCAATGCTCGATCGAATAGTCGAGGTCGATCCAACATCGACTTTCCAAGCGAAATCAAGAAACTGGAACGTCAGGAACGCGAGGCAGAAAAGGCAATCGATCGATGGAAAGTTATTGCGAGGCTTAGCCATTACTTCTTTGACAGCAATGAAATTCGGATCCAATTTACCGCTGTTGAAAAACCGTAGCTACGTAGCTCCGTCGCTCCGTCGCTCCGTAGTTCCGTCGCTCCGTAGACGGATGTCCTCGCTGATACCTATGCAATCGAGAGTTGAGTGTTAAGGTTCTACCAAAACAACTTTAGGCAAGCTGCGTACCGTCTGTCCATTTGCAAGTGTTTTCTCCGCGTGCAATCGCACAGGACCGTAACCGACTTGGGATGGTTTTAGCACTAACTTGGTTTGGCCTGACGGAATGGTGCCGACTACTTCGAAGTCGTGAAGCACCTTGATCTCACCGGCCTCCGCATCGCGTTCCATGGTGATTTCCAAAGGCTTATTATCGCTCAATTGCCAAGCCTTCGGAGCTTGCAGTCGAACTTGTTCGTTGGCCTTGCCCAAGGTCACCGAAATCGCTTGCTCGTAGCGCTGTTCGATGGGTTTCTCCGCTTGGCTGATCAATCGAATTTCGTGAGCACCCGGCTCCATTTTATCGAATTGGATCCGTATCTGATTTTCAAAGGGGGCTTGCTTGTGCAGTATTCCGTTAACGAGCCAATGGAGAAGTTCTGGTTCCGAGTCAACCTTCGACTCTGCGGTTTTTAACGCAATCACCAGGGGCTGATTATTTTCCAAGTCAACATGGCTGTCGTTTTGAATGTTAAATCGGGGCGGATTGCAATAAGGCTGACATAGAGGATCGCCGACGATGAGAAGTTGATATGGGCAGAGGACCGAACTGTAAAACGCTTCGGCGGCGGTGAGTCCGTCGACATAGTGCACATGAATCATTGGATGTGGAAATTTGTTTAGGATGGCGTAAGGTTCGGTAACCGACCCGCTGCTTGCGGCCGCACCGAATCGGAGAAACTCGGTTGCTTTGGTTTGGGCATTGGTGGTCATCGCGCCACCAAGGCTTGTGAGATTGTCTGCGATGGATCCGGGCAAGAGCTTGCAGCCGCATTGGTTCCATGAGAATTGCGGGCTCCCCAACATGACCCCGGAACATTCTTCGCCGCGCGGTGGAAGCTCGTGTTCGACAATTCGGGCCTTCATCCCTCGGGATTGAAGTTTGCTGATCGCCATGGCAAAATTGGGCTCTCTGGTTTTGGTGCGGATATCTTCGGTTTTTGTAAAGACAAAGGAGCCTTTTGGATGACTGAAGTCGGCGAGAATCGACGTCTTAAGATTCTGTTTGGCTTCGGTTGGAGTGATTCCAAGATCACGAGTGACGGCCAGCACCATCGACAACATGTACGAGACACCGTGCTTGGGATTGTTGCTGCCAAGAGTGCTTGATGAGTAAAACGTCCGTGCGTCGAAACCACGTGTTGGGAGGTAGTCCGAGGGCAGTTCGCTGCAGCGTTTCGAAATTCTTTTAAAATCCTTGTCGTTGACCAAGCTGACGAACGCCGGGTCGTTGAGAAGATGATCGCGATACTGCCAGCCCCCTTGAATGGATTGTTCGATGCGTCGGATGGCTTGGGGTGCGTCCCCGGCCAGTGCCCACTGTTGGGCCGCCAAATAGTGCATTGGAAAACGAAGTTGTTTGTCGAGTGATTCACATAAAGTGTCGAGCAGCGTTGCGGCCTCTTCGTGTTTGGCTTGCTCGAGGAGTTCTGTCAATTGCTTTTCCTGTTCCGTGGTGGCTACGATGGGACGAAGTAAGGAACGAACGGGTCGAGCCGCATAAAGATTGCTTTCGAAACTGATATAGGCTGGGTTTTTGGCGAGAACGAAGCGAAAGAGAAACGTTAGGCCGTTGATGGACCCAACGGGAGTCAAGTAGGGGGACTTGTTCGCGACCGCATCGATATCCGAACCGATGGTGATAGCGGTTGGGAAATCAGCCGAGTACGCGATTCCCTGGATATGTGCGGCGAGTCCTCTGGATTCGATTTCTTTGAGGACCGGGATCAGGATGAGTTCACGAAACTCTTCGACGGAGATCTGGTCTGAGTCGGGGACATTTGGCAGGACGACGACATTTCGGCTTGGGATATTTCGGGCGAAGGAGTAGTGATTGGCGATTGTACGGGAGGTGGTGGATTGTCCGTTGACAACGACCACCCAATTGGAAGCGGTCGCGCCGGCAAAAGCGTCCTGTCCAAGAAAATTTACAAATAAGAACCCAAGGCAAACAACGGCTTCGAAAGGGCAAAAACGGTGGGTTTTCCGCAAAAGCCTGGCCGTTTTTTGTCCTGGAGTTTCCGCTGGGCGGAGCAGTAGTTGTTCGCTCGGCCTATCGCCAAACCAGCATTTGCAGAACTTTGTCAGGCAACAAGCGGCAAGAAAGACAAGAGTTTTAGGAGAAGACGTTGGAGTTTGAGAACTGGATTGGAAAAAACAAAGCATTCGAATGAACCCCTTCAAAAATTCGGTGACCTTGGTAATATCATCGTAATCTTTCCGGGAAGGTACTCAGCCAGTCTAAACGCTGGACTTGGGAATAAATCGGAAGAATGAGAGCGTAGCTCAGTTGGTAGAGCAAGGGACTTTTAATCCCTGGGTCCTGGGTTCGAGCCCCAGCGCTCTCATTGCCCCCAAACCCTGGTTTTTCTCGGATATTCCTTGAGATTCCAGGGTTTTTTTGTTCCGTTGTGGCACGCCGGTCCCAGCATCGTGGCCGACGCCTCGGACGCATCGGACGCATCGGACGCATCGGACGCCGTTGTGGCTGACGCCTCGTGACCGACGCTGCTAGCGTCGGCTCGGATGCTTGCAGCATCCGCCACGTTCTATACGGATTCCGAGCACGATGACTCAATTGGCTGTTCCTGCCCTACGTCATCTAACCTGGCCCTGGCGTGTGGGAGTAAATTACTGTCCCCAAATCAAACGTGCTACTGTCAAAATGAACATAAAAAGTGGGGTAAGCATCCTGCTTGCCAATCAGAGCGCCATGGGAAATCCGCAAGCTGGAAGCTTACGCCACATTTGCCAACGCCAAATTTAATACATGAAGACACCTCAGTTACAATTCCGTTGGTACCAACCGTCGTCCCGCACGACCCGAGTAATCTTTGCCGAAAATCTCTCACGCCATTCTGGGCTCTTGGGCTACGTGACGACAAACGTTAAATAAAACGCCAGCACCAATTGAAAACAGGACACGCCTGCCGCAACTGGATGACCTAGTCGAGAACTACGCGTCACCATCATGTAGATCGTCAACAGGACAATGATCGTTCCCATCAACTTCATCGCGATGAACAATGACAAGTTCGGCATCGATCCCTCCTCAATCCGATCCAGGTTCATCAACCAGCGCCCGATAGGATTCTCCTCCATCTGCTTAAGAGATCGCCAATACCGGATCGTGAGCGAAATGTCGTAGACCGCAACCGATGCGACGACAATCAAATACGTGGCCACGGACAGCGAAGTCGACGTCCAGCGTAGATAGGCGGCTAGCAAGGCAAATCTCGGTTCCTTGATTTGCGTTCCCAAGTTTTCGAAGGTGTTTCGAACTTGCGAATCAACGTGAGCAACTCTCAAAGCATCCATTTTGATATCTCCTACAATTAGCGTGCGGCTTGAACCGGTGCAACTATGTGTTCCGAAACGAAAAGCATGCCTCTACCGTCTCGAAGGAATCGTTACATAGCGTCAATCGTGCCAATTGAGACTTATCAGGAGAATTGTTTCCCAACGATTAAGCGATCGACTTAAGAAGCGGCTTTCGGGTGCGTTTCCCGCCACGGGCCTTTTTTGTGAATTCTGGGTGCCCGATGTCTTCGCAACTCCCCTGGCCGACGCGTTGGACCAAAGCTGTTCAAAACCATCACTGCGTTCCAATAAGCAAATGAGAAGGCTATTGAAGGTGGAATACTTCGCCATAAACGCGTGATCGCTTTTCGGGCAATCGTGGTTTTTGTCAACGTGACATAAGAACGAATACTACAGCGCAAAGAGTAACGGAACGGGTTACGCCTTTAGGCAGTTAGGCCGAACGTATCCAAACCGATAGAATTAGGCTGGAATTCTCGTATTTCCCAATGATGCTCACAATTTAGGCTGTTAGGCGAGCGGAAGATTGGAGTATCCCAACCCGAAGCGTAAACAAGGGACAATTTCGCGAGTCCCTCACTTACGTATCGGGTTTGGATTGGTAGTTTTCACATCGCCGCTCGCCTTAGAGGACTAAACGCTCAAGATCTCTTTGACAACCCGTTGTTGCTCGACGCCGGTAAGGCGTTGTTCTAGGCCTTGGAATGGGAACGTGAATCGCGTGTGATCGATGCCCATGCAATGGAGTAGGGTCGCATTGAGGTCATTTACATGCACTGGGTTTTCGACAATGTTGTAGCTGAAGTCGTCCGTTTGTCCGTATTCAACACCACCCTGGATTCCTCCGCCAGCCATCCACATGGTAAAGCACTTGGGATGGTGATCGCGACCGTAGTTTTCTTTGGTCAACTTCCCCTGGCAGTAAATGGTGCGTCCAAACTCACCGCCCCATACAACCAGTGTTGAGTCCAGCAGTCCGCGTTGCTTGAGATCCATGATCAGGGCCGCGCTGGCTTGATCCACGTCTCGACATTGGGCAGGCAGATCGCCAGCAATGTTCCCATGCTGGTCCCATCCTCGGTGCAATAGTTGAACCACGCGGACTCCCCGCTCTACCATTCGGCGAGCCAATAGTGTGCTGGCAGCAAACGTTCCGGGCGTTGTAACGTCAGGACCATAGAGATCAATGACGGACTTGGGTTCGTCGCTCAAATCCACCAAGTCTGGGACGCTGCTCTGCATCCGAAATGCCATTTCATATTGAGCAATTCGAGTTTGTATCTCTGGATCATGCAATTCCGCAAACCGCTGTTGGTTGAGTTGTCCAAGTGCATCCAACATTGCGCGTCGATCCGCCGTGGTGACACCATCCGGATTGGGTAGATAAAGAACCGGATCACCGCCAGTTCGAAGAGCAACGCCAGCATACCGAGTAGGCAAGAAGCCGCTTGACCACATCCGTGTGAACAACGCTTGAGCGGCTGCGCTGCTCGTCCAGGTCGGAGTCAAAACGACGAACGCAGGCAAATTGTCGCTTTCGCTCCCTAAACCATAGGCAAGCCACGAACCCAAGCTTGGTTTGCCTGGGACTTCATTTCCGGTCATGACAAACGTGCAAGCGGGATCGTGATTGATGGCGTTGGTGTGCACGGTTTTCACGACTGCCAATTCGTCAACGATCTTGGCGGTATGCGGCAGCAATTCGCTAACCCAACGCTGGCTCTGGCCATGTTGTGCGAACTTAAATTTGCTCGGCGCCACTGGAAATCGAGCTTGGCCGCTCGTCATGGTGGTAATGCGTTGCCCATTGCGAATGGAGTCGGGCAAATCTTTATCAAATTGCGAGTCCATGGCCGGCTTGTAATCCCACGTATCAATTTGGGATGGTCCACCATTCATATGCAAATAGATAATGGATTTCGCTTTAGGGGTAAAGTGCGGCAAGCCAGCCACGGGCGGGTGAACCTTGGGGCTGGCGGGACTGCTTTCTGCTTGGCTAATGTTGGGACGGAAGGCATTTGAGCCAGCCATCGCGGCCAGAGCCAGACCACCCATTCTCAACCCATTCGAGCCGAAGAACTGGCGACGTGTTTGCAACAAATGATGCTGAAAGAGAAGGCTATTCATGGCAGGATACTGGGGAAAGGACCGCGGCAAGGCTGCTCGTTAGGAAAGCGGCCACCCTAAGGCGAGCGGCAAAAGGAAAACTACCAGGTACACATTGATGTTAATAGTATATCTAAAACCGAATGGTTTTGCGTTAACTCGGTGGGAATCGTTTTTTGGTAGGCGATTCGTATTGGTTGTTCCGACGACACTGACCGCGAGTCGCGGAGCGACGTCGCCAATCGAAAAGGCAGCAACGGGGGTCAGCTTCCGTCGTCAGTTCTTGACGCGTGTGGTCGAGGCTGCCGAAAACTGATCCAACATGAGTTGCGTTGATTGCCGGAAACCGATCAACGATTGGTCTTGAAGCAGGTGGCTCTTGTTGGCCTTAAGGATAGCTAGGGCCAGCGTTTGCCTGCGTTGCCAGTTTTCGAGCGTGAAATTTCGAATATCCGTGTACGGAACGTCAATTTTTGCCGCAATTTTTGGAATGACATGGAATCCATCCCTGGCCCGAACTAACGAAAAGTGCATGGTTATGTACAATCCCATCACTCCGACTATCATCCCTAACGCAAAACTACTGACTCGATTCATCCGCTTGAACTCCTTTTCCAGGTGGCCGTTTCGGGCAGTGTTTACCCGTTTCCTATGGTTGATGTCCAGATCAACGATTGATTCTTTGTATTGCCCAACCGTCGAGATGCTTTTACGAAAGTTTTAT
>JANPNA010000267.1:0-5373 GCA_031427235.1 Pirellula sp.
GGACAAGTCGCCAGAAGAACCAAATGAATTCGAACTCAACTCCATTCGCAACGAGCCCGATAAGCTCGCGACGATTCGAAAGCGGCTGAGCGATGTTGCTTGGTGGATGCGTTTGCTCTGTCAAAACATTGGTACGCGCGCAAACCTAGAAGACCAGCAAGTCGGCAAATTTCCCAAGGACGCTACCGTGCTGTTCGGATTTTGGACGAGGAAACGCTGCTGGCTTGTGCGAATCAGACGCGAGAACGTTGCAGCGACAAGTGATTTCTGTCGATGCCGATTGCGGACTATTTGGAGTTGTTAGACGCCAGCGCCAGACAAATCCGTGCGGACAAGACAGGTTACACACCTGTCGATGTCGCCCCGGTCTTCGAACGACTGAAGTTGGATCCAGACTATTGGCGATTGCAGATCAAAGATTTCGGCCGGTTGTTCTCCAACGTCGCGGGCAAACCGAAGGATGTTTACGCAATGCGAAGCTTGATCTCGAAGCGTCGGTTCTACCTAAAGCGTCTTAAGCTACGACCGCCCTCGTCGTCCACGAGAAATCAAAGTGGTGTGTCCTCAATTTTCCCGCTCAATTCTCCCGTGTCCCCAATTTTCCCGCCCCTCGTCGAAAAGTATAAGGACTACAATAAGAAATCCATATTTTACGAGGCGACGAGACCTTGCGTTGTCCATGCCGTTACATGAGTCGTTCCACGTCGGGCAGTTGATTGCGTCCAATGAAGAGTTGTTTGCGCAGTATGAGTCATTGGGTAAGCGATCCATCAACGATGACATTGAAGTCATACTAGGCCTCGAACTTGCCAGCGGTTGGATAACGATCGGTTCCGCGCAAAGACTACAGCACTACAGTCAATGAAATCGCGAGTTAGGAGATAGCGAATGCGTGAAGGTCCGATGACTGGTTTGGAGATTGGCTGTGAACAATGCTTTCAAAACGAAGACAATTCGAAGACAATTCGAAGACGGCTCAGGCTTATCTTTTGTTTGATTCCTATCCTTATTATTTGGTATTACTTGATTGCTAAGGTTCCGATTACGAACCATGTTCGAGGAACCACAGGCTTTTGGGCTTCGCAACTGAGGCGAACCGTCACGCTTCACTGCAGTTCACATTCGAGTGGGTGGCAACAATACATAATCTTCGATACCACCTCCGGTCGAATCCACGTCGAAAAGAACGCAACTCTCGCGAGAAACGGTGTTTCTTGGCCGGTCTTCGTAAAGGAATTTAAGAGAGACGGGGAAGCAATCAAACGATGGCGACTTTGGTCTGTGGAACAAGGCGCCGATCGAATCGCATCAATACTGGAGTTTGATTTCCCTTCAGCGGGCCATCCCCGAATTGTTGGTCAAAGATTTGCAGTTCATATCCAAGCAGAGTCCATTCTCGTTCTAGACTTATACTCCGCCAACGCCAAAGCAACTGCTTATCCGACTTCGCACGCTAGCAACGGTTTTGCCAGACCGATTGGAAACACCAAACGATTCGTCGTAGCCAATCGCATTCCTTCACCACCCAAATCCACATCCCTGCAAGTTGCGATCGAGCTTTTTGAAATTGACGACGCTGGTGTTCCAAACCTGGTTAACACTTGGAATGCCTTTCGCGGAATAAGTGATTCGAGCAGTCTCTGTGTCACTGAATTAAACGGCCAATTCATATCGATCCATCCGACGGATGGTAACTTCGAAATCCGGTCTGCAGTGGACGGCAGTTTGATTGAAACGCAGCCACTTCCAGCTGACTTTAACTCGGCTACTGACAAATGGCATCTCGATCGAGACGCACTGTTCGTCAACAGTGGGTCTCTCACGTATTCGCTAAGAGACAACCGCTGGCTGAAAGTGCCAATTGGTTTCAAGAGTTACTTCGCAGACTCGCCCGATCACAAACTTCGGCTCTGGCTCATCGGTGACAATTCGAAGCAGGTGGTTACTGATTGTGATTCCGAAGATGAAATCTCGAGGATAGAGCCAATCGGCATCGGTGCTTTTTTAGGCGATGAGGAGCTTGTTTTTGAATCCGTACAATGGGGACACACGTTCCGAACGGTCGAGGCGAGAACCGGTAGGACGATTAAAACATGGCGTCCGTATTGGTGGGTTTTCCCTGCGTTACTATTCTCGCTTCCTGCGTACATAATTTGGTCGATTTCTTGGCTAAGATCGGCCACGGTGTCGGACCGATGCCCTTGGGCGGATATCGCATGGACCAGTTCGTTTCCTATTTTGGCACTTGTGTTGCGAGTCACGCTGGTTGGCGATACGCTTGACATCGAGCGAGATCCGGTTTTTATTCTCGAAGGACTGTTTTGCGCATTGATATTCCTGGCTTGTGCCTGGATTTGCAATTCGCGTGAGTGGATTGTTCGCAAATTGCTTCCGCTGATGCTGGTTCTTGCGTCACTCGGTACTATTCTGTCTTTGGTCTTCACCTCGAAACTGTCGATTGCAACCCCCATAATCCTTTCTGCTTTTTTCTTCACGGCAGCGAGTATTGCTGTTTGCCTCCTACTGAGGTTGCTGGGATTCCATTTGAGTCACCCTAGCCAGATGTTGGACTCACAGAAAGCTTCCTTGCGAGATCTATTTGTTCTGGTTTTCGTTTCGGCTGCACTCTTTACACCACTGCGACTCATAATACCTGATCCGACCGCCATTGATTTATCACTTTTTAAGTGGAGTCACTTGTTTTTGCTCACCTTGGCACCAAGCTTGGCTTGGACAACTTCGATAATCAAAAACCGCTATCTTCATGGGTTCGGTAAGTGGTTGTCGCTCAGCTTGTTTGCCTACCTTGTTTTTGATGTGCTCTACTACTTTGTCAGCGGGAGCTGGTCGTTTCGATTTCAGAACGGTCTAGATGGATTTGTGCTCGCCTTTTTGACTGCCTTTGTTTCGACCTTCATCCTGTCCAAAGCATTTCGGCGACGAGGATGGCAATTTCGAATCCTGTTCGCAACTCCCCCCGAAAAAAAGTGGTGTCCGCAAATGCTATCGCGTGCCATCGTGTTGCAGCGTGACAACGGAGCCCATACAATGCTCGATGACAGTACTCGGCGTACTGACTTCCTGATCGGCCAATAGAAGTTCGATTCAGGGCTGACAAACCAATAAGAAATCAGAACAAAAAATTGCAGCCAAGCCCTTGATCGGCCGCCCGGACTTGTGCCGAGATTACGACTCGGGCTGACTGAATTTAGGCGTTATTTCCTTCAAGTTGAAGTCATGCCAACCGTGTTGCGAATCTCAGGTCCGTACGAGCAACTAGGGCAATACAATCGGTTTCCGTGTTCGTTTGCAAAACTTTGCGGCTCACTGGGGATCGACATCGAAGTGACAGTTTACGCTACGTCGAAATGCGGCGGCCCCGATGATCCAAAACGGGAATAACCAAGCCATGCACCGGAGTGGCGGTGGACGTTTTTTTGAAATCATAGTCAACTCCCGCCACCTGGTCATCGCGGTCGTTCCGCTTGTCAGGGCGCCGATGAAAAACACCTTTGCGATTTGATCCGGGTCGTTAGAGACGCAGGCGGACGATTAGCGACCGCGATTCAATTAGAGCGTCGACAAGCGAGTCGTGGCCAGCGAGTTCAATATCGCGAAGCGGCTTTGCTGTGCATGCCCCTGGCTTCATGCCAGGGGTACTGACCACTCTTTCTAGAGATATGGTAACGATCCCCCGAGTTGAACTCGGGGGCATTGCACGAGCGATCTAGGCGGTGGATTGGCGACAGCGATTCACTTCAACCGTCGCGTGTCAAGTCGTGGATTGCATTATCATGCGTCCACGCAAATCTGGCCCATGATTGCAGGCGAGGGGGGAAACATGGGGACACCACACTTTTGTGTGCGAGCTCGATTTTTTGCCTCCCCTTTGAGATTTGAGACAATGTCGGCATTGACTGCTCGCGACATCGCTCCGGCTTCTCTTTTTTGACTCAAATCATTCGAAATCAGCGCAGACAACCACCCCCGCTGGCTTTTGCACACGGCGACACGTTGTAGAATTTCGCTACGAGAGCGTTTGTCAGACTCGCGCTCGGTAGAACTTGCGGTGCGTTTTCAGACTGCGAGCCTCCGCAACACTTTTTGCCGTTCCGGCTACGTTCATAAACGCTTTTCCGAAATCCTTCACCATCGCGGACCAAAGCTGTGGCTCGATGCCAAGGCGTTCTAAGACTGGCGGTGCGGCTTGCGGTGTGGTGCCTCGCTTTCCCACTCTCCGTCGACTTCCAGTTATCCATATAAGAATGCGGCCGTTACCCAAGCCTGTAGTAGTGCCACTCCAAGCCAAAAGAGAAAAATCACGATGCCGGTCAGCCTGTGTCCAAAAGACACAGCAAAACCTGCAACAATGATGGCGATAATTAGTCCAGGCAATCCTAGCAAAAAGCTAACAGTACTTTCGTAGAGACCAAGCGTCTCCATGACAATGGTCGCAAAGCCTGAGCAAACTACCCAAGCACTTGCCGGTCCAATAGTTCCTGCGATCGCAAACTGCCACCATCGCGATCGGCAACCGCGTTTGTTGCTTATGTACCCGGACACCGCCGACGAGTCATATGGGTTGCTCATTTGATTATTTTCTGCTTGTACCGCATCTCAAGAAACTCTAGTACTATTGCATTTTCGTCGATGGTCGAGTGAACGGCTTCGATACATCGCCGATGGCCTCCCCCGATCGGATGAAAATCAAGCGAGCAGGAACGCGGAATCACGGCGGGGACCGCCGTGCCACACTTGCTAACTTCTCAACAGTTCGATGAGATCCTTGGTCGACAGCTTGGCCGCCGAATGCGTGCCGTCCAGAATACCCGCCACCAGATCACGCTTCGTTTCGTGCAGCTTAAGAATCTCTTGTTCGATGGTATCTTGTGCAATGATTCGATACACCATGACCGGCTTGTCTTGACCAATGCGGTGTGCCCGATCTGTCGCTTGATCTTCGACCGCCGGATTCCACCATGGGTCCATATGGATCACATAGTCGGCGGCGGTCAAATTCAATCCCGTACCGCCAGCCTTGAGCGAAATCAAAAATGCCGTTGCGTCCCCATTTTGGAATTTGTCCACTTCGAGTTGGCGTGCAGCAGCAGGAGTTGACCCATCGAGGTACTGGTAAGTGATCGCTTGTTCGTCCATCATTTCTCGGATCAGTGACAAGTGTTTTACGAATTGACTGAACACCAGCACTCGGTGCCCTTCCTCACGCAACTGAAGGAGTGTTTCGGAAAGCTGCGTCAATTTCGCCGACCCCTCGGTCCATGTGTCATGAACCATCCGTGGGTGGCAAGCAATTTGGCGAAGCCTAGTCAACAGGGCCAGAATTCGGAACCGCTGATCCTGGATATCGTTCAA
>JANPNA010000268.1:0-17763 GCA_031427235.1 Pirellula sp.
GATGATCGGTCTCATCTGTTTGAATTAGAGAAAGCCAACAAATAATGTTGTGGACGAGCGAGGCCCTTCGCTCGCTAGTTTTATCAGCATCGTGTGACACGTCCCTGAGTTTACGAAGGGCGTGGTGAGTCACTAGAAACATTTGCCTGACTTCACCACGCCCACGCTTCGCTTTGGGCGTGCCACACGCTAGTGTCGCCTTTCGCTCCGCGAAAGTGTGCCGCGTTAACGCACTTTTGCGGAGCAAAAGGCGACACTGTTTTACGACGCTCTCATCGATAAATACTCGAGTAGATCCAGGATTTCTTCGGCTTGAAAACCATCGACCAGACCAGACGGCATCGGTGAAACCGCCGATTCCTGAATCGACTCGATCTCGCTTTTCTCAATTTCAATCGTTTCCGATGCGTTGAGTGAGTCCGTGGCATCGCTCCGGATTTGTTTCAAGAATTTCTCCATCCCTTCGCCGTGCACAAAACTCGATCCCTCGTTGAGCGATTGAAAATACTTTTTTCGCGTCTCTATGGTCCAACCTGAATTGACATTTCGCAAAGCCAATAAAGCGTGTAGGCGTTGCTCTTGAACCGGGCTATTAAGCAAGGCTGGAAAGGCATACTGAACCGACTTGGCGGAACCGAACGACGCCAGGAGGGACGTACACGCTCCCATAAGATTGGAACTTGATCCGCATCGCCCATATGCATTTTCGTTCGATACTAACTGAGAAACGAGGGATTCGACTTGCTCTACAATTCTAAGTTTGCGATCGTCGAGTTTCTCGGCAGAAGATTGTTCGAGTAATGAATAGCATTGCAGAAGCCCCCAGGCTTGGCTCAAAGAGAGGTCTGCCGACTTCATGCCAAGCAAACGTTCCAAGACAGTTATTACGACGGACGGATCGCCGCTACGAACTAGAGCAAGACACGCTTCGATGGCGGCCGTCGTTCGCGATTCGGATAGTGCTCGCTCACGCCACGTTGTGACCGGTTGATGCTCGATTGCAATGCGGGCAGCGTTTCTAAGGTTCCAGTCTAGCGAGTCCATTTGCAACCATGCCGACTCGATATTGGTTGGGCTGTTGGCAGCGTGCATGCTTTCTAATTGGGAGCGAATTTGCTTGGCTCGCAATGCGTGTGCCTCGCAATGTTGCTCATGTAGCGAGGGTGAAGACACTGGCTCAGGCCCCCCAACGTACGCGATGCGGTACAAAGCCGACTGCGTCTTTCTGCCTCCCGTTACAATGTAAAGCGCTCCATCTGGACCGATCGCCAGATCGGTGACGTTTAGCGGTCTGCCTTGCAAAAAGGTCTCGGCGTTGGCTCGATACCCTGCGCCTCTGGGCAACAAATGGACGGCCAAGATACGTCCGTAGGTCCAGTCGAGGATCAAGAGCGATCGGCGATATAAGTCAGGGAATTTCGCATCCTGCGCAAACAAAACAGAAGTTGGAGAGCCTTTGCCGATATCGAGTGTTGGCATCGCATTGTCAGGATGATCAGGAAAATACGGTGGCCATTTCCCAGTTACTGCTCGCCAGCCATAATCCGCTCCCGACAGCAACTGCACAACGCGAGTGGGGCGGTACCACGGCGATCCCATATCGAACTCGGCATCGGCATCGTACGTAAACCAATCGCCCTCCGGGTTTAACGCCAATCCAAATGGGTTGCGTAAACCAGAGCACAAGATCTCCCATTGCTTGCCCTCTGGATCCGTTCTTACCACATGGCCTTGTCCCGTCCGTCTCCCCCAAAACACATCTCGAAAGGGGGAAGTGCGATCGACCACGTTGTCGGTCGGTACCTCAACGGAATCGCCATGGATCGAGTAAATCCAACCGTCCTTTCCAAGCGACAAATCATTCCGACCGTGCCCAACACCTCCGGGGAATTCTCTTAAGAGTTGAACCTCGTCGAGGGTATCATCTCCGTCGGTATCTCGAAGTCGATATAGCCCCTTGGAATTGTTGGCGTTGACATACAAAGCATTGTGGGCATACAGCAAACCTCGACATTCCAGCAACTGATCATTGATCACCTCGACTTTGTCGATGAAACGGAACTCTTTGTCCAGAGTCATTCGCAACAAGCCTTTCTCTTCGCGAGCGATCGTCAAACGTCCATTTGGGTCGAATGCCATGCTTACCCAAGAGCCCCTTTCCGATGTTGCGGTTCGAACGAGCGCTATTTCAAAACCGGGTACGGTCCAAAATCGGTTTTCATCCATCGTTTTCCCTGCAACGGCTTGTCGCCACTGTTCGTAGTTTTCAGTCGGCTCGACTATGGAGGAGCGTCGACCGATACCCCAAAACTCGGGCGCTACGGTACCTAATGAAGTAACCGACGCTTTTTCTGATTCGCCAACGGCGTTGCGTGACCGAGACGTATAGGACCATGCACCGTCGGTTACTATCGTTTGAATACGAGGATCGTTGGCGAGCCCGATTGAAAGACTGGATGTGATGGCGGATGGACCAGCACTGGCGGTGACCTCGATGCGAACTACGTTCTTACCAGTGACCATCGCATCGGTGATGTTCGCATCGATGGTTTGGCTGTAGGGTTCCACGGAGAAGAGTCTTCGGTCATTGACGACAACGGTCGCATGGCAAAAATCAGCAGCCAATCGGATGGTCGCCGTTCGGACCGGGAGCTTTAAGTCAAAGGAGCGTTGAAAGACAAACGTGGGTGTGTCGGGAGTTTCCTCATTCGACGGAGTTAACTCATCAGTTATCCAGATCCAATGCGGTATGGGAGAATCCGAGTCAGTCGCCACAGCGTGACTTATGGGGCCGAAAACACCAAACAGACCGATGGCGATAGTAGATAGGGCTAGGTGGAACCGAAAGTAATGAATTGACATGGCGAGCTAAAATGTGGCGAAGGGAACTGGTAAACGCCCTATTCTACCTATTCTCACGTGCCGATCGGCTGGAAATCCATTCAACCAAAATCGCAAAGCATCTGGGGTCGTATTTTGAGGCAATACAAGGCTAAACTGCAAAGGCTGATACGGACCTACAAAGCTAGCGTATCGAATGCGTTAGAATCTACTTTTTCGGCAAAGTCGATTCAAGCTGCGCCTTTTAACAGTCGATCAATTTCCTATGGCAACCGATTCGTTCCCAATCGTGAACTCGACCTCAAGTCGACTATTGAAGAACCTGCACCGAGTCACGTCGGCGTGGGGTTCGGTCGTTGTTCAAGGGATTTCAACGCTCGGGGATATCTCCTTGTTTGCCTTTCAAATGTTTGCATGGATGTTTCGTGCTAGGCCGAAACGCGAGACACTCATGCCCAACTTTTATGAGGTTGGGGTGTTGAGTCTGCCAGTTGTGGCGTTGACCGGCACATTCATTGGAATGGTCTTAGCTATTCAGAGTTACCACCAGTTCAAGAACATAGGACTGGAAACACGTCTTGGGGCAGTCATCAACATGTCCTTGGTCCGTGAACTTGGCCCGGTGCTTGCCGCGACCATGCTGGCTGGGCGCGTAGGGAGCGCCATGGCTGCGGTCCTTGGAACCATGCGTGTGACGGAGCAGATCGATGCTTTGGTGAGCATGGGAGCGAATCCCATTCACTACTTGGTGGTGCCTCGCTTTCTGGCTTGTGTGCTATTGATTCCTGCCTTGACTGTCATGGCCGATTTTATGGGTATTGTAGGTGGGTACTTTTACAGTGTGATCATATTGGGAATCGACCATGCACAATACCTGCGGAACAGCCGTGATTTTGTGGGTGGCTTCGACCTTTTCACTGGAGTGTTCAAGAGCGTTTTCTTTGGGGCTACGATTGCAATCGTTAGTTGTTATCGCGGTTTTCATTGCCAGCCCGGTGCCGAAGGGGTTGGTCGAGCGGCCACCGCAGCCTTTGTTCAGAGCTTTGTGATGATCCTGGCCTTGGACATCGTACTCAATATATTTTTAGACGCGGTTTACTTTGCCATTTGGCCAACCGGGGCAAAGCTGTTTTGATGGACGAATCGATTCTTAACCAATTAGCGACCAGCAGTCCACCAGCGACTCGTCCGATTCTTGAGACGCGAGGCATGTCGTTGCAATTTGGTCGCCAAGTTGTGCTCAAGGATATATCTGTCAAGATCAGCAAAGGGGAAACCGTTGCGATTATTGGTGAAAGCGGGTGCGGCAAAACCATGTTTCTCAAAGCCCTCGTCGGCTTGCTAAATCCAACGGCGGGTAGCGTGATTTTTGATGGTCAAGACATTCAGCAACTCAATGATCGGGACATGACGCACTTGAGGAAACGATTCGGCTTCGTTTTTCAAAATGCAGCGCTTTTTGACAGCATGACGATCAGCCAAAACATTGCTTTCCCACTTCGGCAGCATGGTGTTCCCAAAGGCAAACAGGCTCAAAATCTTATTTCGGATCGTTTGTCGGAAGTTGGATTGCCGAGCAACGTTTTGACCAAACGCCCTTCGCAACTATCGGGCGGGATGCGCAAGCGGGTCGGACTCGCGCGGGCATTGATTTTAGAACCGGATCTACTATTGTACGATGAGCCAACGACGGGACTGGACCCGATCATGAGCGACGTTATCAACGAATTGATGATGCGTACTCGAAAACGCTATCCCGTAACCAGCATTATCGTAACACACGATATGCATTCGGCTCGAAAGGTCGCCGACCGAGTCATCATGTTGTATCCTTATTCGCGGTTGGAAAATGGAGAGTCGCAGATTCTTTTTGATGGCCCACCCGAGCAACTCGACCACACACGTGACAAGCGAGTCAAACAATTTGTGAATGGCGAAGCTGGCGAGCGATTGATGGAAATGCTTGCATCTCGTAGCAAGGGACATCCGGACACATTCAATTTAGCCGATCCAAATCTAAATGATGGAACAGACGAGGAATAATCATGGAAGAGAGTGGCTATCGTTTTGGAGTCGGAGTTTTGGTTTTGGCGTCCGCGATTATCGGGGTATTATTGATCGCGTTTTTCGGTGCCGTGCCCACCTTATGGGTCGATCGCAATCGAGTCAGTATCAACTTTCCCAGTGCTCCGCGTGTTGCAGTCGATACTCCCGTTCGTAAGAACGGCGTTCTAATAGGGCGAGTTTCGAGCATTGCACTTCGACCAGGCAGCGAGGGGGTCATCATTCAGATGGAACTCGATCGTAAAGTCGAGTTGCGAAAGGGAGAAGTTCCCCGGATAGTAAGCGGCTCGATTATTACGGGAGACGCGGTCATCGAGTTCGCCGAACCCACAGCCGAGTCGAATCTTCGTCGATTCGACGGGACGATGGGGACACCTCGTGATGGCTTGCTGGATGCACGTGAAGCTGCAGCCATCAACGAGATTATTACAGACAATTCATTTTTAGATGGCGGAGAAGTGGCGACGGACCCGTTTGAGTCATTAGCCCGAATGGAAAAAACCATGGGACCAATGATGTCCACGGTCGAGCGCGCACTCAATCGATTTGAATCGATTGGAGCCTCGGTCCAAGAAGTCGTTGGCCGAGACAATGGTCCCATTCGGGAGGCTGTCACATCTTTCATATCAACAGCGGAGGATGTTAAGACGACCGTCAATACGATCAATCGCGTCGCGATTCAGTTGGAAAATGCACAAATTCCGGATGCTGTTGTCAATGGATTGACTATCTTGCCCGAACTGTTCAAGGAAGCCCAAGCGACACTATCGCAATTGCAGCGAACACTCAAGGGCTTCGAACAGTTTAGCTTGAGCCTCGAGGGGTTGGGCAAGGAGTTCGAGGGGATCGGAGAAACCATTCGTCAAGCGGTGAACAACGCCAATGTGGCGATCGAAAACATCGCAGAGATTACTGAACCTGTCAGTCAAAACAGCGAGGCCCTAGTGGCCAATGCGATCAGCGCCCTTGACAATTTGAACGCACTCTCCGTCGACTTAAAGAAATTCACGAACCGACTGAACAATAGCAACGGGACGATTTCCCAGTTGGTCGATAATCCTCAAATTGCCTACAAGGTGGATCAAACGCTTAGGAGCATTCAAGCCGCGTCTGGGAATGTGGAGATTTTGACTCAGAAGTTGCAGCCGATTCTGAACGACGTTCGTGTCTTCACCGACAAAGTTGCGAGAGATCCTGGTCAGATCGGAGTTCGCGGTGCGTTGAGCGCTCGCCCATTGGGGACCGGTCTCAAGTAAGATGCCGAACGCTCAAGTGGAACCATTGGAGAAAGATTGGCGCACTCGATGTTACGATTGCTATCGGCCCATAGACCGTTGCTTTTGCGACAAAATCCCAACGATCCATAATAGGACCAACGTGCTGATTTTTCAGCACATGCGGGAACGATTCCATGCGTTCAACACCGCTCGCATTTTGCGCAAGTCTTTGTTGAATTCAAGAATTGTTGTCGATCACATGGAAGGGCTTCAAAAGGCCTTCTCTCAGATGTCATTCTCTGCGGATACTGGACTTTTGTACCCGGGCGATGGTGCTGAGTTGCTGGAAGAGATGAGCCCTGTCGAGATGCCGAGACAGCTTGTCGTTTTGGATGGAACTTGGCACCACACCAAGACTCTATTTCGCGACATTCCGCAGCTTCGCGGTCTACGAAAGGTGCGTTTGGCGCCAGCACAGCCCAGTCGCTACGGTATCCGGCGGGAGCCGCATGTTTCGTTTCTGTCCACGCTCGAGGCGACCGTTGCTGCACTGCGTTGTTTGGAGCCTGAGACACAAGGCTTTGATCAACTTGAGGCTGCATTTGATTCGATGGTTGAGAGTCAGTTAGCCCATCCCAAGTCGGTGGACAGCGTACGAAGGAAACATCGACCACGTGCCCCGCTGAATATCCCCAGGATGCTAAGAAGCAACTTGCAGAACGTCGTTGTCTTGTACGGAGAAACGGCGCCAGGCACAGGCACAGGAACGGGCACCGCTGCCCAAGCGGGTCATGAAAACCGTCGCGGTCCGGTGTATTGGGTGGCTGAGAGGCTTGGCACGAGTGAACGCTTTGAGCGAGCGATTCTACCGTCGAGTGTTTTGCCCAAATCGTTTCTCGAGCATTTAGAACTTTCCCATAGCGCTTTCTCCAAAGCCGTTTCGTTGGCAACGATTCGCCACGAGTGGGGTTCCTTTTTGAAGCCAACCGACACGCTGGCTTACTATTATTCGAACTGCACACGTCTACTGGAGGTGATCGGCAGCTCCTCGCACTTGAAAATCTATTTAAAGAGCATTCAGCTTCATCGAGGCAAGAAGAATGGCACGCTTGAGGAGTTGCTAGCGGCTCTCCAGGTTGTGCCAGACGATATCCAATGCCAGGGACGTGCAGGCAAGCGACTGGCAATCTCCATAGCATTGGCCAGGTATTTGAATTCTTGTGCGCTCACTTAGCAGTGTGCGGAAAATTATTGTCCGTTTTTCATTGGCAACATAGACTTGCAGCCTAGCTAGCCAGCCTTGCTATGGGCACTGTCATGCCCCTGGCTTCACGCCAGGGGTCCTGACCATCTATCTATAGAGGGATGGTAAATATCCCCCGAGTTGAACTCGGGGGCATTGCACAATCCGCGCTAGTGCTCTGGAACATACCACATTCCGCCAATCGCCAGAGTTATTTTCGAATCGCGTTGGCATTAAGGAGAAATGCACGGGCGTGGGTCACGTAGCTGAACGAACCGGCGTTGCGTTTGCGATGGTCTATTACTGACGTGCAAATCGCCCTCAAGGCCAATACCCAGTCTTGGTCGCTCACGCTTAATTGTTGTCTTGTCGCTGCCAATCGAGTCGCGACAAAAGCTACCGCTTCGGTTTCGTTGGATGTATAGCGAATCGCGCAAGTCAGTGCTTGTTTGATGATTTCGTCGTCGACCTGGGATAGGTCCCTGGCGGACTGAACCAGGGCTGTCTCAATTGCCAGCAAAACGTTGGAACAACGCTCGGTGATTTGGCTGCGTTCTCGGGGTTTCAGGGTCAGCGGACTCAATTCGGCGATCACGGGTCGTGGCGGGAGCTTTTCACGTCGCCGTTTTTCCTTCATCACCTCTTGCAGTTTTTTTGCACTTAACGCCATAACCATACTCCTTATCGAGACGCACCAAAACAACCTCTTTGCGCCTCTATTTCTAACCCATTCTTTGATTGCCAGCCAGGTGGAGTTGAACCGAATCGTTGCGAAGTTCATCGTTTGAAAAACAACGGGAGAGCGCGGCTCCTGCCGAGCTGGCGCCGCATTGGTGCGGCAGGAGCCTCACCCTCCCAAGTAATGAATTGGTTGGTTGAAGTCGATGCAAACGCGTCAACCATTTTGCGATTTTGTTTAACGTCGATTCGCGTTATGAGCGGGCAAACTCAGGAGTGCGGTGGTGCCCGCCAATCGCGCCAAGAGCACGAAGGAAAATGCTATTTCGACTTAGCTTTTACGCCATTTTTTCCTGGCCAAAAGTTTAGCCAATTGCCAGCCAATGTCTTATCGGCAGGGGCATTTTCACTCACATCGCTATGGATGACTTCGGCACCGACCAGGAGATCGGTCAACTGCTGAACGGCCAAAGTGATTGCAGCTTTGGGGGCTTGTTCGATGAGAGGCTGACCGTTGTTTCGCATTTCAACCATCGTTCGATAGTCATTAGGGATTTGAAAAAAGACTTCGCGACCGATCGTTTCTTTGGCTTTTTTGAGGCTGATCTGTCCGCTCTCCAGCCCCACGCGATTGACGACCACTTTGACTTTGTCTCGGATGTTGTCCATTTGCTGCAAGCTCATCAACAAGCGAACCATGTTGCGCAGGCAGGGAAGATCGAGTTGGACGATCAATACGATTTCGTTCGACAGCTCCATGGCCGTCAGGTCGACTTGCGAGTACGATTTCGAGACGTCGATCACGATGTGGGAAAAGGAAGCCCTCAACAGGCCGCAGACTTTTCTTAGGCTTTCTGGAGTGATCAACTCTAGGTCTTGCAATTGCACCGGGCGCGGCAATAGGTACAGCCCTGACGAATGCTTGGTCAGCGATTTGCGAAGCAAATGAAAATCAAGTCGGCCCACATTCTCCGTGACATCCACTAGGCTGTAATCGGGAATCGAGTCTAGAAAAACGTCCGCATCGCCCAACGCCAAATCCAGGTCCACTAGGGCCACTGAGTTTTCTGGCCGCATGGCAAGATTGCAACCTATATTGACAGCGATCGAGGTACATCCGACTCCGCCCGTTGCTCCGGCGACTGCAATCATCCGGCAACCGCGAGCTCGACCGTCAGTACCGCTACCGTACTTGGTTAGCATAACTCGTTCGAGAGCGACGTGAAGCTCTTCAACATCGATTGGCAAGGGCAGAAATTCTTTGGCGCCTGCTCGAATGGTTTTGAGGATGAGTTGTCCGTCAGTGCATTTGGAGACTGCAAGGATCGCGCAATCGGGCGAACTGGTTCGCAGTTTTTCCATCAAAACCAGTGCGCGATCAGGGCCGCCATCGAGCGAAATGACCGCTGCGTCCGGTTTGGACTGTTCGACCACATCCGCGAAGAACTCATAGCGTGAACATTCGGCATCGAGCCAAACGATATCCATCCCCATCAGCATCGCCTTGAGGCTTTCGCGCGACTGGTCGTTGGGATCGACGATGGCTGTTCTTAGTACGTTGCTCATTTAATTAGGTTCAGTTCAAGCTAAGCGTTGAAATCGATTCATGTGTCAATAAATCATCGTCAGATTAGCGGCGGACAGGAACGTTTCGAGGGGCGGTCGAACCAACTGGGCCATTGGTTTGGGTTCTATTCCCTGCGGAATAAACGGGAGGTACTGTGCCACGCGGTTGGCCCTTTGTAGCCATGCTGCCAGAAGGGGCTTGTGGCGCGTAGGCGTTGTTGTAAAGGATCTGTGGCTTTTCATTGGGAGGGCAGTTGCCTTGAGGCGCACATCCCGGTGGAACTTCGATGTAACCTTTGCCGTAGAGTTCCTGTTCCAGTGGGCTGTTGCTGTTGAAACCGGGGCCTCCAGGAGGAACTTCATTCGCATCCATTGCACCGGCAAAGTTCGGTGTGACCATGATCAGAAGCTCCACTTCGTTCTGAACTTCTCGATTGGCCCGGAACAACGCCCCTAGGTAAGGAACGTCGGACAAAACAGGCAGTCCGACCGATTCCGCTTCCGTCCGAATTTGTAACAAACCTGCGAGAGCCAGTGTTTGGCCAGCTCGCAATTCGACGGCAGTATCCACGAACCGACTTCGAATGCCTGGGATGCTGGTTCCGTTGATGGTAACACTTCGGCCCGGATCGATTTCGCTGATGGTAGGTCGAACTTCAAGCCAAATGCGACTGTCGCCTCGCACCTTGGCCACGAAATCAAGTCTCGTTCCAAATTCCCGAAACTCGATTCCTACTTGACCAAGGCCTGCCGGGACAATAATTGGGAACTCACCACCCGAATTGAAACTTGCCGGGCGACCATCGATGGCTACAACCGTTGGGTCCGCCATGACTTTGGCCAAGTTCTTTTGACGGAGCATTCGAAGCAAACCGAAAAAAGCATTTCCATTGTCAACAATTCCAAACTTGAGCGATTCGTTCCCTGCGTTGATCAGCGATGAGGTTGTCGCACCGGTACCGATAAGTCCACTCGCGGATTGCGTCACGAAGTCATTTCCAAAGCCCATCGACCAGTCGATACCAAGCTGTTGCAACTTGGTGCGGGAGACCTCCATCACTTGCGTCTGCAACATGATGGTATGGACCCCGATGACTTCGATACGATTGATAACTGTCGGGTAATATTGCTCGGCGATCGTGACCGCTTGCTCGACGTGTTCATCGGCTGTCACTTGCCCGGATATGATGACTGCTTGTTGGATTGGGCGTACATGCAGGGTGGCAGACGGGAACTCTTGAGCCAGGATTGCTTGAAGCTCACGTGCATCGCCGGTCACCACGACTTGAACGTTGTAGACCTGGTCATCTGCTCCCAAGAAGTCGATCTGAGCGACGCCTGTCGCGACCGCGGACACTAACACTTCGTTTCGTCCAGACGCTTGCACCTGGATGGCTGCATCATTCTGAACGGTAGCTTTTAAGATGGGTTGTGGAAACGTGAGATACTGCGAGGTTGTCACCACCATCTGCAGCGATTCCTGCGTCTTGGCAATTGCCAGGCGACCTGTCGGAATGATAGTATCGCCATCTACACACAAGGCCCTACTCGGCGACAATGCCGGGTTTAGCCATGTAGACATCGCAAGCAACAATGCGATTCGAGCGAGTTTGTACTTTGTCTGTCCCATCTCTGATTCACTTCCCTGTGAACATACTTTGGACTTACTGCACTAATTGAACAGTAGGTTGGACCCAATCGTCAGTTTTCACCATCCATGGCTTGGTTGACGTGTGGGAGTTCATTTGCCAAATCGACAAACGAACTATACCCAATTGCATTATTCGACACAAAAGTACCCGGACATCACTTTGTACTTGGGTAGGTTGCCTTAAATCCCCCAGATTGCCAGTTCCCACTAGCTGGATCCCAAGTCAGGTTCGGTTGTACTGAGATGGCAGGGTTTACTGGCTCAACACCCTGGGAAGGGGTTGAGTCAAGGGTCGTCATCGAATTCTTTTGGCCTGCCGATTTGGAGTATTTTTGGAGATTTTGGCTCTGTTCGTCACCTAGGGCAGGGTTCTCCACAGGAGCTGCTTGGTCCATGTCGATTTTCTGGGGTAACGATTTGCCTTCGCTAAATCGGTACATCGTGGACTTGTTTGGGGTGACGATGACCATCTCGTGTTTTTCGGGTTTGTCGACCGAGGGTGCAGGCTCAAGAACCACGGATTCAATATTGGACTTTTCGATATTTGAGTTTTCGCTCTTGGAGGACTCGGATTCCTTCAACCATTGGATAAACTTTTCACCGTCGTCAGTTTGAGTACCTGTTGCGGTGACTGGTGACGGCGGACGCAGGGCCAGTCGTAGTTTTCCGAGATTCGAGGCAGTGTCCAGAACGATGTACTGCGAATCTTTTACGAGCAGTTGTATCGTGCTCGACTTCTTCTGTTTAGTTACCTCGGGATCGACGACGGCGACCCCATCGATCATAACAACTTCCAAATTCTCCATGACTTTGACGCTCTTGGCGGCTTTGACTCGAGGCCCTTTATCGAAATACCCGTAAACGTCAACGTGATCGCCAGGTCCAATGTAACCACCACCTCCCGTCTCATCTTTGACCCCGATGTCAAAGGTACGGTATCCCTCGGGAACGATAAAGTCTCGGCCTTTCGAAGAAAGCTTCGCTTCGATGATCGGTTCACCGGGATAGATGCGTTGCTTGGTGAATTTATTTTCGACCAGTTTCGGATCAGCGATGGCACCTAGGGGAACTCGATCCACAGGCCACTGTTCAATGCGAATGCTATCAGGCGGTATTTTGGTCGCAGCGGAGATCTCTTTGGCGACAACCAGGATCGGAACGGTCTGAGTTACAGCGCGGTTCTTCTGGTCGAGAACGACTTGGCTGACCGCAACGGACGCGACAACTCCGCACCCAAGTGCGATAACGAGTAATAGAATGGACTTTGAACGCATAACGGGACGCCTCGAAAGGTTTTGATTCAGTCAACCCAACGGTTGCTGAAATTCGATTAGGCGTCCATGCCGCAAAGAAAACATAGTTCATCAATCGGGATGATGAACCATTACGACTCAAGTTTTATCTTCGGTAACAGCCGATCGAAAAATCGATCGATTCGCAATCTGCCTCTAGAATTCTTGTTACCAAAACAATCGAAACAATCCTTCCAATCGGGATTTGAGCATTGGCATTTTGAGCAATCCAAAATACCATTCAAGGCGATAGCAAAACCCACCCTGGAATTTTCAGCAGACCAAGGCGCACTCATGGCTTCGTTTTCACCGAACTCACCGCGAAATCGCTCAATCGCCTGGAACAATACGAGCAAGTGGCTCGGTTTCGCAATCGCGATTGCTTGTCCCGTTTTGGATCATGCCCGAGCAGACGACACCCCCAAACGTCCAAAGGCAGAAGTCCCACAGCTAGTCGAAAAGTCTGACGAAGCCACCACCGCCATCGGCTCTTTCAAAAAGCCTGCAGGATTTACTTGTGAGCTTTTTGCAGCCGAGCCCATGGTCGGCAATCCGGTCGCATTTACGATCGACCATCGGGGGCGAGTTGTTGTCTGCGAAAGTTATCGGCAAGAAATAGGGGTGACCGACAACCGAGGACACGATGCGAAATGGCTTTCTGCCGACTTGGCCGCCGAAACCGTGGCTGACCGAATTCGCTACCATCGCGAACAACTAGGGGACAAGGCTGCGGAGTACGAAACCAAGGACGATATTCTTCGCATACTGATCGATACAGACGGGGACTTTCATGCGGACAAAGCAACGGTCTTCGCATCCGGTTTCAACGGCATCGAAGAGGGGACGGGAGCAGGCGCACTAGTCCGCGGCGACCGAATTTACTACACGAACATACCCAAGCTCTGGGCGCTAGTAGACAAGAATGACGATGGCATTGCCGATGAGCGCATCGTCCTCGCGGATGGATTTGGAGTTCGTGTCGCCTTCCGTGGCCACGACATGCACGGTCTGATCCTCGGACCGGACGGTCGCCTTTACTTTTCCATTGGGGATCGTGGATATCATGTTGAAACACCCAGTGGGCTCATCGCTAACCCCGAAAGCGGTGCAGTCTTTCGTTGTGAGCTGGATGGCTCCAAGCTAGAAGTTATCGCCAGTGGCCTTCGCAATCCGCAAGAACTCGCCTTTGATGACTTTGGAAATCTTTTCACCGGCGACAACAACTCGGACTCCGGTGATAAAGCCCGCTGGGTCTTCGTGGTTCGAGGCGGCGACACGGGCTGGCGAATGATGTACCAGTACATCAGCGATCGCGGCCCGTTCAACCGGGAAAAGATTTGGTACCCCTTTAGCGAGGACTCCCCAGCCTACACGGTACCGCCCATAGCAAACTTAGCGGACGGACCGTCCGGGCTAACCTGCTATCCGGGTACCGGACTGACAGCAAAGAGCGGACAACCAGACGCGTTTGCAAACGCCTTTTTTCTATGCGACTTCCGCGGTCAAGCCTCCAATAGCGGCGTTCGAATGATCCAAGTGAATCCCAAGGGTGCCTTCTTCGAACTCAAGAGCAACGAGGAGTTTGTCTGGAATATCTTAGCGACCGACGTGGAGTTTGGACCGGACGGGGGCATGTACGTCAGCGACTGGGTCAATGGCTGGAAGGGTGAAAACAAGGGCCGAATTTACCGATTTGCGGATCCGCAAGCTCAGGCAAGCGACCTGGTAAAGAACACGCGACTCCTCCTTCGCGATGGAATGAAGTCGCGTCGTCAAGCCGAGTTAGCCTCGCTGCTCGACCATGCCGATCGCCGAGTTCGACTCGAAGCCCAATGGGAACTTGTAAGTCGAGGAAATCGAGACGTTTTCATTTCAACGCTGCAACAAACCGATGCATCGCTGTTGAAGCGTCTGCATAGCGTTTGGGGGTTAGGACAATTGCTTCGCGCCAAGCCAAATGATGAACTCGTCGCCAAGGCCATGGTCAAGGCCTTGTCTCAATCCGATCCAATGGTCGTGACTCGCACGATGGAAGCGCTTGCGGATGGTGGCTACAAATCCGCCTTGCCCCGCTTTGCTGAATTGCTCAAGCAAGACTCCGCCATCATCAAAGCGGCGAGTTGCATGGCGATCGGGCTTCTGGGCGCGGATGATGCCTTGGACGGGATCGTGAATGTGCTGGCAGAAAATGACAACCGCGATCCTATCCTGAGGCATGCTGGAATCATGGGGATGACTGGGGTAAAAGACTACTCTAAACTGGTCTCGCTAAAGACTCATTCGAGTGAAGCGGTGCGACTCGCAGCCGTTGTCGCTCTTCGCAAGCAAGCCAACCCAATCGTTTTTTCTTTCCTTTCGGACAGCTCTCCCAAAGTTCAGAAAGATGCTGTTCGAGCCGTGCATGATGTACCGCAATTGCACAGCCAACTACCAGCCTTGGCTGAGCTGGCAGTTGCCTCGGATACGGACGACGCCGTGGTAAGTCGAGTTCTCAACGCGAGTTTCCGTTTGGGGCGTGAGCAAGATGCGGTAAGGCTAGCGAATTTTGCGGCTCGCTCTACCTGCAAAGACTCCATGCGAATCGAAGCCCTGGATATGCTGGCCAACTGGGCAAAGCCAGGCAATCGTGACCGGGTCATGAATCGGCATCAACCGTTAAGCGATCGAAACCCCGAGACGGCTAAGAAGGTGCTGCGTGAACGCATCGAAGAACTCTCGGCGACACCACAAGCAGTTCGAGACAAATTTCTGGACGTCGGTGCCAAAGCCGGATTGACTGAAATAGCTAAGATTCTTTTGGCTACGGCGCGAGATACGAACGCGGAGGGGACGCGACGCGGTGTAGCCATCCGCGCTCTTACGAGCCTAGCACCGGATTCGATTCAACCCTTTATCGAAGAACTAATAAAGGATGCGAACGTGGAGGTTCGGATGGCCAGCATGGCGTACCAGGTTAGCAGGACTCCAGAGCTTGCTACCAAAAACTTGCAACTCGCTATCGGCTCGAAAATATTCAGCGAACGCCAATTTGCTTGGGATCAGTTAGGTAGTATGTCCAATTCAACCGCGAAGGGATTGATTGCTCAGGGAGTCGACGCGTACTTGGCAGGTACGCTCGAGCGAGATTGCTGGGTGAATGTCGTCGAGGCTGCCAAGGGAAAGCTGGACCCTGATTTAGACCAGAAACTTTTGGACAGGCTTGAGAGTCTTGAAAAACTCAGGGAATCCGATCCGAAAAAATACTTCGAGGATTGCATCGACGGTGGAGATGTCCTTCAAGGGCGATCTTTATTCTTTACTCGCAGTAGTCTTTCGTGTGTCCGTTGTCACAAAGTCGGCACTACCGGCGGAGAAGTCGGTCCCAACTTAAGCGCTCTCGGTCCTCAAAAAACGCGTGAGTATCTTTTGGAAGCGATTGTCACCCCCAACTCAGCGATTGCCCAAAACTTTGAGACGGTGGTGATTTTGGACGATGATGGAAAGACGATCTCCGGAATTCTCAAATCGGAAAACGATTCCAGTTTGACACTGATGGACGCGCAGGGTGCCTTGATCCAGGTCAGGAAAGACTCGATCGAGGAACGCAAGAAAGGTCTTTCGTCGATGCCCGTGGATTTATTGAAATACCTCAACAAACGGGAACTGAGGGACTTGGTCGCGTACTTAGCATCCTTGGACGGCAGTCCCGCCGCGGTGGCAGGTCCGAATGAAGATCAAGGTGGACATAGGTGAGGCTTGAGGCTTATACCTTTTACCCATGGACGAATGGTATGCTTTGCGAGAAGAACATTTTCGGGTTGTCGTAGACAACCCGTTGAATGAGCTCTTTGGTATGTCCACGTTTCTTGAGTTCCATGATTAAATCGGGGATCGCAGTCGGTTTGCTTGGTCCCCAATCACCTGCCGAATTTGCCATTAGACGCTCCGGTCCATAGCGCTCGATCATGTCGGCTGCCCTTTGGGGCGTGCACTTGCTGACTGGGTAGAGGGTCATGCCAGCCCAGAATCCATTTTCGAGTACATGCTCGATCGTATGCTCCTCGACGTGATCGACCAAGACTCGCGATCGATCGATTCGGGAGTCCCCCATCAGCATGTCTAGGATCATCCGCGTCCCTTGATATTTGTCTTCCAGGTGCGGCGTGTGTATCAAGATTTGCTGTTGGTACTTCATGGCCAAGTCGACGTGCTCCAAAAAAATCGTCGCTTCGTTGCGTGTATTCTTGTTCAGCCCGATCTCGCCGATTCCTAATACGTTTTTGCATTCGAGGAATTCCGGTATCATCGCGATCACTTCGCGAGACAACGTCACGTTTTCCGCCTCTTTGGCATTGATGCACAACCAAGTGTAGTGAGTGATACCGTACTGGGCTGCCCGCTTGGGTTCGAATTCGGTAAGCTGACGAAAATAGTCGCGGAAACTATCGACACTACCTCGATCGAAACCGGCCCAAAAAGCTGGCTCGCTGATGGCCACGCAGCCCATTCTGGCTAATGTTTCATAGTCATCCGTGGTGCGAGAGACCATATGCAAATGGGGATCGATGTAATCCATGTAACTAGCTAACTTTCTTTTCGATGGACATCTGAGATTGCCACTTGGGATCGTAATGTCGGCTCATCAGCAATTGAACGCGTTTGGCTTTCTCCACTTCGTCGTCGCACAAAATATGCATTCCTTGAACCAGAAGCTGCATGTTCTTGGAATCCTCAACGTCACCAGTGGCCCGTTCGATGCGATCAAGAGTGGCTGCCAATTCGACGATTTTTGCGCGGGCGATCATAAACTCGTCGGCAATAATTTGCCCGGCAGTTCGTTCGACCATTGTTGGATTAGTACTCATGGTTTATGGTCTCTGCAAATTTCGGCTGTTCCGGAGTGTGCGACATCGGGACTTCGTCGATTAGGCGATGTAAAAGCCACCCATCATAACCCGATACGTAAGTGAGGGACCTACGACAGGGTCCCTTGCTTACGCTGCGGGTTGAGATACTCCAATCTGCCGCCCGCCGAACAAGGATCTTATTCCTAAAATGTTCGCTGCTGCCCCACCAAATGGCAATGGGGGGAACGAGGATTCGTGCAAAACGTCACTCCAGGCCAGAGCCTATTGCGCCTTCACACCTTAATTCTTGGGTAGTGGTTCTTGGAAAAGATCCTGCCGCACAGGGATATTTTGCAAGATAAAATACCTACAGCCCAAATTATTA
>JANPNA010000269.1:0-56849 GCA_031427235.1 Pirellula sp.
ACCCCATCGCAGGTTGGTCCCTGCGATTAAAATTTCGATCGACCAACCATCGATCATTGACAATGCACACTGTACTTCGCAAGTTGGCTCTAATCACGATGACGTCAATGTCGTTTCTAATCGACTTCCAAAACCGTACCGTCCGGAGAAACTTTGATATCTCGTGTTTTCCCATCGGCAGATTTTCCTCTGACTTCGTAAACCGTTTTCCCACCGACTTTCTCCGTCCAAGCAGACTCAAATTTCACGCCTGGAAGCTTTTCCTTGGCCACCTTCATCACCGTTTCTGGGACTTTTTCAATTGGCACCATCTCGGTTTTTTCAAGGAACTCGCCACATCCAGCCATAAAAATTAGAACCAACGACGCAAACAAAACAACTCTCTTCATCATTTTCTCCAGTTTAAACATAAGATCAATCAATAGTCGGCGGAAATCGTTTCGCCGCCAGCACGGGTACTCAACGCCTGATACACTCGATAGTCGGTAGAAGTGCTAATAAAACTGAAATGCCCGTCAACGAATAGGAAGTGGACGCCGCCCTGATGCTCACTGTAGAACTGATTGACGTGCGAGCGGCGTTCCCCCGGGCTGAAGCCGTCGCCAGAATGGCCCAGGATTAAACTTGATGCCGACTCGGGTGGTCCCGTTCCAACGCCATCGCTTCCATCGGGCACAATTACCGCACCTGTTACGGCTCCTGTCCAAGTTGCTGAGCCAAGCCGAAATCCACGTTCGCCAACAAGCAAAGTAGTAGACGTTCCATCGGTTATCGATTGAAAGCTGAGTGATTCATTCCGGAAAAGGACTCCATCGCCACCAACGCCTGGTTCAAAAGTTCCAAACATTCCGATGTAGTTCGAAGGGGCAACCTCACAAATGTTTGCCAAAAATGCCCCCGATGCGAGATCCCGATTTTCCACTTGCCAGCGATCCGGTGCATTGTCAGATGGACACAGGAAAGTCGGCAACCTTTGGAGCCTGTGAACACTGTTGAGCGGATGCTCTATTCCAAAAGTGAAATTGATTTGATTGTAGAGAGCAGATTGTTCTAGCTGCGGCAACAACAGCGTGCCCCACCCCCAGCCAGCACCGATTTCATTTCCCGTACTATTGACGTTCGAGATGTAACCGGGTGGGAATTTGCGAAGGCTGCTGTGGTAGTTCTGGAAAGCAAGACCGATCTGCTTGAGATTGTTCTGACATTGCATGCGTCGGGCCGCTTCGCGAGCTTGTTGGACAGCTGGCAACAATAATCCCACTAGGACACCGATAATCGATATCGAAACCAGCAACTCGACCAGTGTGAATCCCTGGCGATTCGACTTTTGATAGTCCCGTTGCATGGTTTTCATCCTGGTCGGAAATTACTTTTAAGGCCCAAGGTACAGTCATCAACGTCGTGACAGTTTACCAATGCAAGATGGCAAGATGATGACGGGCAGATGACAGTCTTGTCATTTTGATTTGGCGATTCCTTTTGGAGGGTATAATGCAGTCATTTCCCGATCAAAAGCTCGTGGAGTGCTTGATGCGTGTGTTGATTGTCGAAGATGAATCGAAAACCGCAAAGTATTTGTCGAAAGGGCTACTGGAACAGGGCTTTATTGCAGATATTGCAACCAACGGACGAGAAGGATTGCAAATGGCAATGTCAGACTCTTACGATGTTGCAATACTCGACGTCATGCTTCCTGGATGCGACGGTTGGTCGTTGCTTAGTCAACTCCGTGATTCGGGTAGTAGTCTGCCAGTGCTATTCTTGACTGCAAGGGACAGTATTCCAGAGCGTGTTCGTGGGCTGGAACTCGGCGCAGATGATTATCTCGTTAAGCCCTTCGCATTTTCCGAGCTCCTCGCACGGATTCGAACGATCCTTCGACGCGGCGCACCGCGTCTACCAGAGGAGCTAACAGTTGGTGATCTAACCGTCGAGCTTATGAGTCGCAAAGTGCAACGCATGGGACAGAGAGTTGAGCTCTCCCCCAAGGAGTTTGCGTTGCTGTCTCTACTGATGCGTCGTTCAGGGGAAGTCCTGTCGAGGACTCTCATTGCGGAGCAAGTCTGGGATATGAACTTCGACAGCGACACTAACGTTGTCGATGTGCATATTCGTCGACTAAGGCTGAAAGTAGATGATCCTTTCGAATGCAAATTGATTCATACAGTTCGAGGAGCGGGCTATGTCCTTGAAGTTCGCGAATAGCGGTCGAAGCCAATGGTCCCTGACAATTTGGTTGACTGTTTGGTACACAGTGCTTGCCTTTTTGCTAATTGGAGCAACGACTGCCTACTCATATTACATCCTGGTTTCGTATCTCGACCGCGAAGATGAAGAGTTTGTGTCTGCACGCATAACTGATGTTGAATCACGGCTTGCAATGAAGGCAGACGGCTTGGCGGAACTTAATTCTTTTTGGGGAGAGTCAGCGCAGGATCTTTCGACGTTAAAAATTGTCATGCGGGTATTTGGTTCAGACGGAAGTGTGTTGGCTTCGATGCGAGGTAGCGACGAAGTTCCATGGCCAACGACCAACTTTCGAGACCCTGTTGAATCGAATGGAGAGTCAAGCGAGTGGCATTTTATGGCTCGCCCCGGAACACTACCCTCAGGAATGCAAATCGCAATCCAGGCTGCGCTTGACCGAAGACAAGAGTCAACTTTTTTGACTCGGTATCGGAAACAGCTCTACTTAATGCTTTTTACAGCAACTCTTGCCTGCGCGGCGGGCGGAGTCGTTATTGTTCGCCGTGGGTTGCAACCTTTGAAGGAACTTTCGGATTTAGCCGCAAGTATCGGTTCTAACCGAATGCAACAGCGTCTTAATTCGGCTATGTATGCGGCCGAACTGAAACTGGTAGCAACGACATTCAATGGAATGCTAGACCGCCTTCAAACATCCTTCGAACGACTAAATCGCTTTTCAGGTGATATAGCCCATGAGCTTCGGACTCCATTGCATAACCTACGTGGCGAGATAGAAGTCACGCTTACGAAGAATCGACAAGACGTAGAGTATAAAGATGTCCTCGGATCGTGCCTGGAGGAATCCATTCGACTATCGCGACTAGTCGACAGCCTGTTGTTCCTCGCTCGCGGCGATCAGCCAAAGTCTTGCCTAAAGCGAGAGAAACTTCGCATTCGAGAGGAGCTCGCCACGATTCAGGAATTCTATGGCCTAGCTGCCGAAGATTGCGGGGTGAGTCTTTCCGTGACCTCAGCAGATGTCGATATGTTCGCCGATAGAACTCTTTTCCAACGTGTCATCGGTAATCTAATCAATAATGCACTCGCACATACACTTCGAGGTGGTAGGATCGACATTTGCGCTGAAGCACAGTCGAACAGTATCCGGGTCCTAGTGAAAGACAATGGGACTGGTATAACGTCGCATGATTTACCATTCATTTTTGATCGACTTTACTCCGGAGGCGGTGCTCGTAAAGGGCAAAGTGGACACGGTTTAGGTCTGTCGATCGTGAAAACAATCATCGAACTGCATGGCGGTTCGGTAGCTATCACTAGCGAGGAGGGATGCGGCACAACTGTGGACACAAGCTGGCCCACCGATGCCGGGAACAATGCGTAATGCCAGATCCATTTCCAATTCGCGGTTCGTGTCTAAGTTCAAATTGTCCGAGCTTACCCTTTGCGTTGCTCGCCGCGACTATTCCTCAGCTGTTCCGGCCGACGAATTGAATCATGATTTGACTGCCGCTACGTAAGGAAGCGTGGCGGTACTCAGAGGCCGATCCGCGAAGGTACTCTAATGACCGACGGTGCATCTATGGTTTGAATTTCACCATCACGACCGATCCCCGAGTCTTTGTCGTGGGCGGTTGAAACATATAAGCTCGCCACGCTTTTTCTAGATGATCGATACTGTCAATTGCATAGTGCTGCTTCAGAGCCGCCTCCATTCCTTGGTTGAGGGAATCGTTAGCAAACTCGATAACTTTATGTGGGCTATCTCGTTCTGCGAGCATTCGGACTAGTAAGAGGCTTTGACCGTAAAACGCAGGCATTTGTTGGGGCGATGAGAATGATTCTAGGGTAACCAGTTGGCGGATCGGAATTGCTCTACCCGACATGATTGCCTCATTGCAATCTCTGTGATGAAGATTTTGCTTTGTGGTTGTATCGGCTAGCATGGCAATGCCTTCGTCGAGCCAATGAGGCGGCTGCTTACCGCGGAATTTATCTGCCAGCACTACATGCGTTAACTCATGCGGAAGCGCAGGTAGTTCGCCCGCTAGGTTGATTAGGAGATCGATTTCACGACAAACAATCTTTCCCGACTGCAATTGAATTTGGCTGCATCCACTTGTTTGCCCACTATTGGAGCCAACCTTGCGCACGTAACTTACACGAGTTGGGTGCAGACGGATTTTGCAGCGTGGCTCCCATTTCGACATAATGACATTACCACCCCAAACACGGAACAGTTCACTTCGAAGGTCTTCACACAGAGCTAATACTTGGCTCGCGGAGGGCCCGTTCTGATAGCTCTCTACCTCAAACCATTCCGATGCCAACTGATGTGAATTTACATTGGCGGAGATGCGTTCCGGATTTAAGGCAAGGCCAAATGCAAAAAGTGCAAAACACAGTAAAGTTCGAAACATCCTGTCGGCCCCGGCGATAATTATTGGTGCGTCGGAATCGAAGGAAGCTACGAATTCGAATCCTGTCGACCCGTAAGAACAAAGCCCGTGCCGAACGGTTCGCACCACGTAGATGGAAGTGCGTTAACTCCAATGACTGCCAGGATTAAGAAAATTATGAAATCTTGTCGATGCGGAGCAATTGAACACGGCTTGCCTAAATTATAAGCTGCGAACGCTTGAAAGGACGGCAGAGTTGCATTTCAGCGAAGTTTGCGAACTGCGATATAGCGTGGGCAAAAGCTTCCTGTTCGTCGCATCGAAGTGGAAGCCGGGCAAGAGGTGCAGATCAACTACGGCCAAGGGGCTCGCTGCATGGACCACACAGGCAAACTTCGAACGACTTACACCTGCCACCGCCACGACGACCGACAGATCCAATGATACTAGAAGTTCAATCGGTCACGCCTTCGCGACGATACTCGAAGACCTTATTAGATCGAAGAAAATGCGTCTCAAGAAAGTGGAAGGACAGGAAAGCCATGATTGCAATCACGACAAACATTCCGATAACGTAGAAAACGCTGTGAGCAATTGGGTTGGAGGGTAAGTGTCACTACGATATCGACGGCGTTTGTGAACTGGAACGTCAATGGAAAAGAGAAGTCCAAACGTTCCATTCCTCTCGCCGAAGACTACCTATCACCGGATGTAACACGGTGATAATTAAGCTGAAGATCTAGATACATTCGAATAGCTATTTCTTGGTCGGAGCGTGATCATGATCCCCATGCTCGTGGTCCAGGCCTGCTTTTATCAACTTCTCAACTTTCGCGAGAGTAGCAGTCGGGTTTGCTTGCGCCTTTTCTGTACATCCGCTGCAGCACAGGAAAACCGGCTTGCCGTTCATGACAAGTTTAATCGGGGCTCCCATCCCTCCAAGGAAACTGCCATCAATCACAGCGCAATACTTTTGAGCTTCCGCTGCGGTCCTCTCTTCCGGCGATAGTTTGGCGAGAACAGCTGATACTTTTGTCAATTTTGCAGCCTTTGTAAGCGTGTCCTTCCCACCTTTGACCGCGGATTCGATACATCCCTTGCAACAGACAAAAACAGGCTTGCCCTCGATCATTTGCTTTATGGGTGCGCCCATGGATCCTAGTCTTGCGTACTCCATTACTACGCAAAAACGCTGTGATTCTGCTTGCTTCCGATCTTCTGGAGAAAGCTTCGCAAGCGTCTCTGAAATTTCCTTTTCGACATTCGCCGCGTCGTGCTTGTGTCCGACCTTTCCTTTATTGTCGTCGTTAGCGTATAAAACGCTAGAGACGTGACTGCCTGTAAAAGCAGCGAGTGAGAGCGACAAAACCCATCGGGAACTTACAGAACTCATTGCAACACCCTTTCAAAAAAACCTAAATCCGAGCAACAATGTTGACTCGCTGTTAAATGCTCGCAATCCTGTTAAGCAGATCAACAGACGTCGACAAGCTGAAAACCAACCAGGTGTTTGATGATCTCAGATTCGGTTTTCTTCATCCCTTTTTCTTTTTTCTTGGAATAATTGCCTTCAATTCGAGAAGGTAATTATTCTGCTTTCCGATTTTGTTCGGCATTTGGAATCGTTCTGCCAACTAAACGGTTCAATATTACGACTCTACGTTTTAACTCTATTTTCGCCACAATGTGTCGCTCCTTGAACTCGATCATCTGACGTTGGGCGATTGCCAATTCCCCGAAGGTACTTTTAGAATTGTCATAGTTCGAGCTGACTACGGTGACATTATTTTCAGCGATCGGAATCAATTTTTCGGAATAGAGTGCAATTGTTTTTTGCGATTCGAGTACTCGCTCCCAGGCCGCTTGTACATCTCTTTGAATTTCAAGTAAAAGTTGATCGTATTCGGCTTGGGACTCCGCAGTTCGCTTAAGAGCTTCACAAACCGCCGCATTCAATCGCTTATGGTAAATCGGCAAATTCAACCGAACACCTACTTGCTCGCGGAGATCGCTTTGAGTTGCACGTGGTTGCCAAAAAGTATCGTGGCGATAAAAAATGTCAGTGTCTGGATAAAATTGCATGCGGGCTAGTTCGAGTCTTGCGCGGTCGGCTTGAATCTTCATCGCATTGGCCTTAACCTCTGGTCGGTGGCTAACTGATAATTGAATCATCGATTCAAGATCCTCAAGCGGTTCGTCCATGTAGATGGGATCCGAGGCTATTGTCAATTCATCGGTTGGGTTACGGCGCAGGAGCGCGTTAAGATTGCTTTTCGCGATACGATTCATTCGACTCAGTTCAATGGTTCGCAGTTCCAAATTCGCTATTTCCACGTCGGCTTGCAAAACATCCCGTTCCGTCACTAGTCCTGTGCTATACCGATTCTCGGCGTTGGCCCGAATCGATATAAGGAGGGCCGAATTCTGAGAATTGAGCTCCGACAGTCTCTCAGACAAATACAATTCCCAAAATTCCGACTGAACAACCTCGGTCAATTTGTCACGCGCTGTTTTAACGTCTTGTGATGCTGTAACGGCTTCCGCTTGAGCGGCAACCGCACGGAGTGATCGTTTACCGTGCCAAGGGAGCTTTTGCGAAAGTTCAAATGAATAAGCGGGCTCCACTTTATTAGACCCCAATGATCCGGGAGCGATTGTTGAACCGAATACGGGATCTTCGAGAGAACTGACCTGCGGTATTCTCTGAATTGCTGCCTGCCACGCGGCGGTCATCGCTTCCAGAGTGGGATTCACCGAATGCACTTCGTCAATAAGCTGCGAGAGAGTCACTTCGTGAGATTGCGGCGGTTCGGTTTCAGAATTGCCTGCGTTTGTCGAATCATCACTTACTGGGCGTTCAAAACTCACCTGTGCGACGTTGCCTTGATTCAATGAATTGAAGGCTGGAGTATCCCTTTTATCCTGTAAAACAAGGTTTGGAGCTTCGATTTGCGTTGTCGACCTGGATTCGTGCGATTTCGCAACATGGAGGTTGGTAGTTCGGCAGCCGACCATGTAAACAATGGGAATGCTGCATGTCACGAGCACTTGTACCGCGTGCAACGTGTGACATTTAACCGTCGTTCTCATGTCTTTATCCAATTATTATTTACGAACGAAGCGTCAGGCTTTCGAAGAAGTCCTCCATGTGTCCATATCGTCCCTAAACTTTAAAAGGCGGTAGAATAAGCGGAATCCCCCTTAGAAACTTCGCAGCCCACACAGTCGCGAAGGCGTCCAGATTATCACTGCAGTCCCAACACGATTTTGACAAAAGTCAGCAATTGGTGAAGCAAATTTGATCTCATGGCATCCTATTAGCAGCGCAACCCCAAACAAGAGGTCTGTTTTTTCGTCGTAGTAGTGCCTATTGATCGACACCGATAGGACGCTAGACTTAAGTAACAGCGTCGAAGGAAAATAAATCGTTACAATCAGGATTTGATAAGCATATGGTCTTCCGCAGAATTTTTCGGTAACAGCGTTATGAATCGCCATCTTCCATTGCTGAGGAAATTCCATCTGCTGATGCTTATTCCGTTGATACTCATCAACGGTCGAGTATCAGCAGGTTGCATTTGCATGGATGGCCATTTTAAACTTTTCTGCGGTGGTCGCGCTTGCTGCCACGGGAAGAGTGATGACAAAATTGCCGATCGCACGGCGGCAAGCCCTTGTTGTGCGAAATCTGGTTCTGTCCGCACCTGTTGCGACCATTCCTGTCCAGACTGCAATTTGACCAAATCTTCTGCCTGTTCGGTAACTTCTACTTCCCCCGGTTGTTGTCGCCATCTTGAGTTAATACCGGCGACCTTGACCGAAGCGAATTCTTTGGAAATTGATTCTGGTTTTCCTGCCTGGGATCATGTTTTTTTGTTCCAAGAATTACTGCGCCCGGAAAATATGGAACGTGCTCGATTCTGGGTTTTTGCTCCGCCACGAGAGCGATTAAAACTTTATCAGCGTTTGCTGATTTGAGCCAATCTTAATTGGTATCGTTGTCTTCAGACGGGTGAAAAAACCTGATGTTGATTCTTCGACTGCCAATCTCTTTCGAACCTTGAATCGCAACTGGATGCGGTATCACGCTGTTTGTTACAACGCGATGTCTTACATACGACTTGTGCGAATGCGTCTACGGGACGACTTCCCGCCGACAAAACTATCCGCCAAGGCTCAGCTTCCTCGTGGAACGTTCCGTTTTACGAGCGATAGTAGCTGCCTCTACGGCGTCTAAAAATCCTTTCCAATTGTTTTACGAAAGTAGAGAATCATGTTTAAAAAGTTTTCAGTAGTTATGTTTGCAGCGGTACTAAGTTTTAGTGGCATTGCGAATACATCGTCCGCGTATGGCCAATGTTCGTGTGCCCCTTCTGCGAGTGCCGTGCCGGCACCGACAATGGCGATGCCAATGACAATTCCAAGTACGCAAGCGACTGCGGAAGGCTACCGACGGTTTTCGTATGAGCCAACATCTACACAGGCGTTTAGCTCTGCCCCAGCCTACGGTTCTACTTCGATGAACCGTACTGTTCCGTATTACAGCAACCGGGGTAGTTCTTCCTCACGTTCGAACACACCGTTGTATCTATTGCCCAAGCCTGAACGCAACAGCGGTCGTCGATACTAAGAAAAAATGAGTTTTGGCTTATGGTCTGCGGAGTCGCAGACCATAAGTCTTTTCATGTGTAATTACCAAGAAATATTATGTCCGACGAATCAGATCCCCGAAAAAGTAATCCGGAATACGCAGCTACGGATAGAGGTGGCCTATATGCGCCCAGCCATCTCAAAGGGTGGAGAAAATGGTGGTGGTGGTTTGACTTCATTGTGCTGGTCAACCTCGCCCGATTGCGATTCGTCGGCATCTTGGTGGTGATTGGTTTGGCTGTTACTCAATGGGACCTTTTGGTTGCCTACTACGAGAAATTGACCCGTCCCACGACGACTGCCAATGGCGACGGCAACGCTTTCGAATGGTTTTGTCCAATGCATCCATCGGTTGTGCGAGACAATTCCAAAGACAAGTGTCCAATCTGCTTTATGCCTTTGTCTAAACGCATTAAGGGTAATGGAGTGATTGAGGCGTTACCAGATGGAGTTGTTAGCCGTGTGCAACTTTCCCCTTATCGCGTCGTACTTGCAGGCGTGCAAACGACTGAGGTGAGTTACGTTGCGCTTGAAAAAGAAATTACAGCGGCAGGATACATAGAATTTAACGAAAGCCTTCAACGCGGAATTTCAGCTCGATTTGGAGGTCGAATCGATAAGCTTATTGCCAACCAAACCGGTCAAATGGTCAAGAAAGGAGATCCGCTCGCATCGGTTTACAGTCCCGAGTTAGTTGTTGCCATGAAGAGCTTACTCGACGCAAAAAAAACGAATAATATAGCGCTTTTAGCAAGTACACAAACGCGGTTGGAATTGCTAGGCGTGAGCCGCACTCAGATCGAAGACGTCCTAGGCTCGAGCGAAAGCAGTACTCATCTCACCATCCAGTCGCCAATCAACGGACATGTTATTCGAAAGTACGTCCGTGAAGGACAATACATTCAAGAAGGAATGCCGCTCTTCGACGTAGCCGACTTGAGTTCAGTTTGGATACAAGCACAGATCTACGAGGATGACCTTCATTTCCTTCCCGAAAATCTCGCTGGCGTTCACGATCCCAAAATAGCCAATACCTTGCCCGTCACAGCAACGACAAAGGCTCTTCCTAACGAGGTGTTTCACGGTGTTTTGTCCTTCGTTTACCCTCATGTCGATCAACAAACTCGCACAGTTACTGTTCGATTTGAACTCGACAATCCGCACCACAAATTGCGACCAGGTAGCGCCGCAACTGTAACCTTAAAAGTTCCACATGAGCAATGGGCGATGTTGGCGGGCCTCGATGCAACGGTTGGCGAGCGGGCCGAACACCTGAAACGTGGCGAGCTGCTGGCCATACCGCAAAGTTCCGTCATTGATACTGGAAGTCAGAAGATCGTCTATCGCGAAAGCGAGCCCAACGTTTTTGAAGGAGTGCTAGTTCAACTTGGCCCGAAAATGCATGGGCCGAATGAAGTGCCCTATTTCCCTGTGCTAAAAGGCTTGGATCCATTGCAACGCATTGTAACTTCGGGCTCTTTTCTGGTTGATGCCGAAACAAGACTTAATCCTTCGGCTGGATCAATCTACTTTGGCGGAAGTGGTGGTTCGTCCACCAATAAAAGCGCTGTTACGAATGTGCGACCGTCTACACCCGAAGATCCAGATGCAAAAATCGAATTAATTCTTGCAAAAATGTCGCGAGATGATCGCGAAATGGTTGAGAAGCAAAAATTCTGTGTTGTGCTGACACAAAATCGACTTGGTTCTATGGGTACACCAATCAAACTCATGATAGAGGGCAAGCCGATTTTCCTCTGCTGTGACGGATGTCGCGAATCCGCATTGGAAGATCCGCAATCCACTTTGGGAATGGCTCAGAAATTGTCGGGAGCTAAGCGTGATTGAAAGAATTATCGAATGGTCGGTTCGCAACCGCTTTCTCGTATTGATTATCACGGGAGCCCTTACGATTGCTGCTATTTACGCAACCGCAAATACCCCGGTCGATGCGATTCCAGATTTGAGCGAAAACCAAGTTATTGTTTTCGTGGATTGGATGGGCCGAAGTCCACGCGAAATCGAAGACCAGATTACCTATCCGCTTTCTCGGAAGCTGCAAGGGCTTGCCGGTGTACGGGCCGTTCGATCGTCGTCGGAATTCAATTTTTCGATGATTACTATCATCTTCGAGGATGAAATCGACTTTTATTTTGCGAGACAGCGTGTTACCGAGAAACTTACACAATCCAACACCTTCCTGCCGCAGGATGTTGTTCCTTATCTTGCACCTGATGCAACTGCTCTCGGCCAAATTTATTGGTATACGGTGGAAGCGGATTCAAAATCTGCGACGGACTCCGGACGGCTCTGGGCTCTGAACAAGTTTTACATTGCACCACAGCTCAACGCAGCAAAAGGAGTTTCGGACGTTGGAATCGTCGGAGGGACTCCTCTCGAGTACCAAATCGATATCCGTCCGGAAGACCTACGGGCCTATGGACTGACACTGGGAGACGTTCTTTCCGCGGTCGCACAAAGCAATTTACCCGCTAGCGGCGGCGTGATTCAAAAGAACAATGCGGAATACATCGTCCGTGGTGTCGGTTGGATAGACAGCATTGACGATATCGAAAACACAGTTGTCCGCGAAGTCCGTGGAACGCCGATTTACGTTGGAACGGTAGCTAACGTGCATTTAGGGCCTGGATTCCGCCGAAGTGTTTTTGAAAAAGATGGCAATGAAGTAACTGGAGGTGTGGTACTCATGCGCCACGGTCAAAACCCACTCGCAGTTACGCAATCAGTCAAAGAAAAAATACAAGAACTGCAACCGGGATTGCCGCCGGGCGTGCGCATTGTGGCCGCTTACGACCGAACTCGACTTATTCACGGAGCTATTGACACATTGACCGAGGTCATGTGGCATGAAATGCTGATCGCATCCGTGGCTATTCTTTTGATCTTGATGCATGTTCGAAGCGTTTTTGTGATCTGCATAACGTTGCCACTCGCCGTTTTGTTCTCATTCTTGATGATGTGGCTATTGAGAGTACTTCAAATTGTAGACATCCAAGCCAACATCATGTCTCTGGCAGGGTTGACCATATCGATTGGCATACTTGTCGATCAAGCCATCGTAATGACTGAAAACGCGACGCACGAGTTGAAGGAGCATTTTGGCGATCGCAAAGTCAAAGGTGATATAAGCGAGCTTGTTATACCTGCTTGTCGTACCGTTGGTCGACCGATCTTCTTCTCGATCCTGATCATGCTCTTGTCCTTTGTGCCCGTGTTTATGCTTAGTGGGCGCGAAGGAAAGCTTTTTCATCCGTTGGCATTCACTAAGAGCTTTGCCATGATCGGGGTCGCGATCTTATCGGTCACCGTCGTTCCTGCGTTGATCCCGATCTTTATTAAAGGAAGACTTCGAAGTGAAGAAGATAATTGGATTGTTCGAAGTTTCATTAACATTTACCGTCCACTGCTCACCTGGGCATTGCCACGTAGAAACTTGGCGATGTGGGGTTTTGCTGTTTTGTTGTTGCTAGCGGCCGGGATTTTCCCTATGCAAGCGATCATCGGTCAGGGGTCGTCCGAGGTCGCGTGGCGATCCTTGTTTTTGGGCGTATTTGCGTTAGTTACGGCGATTACCGTACTAACAACGCGTGGTTGGCATTGGCAACTTCTGTCTCTCTCAAGCCTACTTCTGATCGGTCTGTGGTCCTATCATTTTCCTAAAATCGGAGTGGCTTTCATGCCAGCCCTCGACGAAGGCGCGATGCTTGATATGCCTATCACCGTGCCGCGTGCCAGCATCACTCAGGTTGCTGATGATTTGAAAGCCCGAAATAGTTTATTGCGAGGATTTCCCGAAGTAGAATCGGTCATTGGTAAGGCAGGCCGGGCAGATACATCTACCGATCCAGCTCCACTAGACATGGTGGAGACTTTCGTTAATTTTCGCCCAAAGGAACTTTGGCCAAAAAGAGTAATCCGGTACCGTGATGCAGCAAAACTGGTGACTCAATTCCTGACGATTCTTGAAGACCGGGAATTCGTTGGCAGATCGCCAACCGACGATCGCAATTCTCTGGTCAATAACGCTACACAAAAATCGATAGAGCGATTCGATGAAACCCTTCGAGAGCTGGCACTGCTGCGCTATTCGGAATTTGAACAAGAACTTGGTAATCATCTCGTGCGATTTGTATTGGAAGATTGTATTCAAAAGTGGCGAACGAGTGGAACTCTGCTGGAAAATGCAACCCAAAAAATTCCCATGGCTGAGTTAACGGCGGAATTTAACTCGCGTTTTGGGAAATCGTTGTCTGACTCACCTGTACTGGAAGACGTCTCTGAACTTGTCCACCAGTTCGCCCATCGACTCAATAAGGATGACTTTCTTGAGGACACAGTCTCTGCACTAGAAGTACACAATTCGACAGTAGCCTCGATGTGGTTAAGTCTAAAGGAAGCGTTCGGAGCCAAGCGACCGACTTTTGTTTCTGCACTATTGCATAGGACAGTTAAAGAACGTTTGCGATTGTGGCGTGAACGCGTCAAAATACTTAACTGGGAATTCTTCGATTATGGTTCAGAAGCATTTGTTAGTTATTCTTTAGAAGAAATTGTCCTGGCCGGAAAACGGAGCGATCTCTTGAAGGAAATTTCCCATGCGAGTGAATCCATCGCTTTCGCGGATGCTTCCTTGCAGTCGCAGCTCCAGCCTCATGCAAATTCTTCGGCAACAAATTTATTCTCGGATGGCAGCTCACCCTTCGTTGCAATGCGTGACGAAATGACGAAGACATTTAGGAATAGCACTTTCCTTTGGCACCGAAAAACCGGTCCGAAAGGAGATCTAGTCGATGACGAAATGGGTCGATCCCTCCAAGTTCCTGGCTGGAGTAATATTTTCACGCAGCCCATAATCAACCGGATTGAAATGCTTTCTACTGGAGTGAGGACCGATATTGGCGTCAAAGTTTTTGGGCCCGACCTGGAAACGATCGAAGGGGTCTGCAAGGAGATTGAGGCAGTATTGAAGCCGATCAATGGTTCGAGAGATGTGGTTGCTGCTCCCATAATGGGAAAAGGTTACCTTCAGATCGATATTGACCGCAAGGCGGCAGCTCGATTTGGTATCAGTGTAGAAAACATCCAGAATGAAATTGAAGTAGCGATTGCAGGTCGAACGGTTACGTACACAGTCGAAAAGCGAGAACGCTTTCCCGTTCGCCTTCGTTATGCAAGAGTGAACCGCGAAGACGAAGAGAGCATCCGAAAGCTGTTAATCAGTTCAAAAGGCATGTCAAATGCAAACGGTTCCAATGGTGGAAGAAGTATGCAAAGCCAAACGGAAGGCGGTAAGTCAAAGTTGTCCGACAATTCCGCGGCCGGAGGAGAATCTTTGACAGCGCCCGGCGTTCCTGACGACTCGCATTCGACTTCTCCCGCCCATTCTTTTCGCGGTCAGCCCTATATTCCGTTAAGCGCTGTTGCCGAGATCCGGATCGTAGAAGGACCGGCGATGATCAAAAGCGAAAATGGCCGATTATTGAATTACGTAACGCTAAATGTTAGAGGTCGGGATACGGTTGGATTTGTCGGCGAAGCCCAACGCGTCGTTAGCGGCAAGGTCTCACTACCCGAGGGTGTCCACATCGAGTGGACGGGTGAATTTGAACATCAAGTTCGCGCAGCACGGACTTTGCGATTTGTATTCCCGATCGTGATCCTATTGATCTTTGTCATTCTCTATTTGACCTATCATGATCTGGCGGATGCAGGGCTCATGATGTTGGCCGTGCCTGAAGCACTCGCAGGCGGAGCTTTTTTTATGTACTGGTTCCCAAAAATTGTACACGGATGGGACACGCCGCCCATGGACTTTAGTGTAGCAGTCTGGGTGGGGTTCATTGCTTGTTTCGGCATGGCAACGGAAACGGGAATTATAATGCTGGTGTACTTACGCGAAGCGATCGAGAAACGTGGAGGGCTTGAAGGCATTCAGTCGCTTGAAGAACTTCGCGAAGCTGTTATAGACGGTGCTGTCCACCGCCTTCGCCCCAAATTACTTACTGAAGGCGTTGCCATCATCGCGATTTTCCCAATGGTATTCGCAAGTGGTGTTGGCGGCGAAATTCTTGCACCAATGGCATTGCCTGTACTGGGTGGTCTGTTGATATCGGATGAAGTAGTCGACCTCTTACTCCCCGTTCGATTCTATTGGGTTCGAAGAGCACGGTGGCTTGCTTTGCAACAGTCGAAACTACCTTCTTAATTTCGGTTATTCAGCGACGGATCGTTCCTTCGCCCTGTGCAAAAACTAAGTTCGAATGAAATCGCCGATTTCTTGACCTAGATTTTCGTCGTAAGTTGTAGAAGGCTTTGACACTAAAGGCCAGCGAACTTACGGTTTAGCACCAAATCGTCAAGTGATCGTTCGCGAAAGCTGGCCCCTCCAAAGTGCCGATTCTATTAGGAAATCATGGACGGAGCGCGATTTTTGCACTGCGGGTGAGCCATCGAGAGTAGTCCGTGTACATCCCAGCTCAATCGCCGAACAGTGGACACCGATTCAAATCGAGCTGACACCTAACTCTCGTGCAAAGATCTTCCCGGCTCAGTTCCATCCGTTTCTGGGCAGTCGTCTGTTAAACGACTTTTCCGCGTTACGGCCCACGCTGAAGAACCGACCGGACCGGTCTCGAACTCCGAAAGACCTTGCAAAATAAGGGTTTTCGAGGTGAGAGTTCTCTCCGATCTTCCCATAACAGGGTCAGTCCGGGGAGCTGATGTAGAAAAGCGGAAATAGTCCGCCACACCAGTTAACAAAGTTAGCCGAGAGCACCCACTCCCGGCTTTCTTCATTTTTCCACCAGTGTTTTCATTGGTCTAGCAAAGACGACCCGATTTGGAGAGCGCTCTCTAAATATTTTGAGAGCGCCGTTTTGGACCAGTTTTGAGCCCGCTTCTACCCCGCTTCTGTCCAACTCTCAGACTCTCATTCCGGCCAAAAGTTTTAGTTAACAGCTTTGGCGGCTTCCGGTATCCGTAAGCAACCCAAAAAGGGAAGCGTATATTAGTTAACAGCGAATTGGTCGTATGCCTGGCGATTCGTTGGTAGGCGTAGGTTCGCATGCGATGCCTAGCGAAGAATTCTAGACCCATCGAAAGCGGACCGATTCAAATATCGCACAAAGCTGGTAACCAGCCTCTCACCAGTTCGCGGAAATAGGATCGGGCTTCGAAAGAAACCCTATATCGAACGGCGACAGAGGGTTTAACAGAAGCAACTTGTGGACGTGGGAAATCGTTGGTGGGCTAGGAATTGAGATAGGTACATCGTCCAAACTGTGGGCGGTGAATCGGTCAGAGCCAGCTAAATCGCCAACTACATGTCCACAGTGGGGTGCTGTCGGTTTTCGACTGCACAAAAACGCTACGATAAAGTTCGAACGGTCAGGTCAGCTCACGTTTGAATGTTGTCTGGAAAATCGAGAATGAAATTATTTCAAACCACTTGGCGCATCGTTTGGCGTTTCTTCGCGTTGCTCGCTTTGCTTACGCTTAGCGCTTCTGCCCAAGACAGGGTGTTGCGATTTACCGATGCGCCAGCGTTAGCGAAACCAGCAGGCGAGGTCGTTAACGCGAAATCCGTGAACGAGATTTTCGAACGAGCGGAAGGTTTGGCCGCTGGAGCAACTTTGCTAATCGAACCAGGGGTTTATCAATTCGACCGCCCACTCGTCCTTCGCGGGAGAAAAAATGTGACGATTCGGAGCGCGGCAGGGGATCCAACCTCCGTCACGCTCAAAGGGTTGGGTTGGGAAAAGGGCAACGATCGCGACGACATTCTTCGGGTGGCAGCTTGTGATGGGGTGATGATTGCTGGCCTAACATTCGCCGAGAGCGGCTCTTATGGAATAAAAGTTGAAGCGGAACATGCCCCCAAAAATATCCACATTTACAACTGCGATTTCCGGAATATTGGCGTGCGTGCAATCAAAGGTTCCGCCTCCCAGGATCCGATGATTATGGCTGAAAACGGATCTGTTCGCTTCTGCGACTTTGAGAACAACAAAGTTCCGCCAGCCAACTGGTTGTTTGGCGGCGATTACATCTCCGCCATCGATATGATGGCACTTGATAGATGGACTTTTAGTGATAATACATTTCGGAACATCAATGGACGCAATGGAGGTGGGCGCGCCGCGATTTTTATTTGGGTTCGTTCCCGCAGAATCGTGGTGGAGCGGAATGTGATTTTGAATTGTGACCGGGGTATCTCTTTTGGAAATCCGGGCGTGTCCACCGCAGACCTGAAGGGCGAGCAAACCATTTATGTTTCGGAGGGCATTATCCAGAACAACATGATCAGTGGAGGCACGGATTGCGGGATTGAGTTATGGCACGCGAAAGGAATCAAGGTTCGGCATAACTCAATTTTACGTCCCGAGCGCAATTTGAATCGCGGCATTCGCATTGGCGCCGGCGTCGCACAAACAGAAATCGTAAACAATTTGGTTAACGGTGGCATTCAAGTTGAAGACGGCGACGCTCAGGTGAAGGAGAACGTTGCCAAGCGCATCGAGGATTATTTTGTTGAACCGGCGACCGGCAACTTGGCGTTAACAGCAAAAGCATCAGACGCAATAAATCGCGGAGTTAACCTAGACCACCCGCTTTCCGATATTCGGGGGCTTGCGCGAGACGGTGAACCAGATTTTGGAGCGTGGGAGTTTGAAGCAAAGGCAGCGCAGTGGGTTGAGCCGATGAAAAAGGTGCACGCGCGTTTCAAAGGCAAACCCGGGACGTTCGCTCAATTTGGCGACTCGATTACATTTTCTGGTGCGTTTTGGACTCCACTGGCGGAAAACCCGAAGAACATGGGCCCGTCGATCGAAGCGCAATACAAACTAGTCAGACAGCACATGCACGCCAGCGCCTTTAGACAAAAGGGACCTGACGGCGGAAATCTCGGATCAACGACGATCAAGTGGGCTCGCGAAAATGTCGGAAAGTGGCTGGCTGATCTTGATCCGGAGGTCGCTGTTATCATGTTCGGCAGCAATGATTATCGACAGATAGAAGTTCAGGATTATGCGAGGATGCTTCGCGAGGTAGTTGAGAGCTGTTTGGATAATGGAACGATCGTATTGCTCACGACTCCACCGCCGCAAACTTCTCTTCTGGAGAAATCGAATCAGTTCGCAGAATCTGTGCGAGCCGTTGCGCGCGAACTGTCCGTTCCCTTGATTGATTACCACCACGAGATCCTGAGTGGCCGGCCATTCGACTGGGACGGCTCCGCTGATGAGTTCAAAAATATTCCGGGTGACACCTATGAAGTCCCAACGCTGATTTCCCGAGATGGGGTGCACCCGTCCAATCCGGTTACATTCTCCAATGATTTCTCGGGCCGCGCCCTTGCCGCGAACGGTTTTGGGTTGAGAAATTATTTAACGCTAGTTGCTTACGCAGAAGTCATAAGCAAGGCGTTCCGGCCTACAGCACAATGAGTAAGATTCGGTAAGTTACCGCGCGCAGTTGGAGATGCGGAGAAATCCGCCCTTCAACAATAACGATACTCGAGCCGTCCTTCTGATAAAATGAGATGAGCGAACCAAACCGAAAAAGAAAAAAGAAACGAAGAGCCAACGAGGCTAAGTCGTACGTCGATAGCAGCTACGTTTGCGATTCCTGCGGGGAGGACATTGTTATCCCGATTGATTTGTCGGCAGGATCAGAGCAACAATACGTTGAAGTTTGCCCGGAATTACGGCGCCACCTCATTGGTAAGTTGCAAGAAATGGCAGAAGGCACCATCGTTGAAGGCATGTCGATCATTGAAGACGACAACGATAAGCTTTGGACGGCGGCGCTCGGTGCGGGCGCGTTCATGTACGACGAAAAGCAGAAGATCTATTACCCCATCAAAGAAGATGCTACCGCGATTGAAGTGTTCGCCGTTTATAAAGACAATCGAGGCGACTTATGGCTAGGAACGCACAATGGAGGTGCATACAAATTCAAAGGCAAGACATTCGAGAAGTTTCGGCCATGATGCCATGACGACAGAAGGAAGACTCGTCATAAACCGCACGTGTCACTAGTCTCCTCCACAGGTTGGTTCAACACTACGCCAAGCTAGATCGGAACAGCCGCTTTGGTTCCTCCCCCGCCCCTAGCTTCTCACCCACCTGTGGACATAGCCGTAGTCAGGATTCAGGATCCAGCCGCTTCCACAAGCTATGCATTTTAGAGGATGAGGAGCAAATTAACGAGTCTCACAGCCCATTCGACCTGCTAAATGGGGTACGATAAGACTTCGTTTACAGGCACATGCGTCTGAGAATTACTAGTTATCCGAATGAAATTGACCGTCTAACTATGACAGCATCGCGTATAGACTCGTTCGAAATCGTTCCTTACACCGGGGCTCTGCCATTACGTTTTGGCATGTCCTCTGAGGACGTGCACTCGGCTCTCGGGAAACCCCATTTGATTTCAACACTCTGGAACAAAAGTGGCTTCTCGCATTCATGGGATAGTCCCGAACTAAACGTTGGTTTCACGAACGACAACAAACTAAATCAAGTTGGTTTCGCTCCCCGCAGTATAGCGTTGTCGATCAATGGTATTCGAATTTGGAGCCCGCAAGATTTCGATGATCCAAATCCGATTCTCCTACATTTCGATCCGAACCCTCGCGCATTCGTTGGCTTTCTCGTATATCTTGAGATTGGCGTAACAACAACGGGGTTTCATGATAATGATCCTACGCAATACGCACTTTGCGTCTTCCCTCGTGGCGCTTATGATGACATGAGTTCCAAAACAACTGCACCTGATTTGACCAAATATTCGATGCATACGAATCAAGATGTCGGATAAATCGGGTTAAGGATGCCCGTTGCCGGGCACCCTCCTCACTCTACTGCGGCATGCGGTTCCGCACCGGGCGTTTCAACGAAGCTGAGCAAGCTCGGCATAGACCGACCGGCTACTTGCCGCTTCCACAAGTTGGTTCAAGACAATTTGGACGTCGGAGCTAGGCGATTAGACGATAACTTCTAGATCGGCTAGACTGATGCGGCTTGCGGCAGGGAAGCGGGTTGGTGTGGAACCGTAATCCTTTTGATCCGCTTCGATTCTGTTGGGATTGATTCTCATTCTATGTGCCATTGGAAGATCTAAAGTACAAATATGGACGCGCCCGAGATTTCTAATCTCCGACCACTGAGGATTTTGGCACTGAGCGTTGTGCTTGGCATTGCCGCTGGACTCCCGTTGATTTATCGGAAGAATGGCTTGGGGTTACTAATCGTATCGTTCGTCACCGTAGCCACTGTTTTTGTTCTTTCGGCTATTTTCAATGCAAAGACTTCGCCGAATACGGAGTCGAAAGAAGTCCGTAAGCGTGGATTCTTGTTGCCGATTTCATCGGTGTTCATCGGTCCAACCATTGCTGTGGGAGGCGGATACATCGCTCATCTGCTTTCACCGATGCATCCATTGGACGTCTTGCCGATGCTCTACTCCCTCGCAGTTCTAGGCGTTTTTGCTGGAGCGGTAGTTGGAATTGGAATGTGGATTGCATTTCGATTTTCAAGAGGCTATACACAGAAGATTCAATTTGAGAAAACTAGCGACACTACATTTCGGTTATCCTACATCGATCCATCCATGTTTTTTATGGGTGATATTGTTGTCTATGATAGTGGCACTCCGGCGAAAGGTTGGTACCGGATTTCTTTCTGAAAGAAAACATAGGTACGCGCAGCTCAGAGCTGAGCGGATTTGCTATTGGTTCGTTTGAAAAGTCTGGGATTCTCTTAATGCCAACAACTGACAATCCCTATCTCGCCTCGAAGGCCTTGTCGACTCCAGTCAAGATGGTCTCCAGGCGTTCTTTGGTTTTCCTCGGTATTGTTTTCCTGGCAATTGCAATGTTTTGCCTTCTTTGCACTCTTAGTAGAATGGCATTTGCCGTTCATCGAACAACGCAATCGACGACGCTTCATCCATCGGAATTAGCGTCCGGAATAGAATACGCGTTACTTCTGATTCCATTCGCAACATGGACTGCTCTCATTGGCGTGGTCCTTTTGGTTGTTGGACTTGCGTTTCGAAAACGCGTGACATTGAATTCCCCCGTACAGAGCTCTTACGAGAATATGATGCCAAACATCGATCCTGACTTCGGGTTAATGAAGTACAACGGCTTTAGTGCATGGGATTGTCGAATCGACTTTCAGTTTCCGCATCCGTCAAGCAAGTACTTTGCTGTTCATATTTGGTCGAGTGATGAGACTGGCCCCTCGCAGCAGCAACGCGAGACTTTTCGAGAACTCAAGTGGCGATACGAATCGCTTTGGCCTGCTATTGCGTCAAGTATCGTCGCCGTTCATGCTTCCATTACGGATTCCTTTGACGTTGCAAAGGTCATGCGTGAGCGGGTCGCTGTGCACATTGGTGAGCTGGACGAGAATTCCATCGAGCTAGTAATAGAATTGGACTTGCCGGACGAGGGAAACAAGGGATATTTCATACCCATTGAAAACTGGTCTGTCAAGAATGCAATTGTTGCGGAGTGATCGTCGAAAATGGGTGCGCTGCGGCCTGCAGGATCGGTTAGACTGAAGCCGTTAACGGCGGGGAAGCGTGTTGGGGTAGAGATATTTGTCCTAATGATCTGTTGAGCTTTTGTTGGAATAGGTTGCTGGTCGTTCGCGCACACGAAACACATACTGTCATGAATCCTTATCAGGCATCAAATACGGGAGAGTTGGATAGCAACGTGTCCAATGCTATTTCACCGTTTGCTGTTCTTGGTTTGACAGTTCTCTGGCCAATGTTGGTTGCTATCGGCTGGATTGCAGGCGACTGGAATCAGACGTTTAGACATTCATCAATTTGGTCTGGGACTCACTCGGTTTTTCAGTCTCCGCTAACGCTTGTGTTACTTTTCACTCTAGCGTTTCATCTTGCCAGCGTAGTGGGGTACGTTCGAAATCGTCCTCGATCCATCTTGCTCGCCATCGTGTGCGCAATTCTCGGAGGGATACTATCTTTTCTTTTGGGTTTAGTACGAAGTAGCATCTAAACCGCGTCTACAACCTACATAGGAGTCGCCTAAGCCTACTGTGAACCTTTCCGACGATTTCCTTGTCCGGTGCGTATGAGCGAAGACACAACAGGTCCGGGTGATCCGCCAAAAAGAAGGCGAAAACGAAGATCGGTTAGTGAACCGGAACTAGCAGAATTTATCCGTCAGTACGGACGCAAGGCTCCTCGCAGAGGCGAACCCAATGACCGAGGATATAGCCGAGAAGTCGAGGAAAAGATCAAGCGAATGGCGGCGGAGGAGCTCGATCGACTTTTGAACGGCAGTGAAGATGATGCCGAGCAAAAGCCCTGCCTGACAGCCTCCTCTTCCCTCCGACACGCTTCTACGACTTCTACAAGGTTGTGCCTAGCTGCTAGCTTCCTAAATTCGGCTGGATGCACTGCTGCTAGCTCAACTGTGAAATCGTCGTACTCCTGCAGGATCGGCCTAGCCAGCAACCAGCAGCGACTATTTCCACAGGTTGGACTGAGGCAGGATTCCGGCTAGTTCCGCCATCGACTCCAGATACCTGCCGAGTACGAATCCAAGCATCTCGAGGTGCAATCAGCGAACAAGTTCGAGTCGTCATTACCACAAGTTCGGTTGGTCGCGATCAAGACCTAGCCTTTCTCAACGTCAGCTTCGACGGCCAGACCGATGAAGATGGTCTGCTATTGGTGGATTTGCCATGGTCGAGCAGCGCTGGCGTCGGTCAATACCGATTCCGCCTGATCGATCTAGTCACTGGCAAGACGCTGCATGATCGAACGTGTATTGTCCCGGACGAGGCAAACGCCAACTATGAGGACCTCGCATGATTGCCCCTTTAATCCTTCGTCTGTGCGACAAGATAGTCGGGATTCTCAATTCCGGTTCGCAAGACGGCACCTACAACATGCGTTTCGAAGCCGTACGCTACTTTCAACCAAAGTTTACACTGCCTGATCTGGAAGAAGGAGTAAAAGTCTGCATGGTTCCAGCTGAAGTCGAACGCAGCAATCTGACCCGATCGGTCAACCAGCAGAATTCGACCATCCAAATCGGGGTGCTTTCTAGGGTAGAGTCGACGCTAGCTGGCATCGATCCCTTTGTGGCACTGGTCGATTCGATGGCATTAAACCTTGACGGTGCGGATCTGGACAACGTCTCCACCGTCGTCGTAGCCAAGATTGCTCCGATTTTCGACCAGCAGTTGCTACGGGACAACAAGCAATTCACATCGATTATCTCGATCACAGTGAGGTCGTTCCTATGATCACCATGAAACCGGCGCACGCCAAGAATTTCTTCTTCGACCGCGTACTTGTCACCCAGTACATGGATCGAAAGACAGCCTCAGCTCTCGCCAAAGGCGGCGGGCTAATTCGACGCATCGCTCAAAACAGCATGCGATCGCGAAAGAGGGCATCCGCTCCTGGTACGCCTCCATCGAGACACAAACCACGCGGCCAGGGTTTTACGTACATCCTGTACGTTTTCGACCCGCGAACCAAGTCGGTTGTCGTCGGTCCAGTCTTGTTCCCCAACACTGTGAATGAGGACGGTACAACGGCACCGGAAGCCAACGAATTCGGAGGCCGAGTCAGACGTCGAGCCAAACGGGCGCAAGGCCATGTATTTTCAATCGGAGAACGTGGTCCGATTCGCGAGATCAGCCAACCTTCACCCAGGTCGAAACGATTTGCACGGCCGGTTCTGGTTTCTGCCAAGCAAGTCCAGCGAGCTCAACGGATCCACGATGAGTACGTACTATTTCGAATCGCTGCTTAGCGATTGGTCCGACGAAGGTTTTGCCATGGCTCGTTTCACGTTGATCGAAGAATCGATAGCGGACATGGTAGGAATGGTCGAAGATCCTTTGGGAATATTCGTGGACCAAATAGGTTATGGAAACTCTGGACTTGCAACGAGAACCTGCAGCGGACGGCATTTCGCTATCCAAGCCGCATGCGACCAAGATGATGTTACTCCAGGTGCTGCGTTAGGAAGCTGTTTCTACAGTGGTCCGACCGGTGATCCTGCTTGTTCGATTACGACCGAGGCAGATTGCGCTTTAATTCCCGGCACATGGACTTTGGGAGGAACGTGTTCATGACCGGTCTTCCATGCTGTTGCGTTGTTACTAGTTCCTCAAGCTCATCCGTACCTAGCTCGTCATCTAGTTCGAATCCAAGTTCATCGTCTAGCTCATCCGTACCGAGTTCGTCATCAAGCTCGTCAAGTAGCTCGTCAAGTAGCTCTAATGCAAGTCATAAGAACCGTCGCGAACCAGGAAGGTCCGGGAACCGAACTAAAGAAACTCCTTTCCTGGTTCCATTCTCCGGATAAAAGGAAGTGCAAGTGTGCATCTCGAATACAGAAAATGAACGCTTGGGGGCCAGACAAATGCGAACTGAAGATCGAAACGATAATGCGATGGTTAAAGCACTCGGCAGCAATCAACAAAGTACCATTCTTTGCTCCAGCGGTACGCCTCGTGATTCAAACGGCAATAAGGCGATCACGGTCGCTGTCACAACAGCACCCCGAAAAGATTGCACACTCGCCTATTGTCTTGCATCCATTGAAGCCTGTGGATGGACCCCAATAGTATTCGCTGAACCAGGGTCGACGGAAACGGATTATCAAACCATTACGAATCCTGTCAAGTTGGGCATTTGGCACAACTGGTTGAATGCCTGTCGATGGTGCTTAGAAAACAGTTCGAGCCAGTACATCATGACGGTCCAAGACGATTCGCTTTTCCATCCGGACTGCAAAGCGTTTGTGGATGCACTCGTCTGGCCAAAGAAAGCTGCGTTCGTATCCCTCTACACTCCAAAGCACTATTCCCGAGGCAAGCCGGTTGGTATCAATCGGATTTACACCAAGAGCCTTTGGGGCGCCTGTGCTCTGATTTGGGACCGGGAAGCACTCAAGAAAGTAATCGAAACACCGACGTGCAAGAGTTGGGCAGGCGCTAGGCCGAAATCAGGTTCGCAGATCGTAATGGAAAATCGTCGCAAGAACCCAAGCACAATCGCCAATTCAGATACAGCGATCGGCAAGGCCATCAATAGTCTCGCCTTGGCAATGTATTTCGTCGATCCCTCGCCAGTGCATCATATCGCCAAGTTTTCAACAATTTCACATGGGGACAACACCGGCCGGAGAAATTGCGGTCGCTGTTCTGATTTTACGAAGTCGTTGCGGGAACAGGTGTATCCATGAGATTCATAACGTCGATCAGTCCGAGACGAATCGAACGTCAGCAATACTGCATGGCGACTTGGTTGCAGTATGGCCAGATTGTGGCAGTGCAAACGATTGAAGATATCTCCCTGCTTCAACCACAATTCCCCGATGTGCAATTCGTGGCGACTGAAAAGACAGGGGCTAAGCTATTTGGCTATCCAAGTCGCATCAACATATCGGCGATGATCGAACAAGGACCCGGCTTACTTATCAACTCGGACATCAAAATCGATACAAACAAGAAGCAGTTCGATTCCGATTGGAAGCCAAAGCCAAAACAATTCAACGTGGGCGTGCGGTTTGACTTCGACGGACCAGGGAAGCCAAAGTTCTTAAACAAGCACGGGATTGACGCGTTCCTGATTACCGAAGAAGTCATGGCGGTCATGGAAGACCATGGCTTCGTGATTGGCGTTCCAGTCTGGGACTGCTGGATTGTCTGGCACATGTTGATTCATCGATTCAAAATTAAAGCTAAGCTTACTCCGGGATTGTTGCATTTGAATCATCCGATGGGATGGTCGGATACCGACTTGGCAAAAGGACTGGCAATCATGCAGCGGGAATACGGTATTGGTCATAAAGGACCGTCGGAGGCAATCAGCGACGTGACTGACCGCTTGCACGTCAAGCCAGGCCGATAAACACTTCAATTCTTCAAGACAAAAATCTGAACAATTTCCTTGAATTGCGAATCGCTTGACCGGACGTGTCCAATTAGCAAGCAAACTTAAGCTGACATGAGTTTGTTGTTTCACCAAAAAGATAAGAAGAGTAAGCGATGGGAATCAGATTTCGAATTGACCATGCCCTTGGATTTTGTCGACTTTGCAACGCCATTTCGTTGATCATCGGAACCTTTTCACGAAATGGAATTAGAGCAACCAGTGGTGGCTCTCGCAGGGATCGGGAAAAGCTAGAACAAACCAAAATGCTCGTCGCGCCGCGTCGACTCCAATTTGCGTTCCCGCAAAGGGCAAAGATATTGGGATCACCCGCAAAATGAATGACAACGTCCGGCGAAATATAATCCATGTTCATATCGATCACATTTCGTTCGCGTTGATACATCGAGAGAATGAACTCTCTGGCAAGTGATGCGGGGTCGACCGTTTGTTCTTGTGGTAGGACAACGACAACACCCTCCGTCAGCGTCTCGGCAAGAATTTGAAGTGTCGATGCGGCGATGTTTTGATTCGCTTCTGCTCTGGCAATCAGCCGTTCGGTAAAGCCCCCTCATTGAGCGAGTTCACTTTGTGTCCAGCCAGCTTGTTTGCGGAGTTGTGAAATCAGCTTGCAATTGCAGGGCATCGATCAACCACGGAAGGATTCGTCGTTACGCATCGTCTTTGAGTTCCTCAAAAAGTCTTGCTCCTTCGAACGTATCGAATCGGTCATCGAAGACGGTCATCAAACCATCTTTAAAGTCCAACTTGATGGCGAACTTCATTGGCTTGGTTATTGGCATACCTATCGGATGAGCCCATGTCTCACCCCAGACGAGCGCACCGTGCCCAGTCGACACGACATGGATGTTCTCCATTTCCGAGTCATCCTTCGGTGGCTCAATCACTCTATAGAATTTTGCGAACGCAAGATTCGCTGCTTCGAATCCCACATGAGTCCCGGCGAACGGAAAGATGTTTGGATCGCCAGCGAAATGCACGACAAGGTCTCTTGAAATAAAATGCTTGTTGACTTCGAGTGCTTTGGGGCCGTGTTTGTAGGTCGACTGAAAGAACTCCTTGGACAAAGCTGCCGGATCGGCGGATATGTCTTGGTAGGAAACTTTTTCGCCTGCTTCGGACAGTGTTTCTGCGATGATAAACAGCGTTGTCGCTGCGATGTTATTGCTCGACTCTGCTTTGGCAATTAGCCGTTCAGTAAATCCGGATCGTTCAGCAAGTTCGATTTGAGACCAGCCGATTTGCTTTCGCAGCTTGGCAATTAGTTTTCCGTTACACGGGATCGAACGGCGGGACGTGGTCGGACGATCAGACATTTTGCTTTCGATGTTGTTAGAACGGACTAAGGATAGAATTCCGGTTTTGCTGTTGAAATTGAGATACGAAAGTATAGCAAGTATCGCAGACACTTGGGGCATCGTTCCCTATTCCGGATTATTAATAAAAATTAATTTGAGCCGCAGGCGCTAGCCGCGACACGAGCTTTTTGCAGGGAATTCGTAACGCCTAGGCCCCCGCGGCTCAGTATGAATAATCCGTGCTAGCTCTACCAGGGAACGCATTGCTCCGGAGACCCTGCTGGCAGAGTCTGCGAAAAAGTTGGTTACGAGGCCTAGCCTCGAAACCAGGTGGTGGCGACCAACGAGAAGTGTCAAAATGCGGACAATTCTCGCCGAGTTCTCCACCAACGATTGTTGTTTGACCGTTGCCTCCCTTTTGACGTTGTCGTACGTTCCAATTTTTCTATCGTGCAGGTTCCGTTCAGGTTCCGTTCGGTGTTATCCATCGAAACTGGTGTACTATGGCACCTCATTCGATTTGCGGACGTTCGTTCGAATTCCATTAGGGCACTCAATGACCAGTACACACAATCGTCAGCACCTTGACGGCCAGATCCGGCGCAGTAGAACTCGACTCCGACGCCTTTTGATCGAGTCCTTCGAGGAGCGACGCTTGCTCGCGAGCGACACCGTGGTGTCGCTTGATTTCACACCCGATAGCGTCGCTGGCATTGCCACACCTGCCGAGTTCGATCAGCTCTTCAATGAACAGTGGTGGGCGACCCAATCGCGTCGATCCGATGGGCATGTTTACGGTGCGTTAAATCCAGGAACGAGTACAACCGACCTGGAGATGCTTCGCCGCTTTCTCGACTTCAACAATGACGGGTTATTGAACGCTCCGGACGCAGTCTTGGCGCGGAAAAGCATCGCCGTGGATGTTCGGCAACTATTCGATTCGTTCTCGGACGATGCGGATCTACCGCTACGAGTCAACGTCGTTACGAGCGGTTCGGCCAAGCTGCAAGATGCGCGTGCAGATAACTTGCTCAATCAGTTCGTAGTGTACGTTGGTGGTAATGATTTCAGGACCAATACTCCCGACCTAGGCGCCAGCGCTCAAGCCCCACAAACCAAGAATAATGAATTCTATAGTTATGCGTTTGCCGGCGAAGTTGCCAACGAGATGTGGTCGGATTCGTTCAGGCTTACAATTCAAAATCGACCTTCCCACTATGGCTTCATCGACTCGAAAGATTTCTCTCAACGATTGGCGGGAGTCATTGCTCACGAAGCGGGGCGCCTATTGGGTTTGGGGCCAACTGCGAATTCTAAAGATAGCGTCCTCAGCTCACAGCGAAATCCGTGGCTGGCTGGGTTCCCCGACAGGACCTACAACGCTTCTTTGCTCAATAGCTTAGAACAGCCGATTACCACATCTCAGAACCCATACCGCGAAGTGATCCAGTCGCTGGATGGTTCCGCTCCAACACAAAGCACAGTCTATCCGGCTAATTTCCAGTATTCAGCAACAACCCCGCCGACGGCCAAGGTTTCACCCTGGATATTCACGGAACCAACCAAGAGTGTTCCTGCTTCGATTCTGGGCTTGGTTGGAACACAGACCGCTGCAAGCGTTGCAAGTCTCTTGGAAAGCAGTTTCGACCAATTTCAACAAAGTACTTTCTTTAGCACAATTGCTAGCCGATCGAACATCGCATCGACTACGGCACCCATCCTGGTCGGTAGTACCAATACAGCACTGGGGTTAGACGGAACGGATCTTTCAGCTTTGCTATTGAGACCGGGGCAAGCAGGATACTCGGCTAACGGAAAACTAAATCTATCAGGTGTCGCGAATTTCGCTGCCCTACGAACGCGTCTTGAACTCGCTGGGTTTACCGTAAACTCGGCGATCACCGACTCTCAGTTTGCGCAGTTATCCGCTAGCTCGACTGCAGATTTCGTACGCTTCACTCGCACCTATCGATTGAGCGAGCTTGCAGGTGTGGCGGCGTTCAATCCTGCAATCTTCGAGCTCCTGCTGGAGACTTCCGCGATCACGGCTTCTGGTCAACTGCGGTTTGCAGCCGACGTTGAGATGTACTTGACGATGGGTTTTGATGCCGGTGGATTTTATCTTTTGACCGGCAAGACTCTGGATAATTCAATAACAGCTCGCGGCCAAATCGGGGGCAACCTCGGACCGGTGGGCACGACGGTCGGCGTTGCGAATCTTGACTACTCTTCTCAAGTTACATTGGAGACAGAGAACACCGACGGCAGGATCCGCTTGGCTGACATCGCTAGTACGCACCCAAGTTCCGTCGCGGGAATGGCGACTCAAACCGTTACCGGGGCTACTAGAGTCGATCTCCAATTCGAAGCAACCCTCGGTGCAGCCGGTACAGTGAAATGGAAAGGTGGCTGGCAGTGGGACGTGAACTCAAATGGACTGACGCATCGACCCGAACTGTCGGGCTATGATGAGGATACTTTGCTCGATTCGCTTACCCGCGTCATTGGCAACGGGCTCAGCCAACTCAAGCAAAAAGTACCTCAAATTGTTTCCTTCCTCGACAAGATCCCGGTCTTTGGCCCGGCAGCCAAGACGGAAGCCGAGAAACTGCTCAACGATGGACTTTCCTTCAATGAAGACGATGACCTGTCGGACAGTTTTTTGGAGGAGAACGAGTACGAGTTCACTTTCAGTCTCGATCCCAAAGCACTCAAAGATCATTTGCTCAAGGGGATCGCCCCTCCACAAGATCTGTTTGAAGTCCGTGTCAACAAAACTGGAACAAGTCCGTCGATCCCACTCAGTGGAAGCGGCTCGCTCGAGCTAGGACCATCGGGAGCCAAATTCACGACATCGGTCAGCGGATCGGGAACTGCCGTCGCCAGCGTCAAACCCGATTTCTACATTGGACTTGATACGCTTGGTGGGCTTTACATCGTCGAAGGTGGTAAGGTCAATACAACATTGGTCGTCAGTGGAACACTTGCAGGCAGCGCTGCATTGCCGGCTTTGATCGATGGCAAATTCACCAGCAACGCGCAATTCAACACGGGTATGCAATTCCTTATCGATGATGGTGACAACATCACGAATGAACGCGTCTATTTGGCTGGCGGACAGTGGTTAGCCATCTTGGGCAACGAAAACTACTACTCGTTTAGTGGAACCATTGCACTCACGAATACGATCCTTGATGCGAAGATTCCTGAGTTCGCATTGCTTCCGTCGCTCAAGCTCTATGGTTCGGCAAACTACAATCTTGCGAACCGAACGGGTACGTTTGATGTTCCGGCCGATGCAATGTTAGACGGCTATGCGCAAATAGTCGCCAGCGGAATTTTGAAAGTTCGCGAGGATTCATTGGCGCTCAGCCAATTGTCACGTGGGATTCCGCTGATTGGTGACGACATAACGAATATTCTCGATAGCGTTATCAAGGATGTACTAGACGTTCGCTTCCCTACGACCAATGTACGCGCGTACTTGGAGGCGAATCATTTCAGCGTCGTGACCGTGATGCCACTGCAAACAATCCTGGCTGGACCAGGCACTGGTTCTTTGTTGGAGTTGCAGTACAACCGAACCATCGGTACCCCGACCAAGACATTTCCTGCGAAAGACAAGTTCAAAGCTGGTCCCATTACGCTGGACATCGAGGGGACACTCAGCACGACTCCGACCCTGAACATCAATGGGAAGTTTGGCGTCGATATCGTCAAGGGACCTTACATCGTCGAGGGGGCTGCGATCACCGCCAGTCTTCCAACTACTGGAACGGTTACCGGGAAAGCGAATATTGGTGGTCTGACTGAATTGGGTGCGACAGCAACCTTAGTGGACACCAATCCGTCGGTCGCTTTGCAAGTAAGCGATTTCGATGGCGTCCCGAATGAAAGGCTTTATTTGGTGAATTCCCGAGTTAGCGACGGCTTCAGTTTTAGCACGCTGACCAATAATCTAGCCAAATCAGTCGTCCTGTCCGGCGGCGTCAACCTAACCACGACCCTCACGGCCACCAATCCCGCTGCATCGTTTCCTCTTTTATCTACTGTGCTACCGCCCACTTTCTCTTGGACTTCAACTGTCGGTTACAACCTTGCAACGGGAGCCGGCACTTACAACATCTCTCAGAATGCGCAGTTTAACCAACTCGTATCAATCCTCGGCAGCGATAATTCTGAGCAGGTCATTCTTGATCTACTGGCTGATAAATTGGATCAGTACAATCCCGTACCACAGTCGACACGCGACATGTTGACTCAGAAATTTCCATTCCTTGGCTTCTCGATTTTGGATCTTTTGGAGATCCCAGAACAAGCCCAATATCTTTTCAATCCGAAGGGCGCTAAGGGTAAGCCCGCGTCCGAGGTTGAGCAGGACGATCCGAACAACAAGATCAAATTCAACCTCGATCTTGCAAGCGTTGACAATGTTGTCAAATTGCTAAGCGGTCAAACGGCCGATTTGATTAGCGTCGATGTGGCGCAGCGTTATCAGTCTGACAATCTGGTCATCCAGCTCTTTGCGTCTCCCGTATTTGTGTCGGGAATTCTGAACGTCTTTGTCGACGTCAGCTTATACGGTAACGCATTTGTCGGTTTCGATCTGACCGCTGGCATCGATACGAATGGTTTTTACATTCGTGAAAGCTCAGACGCTACCGACTTTGTCTTCGAAGTGGGAGGAACGTTTGGAGCTCAGTTAAAGGGTACAGGACTACTTACAATCCTTCCTTTCATAGAAATCATTGCCTCTCCTGGCTTTGAACTGACTGGCGGGTTGATTCTCAATTCACGTGACGACGATGACAAGGTCCGGCTCAACGAGCTGCTTGACAAGCGGAATTACAGCCTTGGGCTGGCTCTGGACTTCGTCATGCCGTTAACAGCTGAATTCGGCATCATTCCCTTAAACCTTACAGAGAAGGTTGAGACGGAGTTTCGTAAACCTCTTTATCGCGGTGAGACTGGAGACCTGTCTCAAGTCCAAAAGGAGATCACCGATGCACTTCTGGAACAGCTAAAGAAGCCCATCGACGATATTCGTGCGAAAGCGAACTTCATCAATGAAGCTGCTGGTAGGCTTGTAGCGGCTGGGAAAGAAGCGGCAGGAAAGGTTGCCGCCGCTTCGAAGGAGTTGGTTGGACGCGAGGTCGAGAATGCTAAAGCTGTTGCGAATGAACTCAAGAATACGGCCAAGGCAGCCGCCGAAGGTGCTCAAAAAGCCGCTAACAACTTTAAGAACAACGTCATCGGTCCTCTCAACGAAGCCCTTGGCATCGATCACCTTGGAGCCGTTTTTGGACGAGGAAACTACGAAAAGGTTGACGTCTCCTCGCGACAGACCTTTACAGCAACGGTCGTCAATGGCGAAGTGATCGTCAATTCGCAGGATGCCGGTACCTTGTTGGATGTAACAATCGGCCAAGCTAATGGCTACTTGATCATCGACGGCCCCGATTTTACTCGCAACGAACGAGTCGGCTACTTCGAATCGAGTTGCTGGAATGGCTGTAACAAGGACTGGGTCAATGAAGATATTGTCCATCCAAATCTTACCAAAGTTCCACTCACTGCCTTCTCGAGAATCCTCGTCAACGGTACGTCGCGAAACGATTCAATTGTATTGCTTTCGTCCGTTGCGGTTCCCGCTCGATTATTCGGCGAGGATGGAGACGACTATTTGGTGGGAGGCAGTTCCGGAGATGTCTTGAAGGGCGGTAGTGGCAATGACACTTTGCTGGGTGGCGTGGGGAGCGACGATCTTTTTGGCGAAGTTGGTAACGATACCTTGGTGGGCGAACTCGGCAACGATGTGCTATGGGGTGGAGAGGGCAATGACAAACTTGACGAAGAGACGTTGTCCGATCCTGAACAATCCATAGTCGACCGCAGTCGCGAAACAAATACCTTCTACGCGGGCATTGGAAATGACCTGCTGATCGGGTCCCCTGGGCCGGATGTCATGTACGGTCAGGAAAACGATGACACGATCCTGGGTAGCGGCGGAAACGATCGACTTTACGGGGGTAGTGGCAACGATAAATTGTTCGGCGAAGCGGGTAACGATGTCATTGAGGGCGAAGCGGGTAACGATGTTATCGAGGGTGGTGACGGCAACGATAACGTCGCAGGTGGACTAGGTAATGACGTGATCTATGGCGATAGCAAGGCAACTACTGGCTCTGGCAACGACACACTTTACGGCAACGAAGGTAATGACTTCATCAGCGGCGGTGGTGGCAATGATCGCATCGAAGGAAATTCCGGAGCTGACCATATCCAAGGGGGTATCGGTAACGACACGCTGATAGGTGGCGACGACAATGATGCTAACGACGGCAACGATATCGTCGAAGGTGGATCAGGCAACGACACGATTTACGGCGGTTTCAGCGGATCAACTCTGGTTTATACATCCACATCGCCAAGAATGGACATGCTGTTCGGCGACGAAGGCATGGACACGATTTATGGCCAATCCGGGCCAGATCAAATCGATGGTGGCTACGACGACGACGTCATCGAAGGTGGAAGTGGTAACGATATCCTGCTCGCCAACGAAGGTGCAGATATTGTTCGCGGTGGGACGGGCGATGATGAACTTCATGGCAGCATTGGCACCAACAATCGCACGGCCACTCTCTTCGGCGAAGATGGCAATGACAAACTCTACGGCTCGCCTGGGGCAGACAAACTCTATGGAGGAATTGGAAACGACATCCTTAAAGGCTACGACGGAATCGATGAATTACGAGGCGAATCTGGGCAAGATTTAATCGATGGTGGCAAGGGCAATGACCAACTGTTTGGCGGAGAGGGTAACGATACCGTCTTAGGGGGTGAAGGGAACGACCTTCTCTATGGCGAAGTCGGTGACGATACTCTCGATGGCGGGATCGATGACGATACATTGTCCGGCGGGGCGGGCGATGACAAGGTAATCGGCGGATTTGGCAACGACACCGTAGATGGAGATGCAGGCAACGACAAACTTTCCGGAGGATTGAATAACGACCTTGTACGTGGCGGATCCGGCAACGATGAGCTTGAAGGCGACGAAGGCGATGACCATCTAGAAGGCGGTGACGGTGATGACACTCTACGTGGCGGAAGATCTGGGTTGATGTTGCCTGGGCAAGTCGCGCTACTGACAGGCACTGGAAAAGACTTACTATACGGTGGCACTGGCAACGACACGCTACAAGGTGGCGATGACAACGATCAACTCTTTGGAGAAGCGGGCAACGACACGCTTTCTGGTAACGAAGGAGATGACAGCCTTTCAGGTGGTGTTGACAACGATACGCTCTACGGTGACCTCGGTAAGGATCGATTGCTCGGAGATTCGGGGAACGACACCCTTCGTGGCGGCGATGATCGTGATTTCCTCGATGGTGGTGTCGGAAGCGATGAACTTTACGGCGACGCGGGCAATGACGAGTTGATTGAGAACGAACTCCTTGATCCGCTAACTACAAATGTTCTTGACGGTGGAAGTGGAGACGACAGCGTCCGTGGTAGCGTAAACAACGACCTTCTCCGTGGCGGTTCTGGCAATGACAATCTGTTCGGCATGGGGGGCAATGATACGCTTCGCGGCGAAGCGAACGACGATATGCTCAATGGCGGTATTGGCGAGGACTTACTCGAAGGTGGTGATGGCGTCGATACGTTATTTGGTCAAGCGGGCTTGGATACGCTTCGAGGGGACGCGGGCAACGACTTGCTTTATGGCGGTGACGACAACGATACCATCGAAGGCGGCTTGAACGACGACTTCGTGGATGGCGGCAGTGGCAACGATCGTATTTTTGGCAATGAAGGCAATGATCGCCTATTCGGTGGCAGTAACAACGACACGATCGATGGGGGTGACGGCAACGACATCATTTCCGGCGACTCGGGAAATGACACGCTGCTTGGAAATATTGGCGACGACAAGTTATTCGGCGAGTCTGGCTTCGACGTGCTCGCGGGTGGCACTGACGACGATGAACTCGATGGTGGTGAAGATCGCGACGTGCTGTGGGGCGGAAATGTATTGCTGACTTGGTCCGAGTTCGATGGTGCGGACAAATACGAGCTGCCATATGGCTTCGCTGCTGCCGAAGCGGAATTTCCGACTGGCTATTTGCCAACCTCGATACAACCCAAGGCCGTGCGTGGCGCTTCGATGAATTCAGCCCCTGGCGGTCTTGACGATGGAAGCGACACACTGCGCGGTGGCTTAGGCGACGATTTGCTTTTTGGTGGAACGCAAACCGACCAACTCGATGGCAACGATGGCAATGACTATGTTGACGGCGGCAGCGGGGTTGATGAGATATTCGGTGGCGCGGGAGACGACTTAGTTCGCGGCGGTTCAGGCGATGATACCGTGCGAGGCGGCGATGGCATCGATCAAGTACATGGTGACGAAGGTAATGACATACTGTTTGGTGATGGAGGCCAAAAATCACCTGGAGTTCCAGATGTCCTGCTGGGCCAACGTCTGTACGGCGATGATGGCGACGACATGCTTTATGCGTTCGCCGATTCAAGCGAACTTGCAATCCAAAGCCAATTGGCAGGGGACGAACTGCGAGGCGGACTTGGTAACGACATTCTCTTCGGTAACTTGCGGAAAGAACGACTGGTGGGTGAGCTGGGCAATGACGACCTTTTTGGCGACTACATTAGCGGCCCAAACTACGCGGTGCGAATATGGGCTGGAGCAACACTCTCGGGCGCTGATGACGAATTGTTCGGCGGACCTGGGGCTGACATTCTGAACGGTAGTGGTGGAAACGATATGCTGTGGGGCGGCGCCGACTCCGACCAGCTAATCGGTGAACTCGGAAACGACAGACTGTATGGCGGTTCTGGCATCGACATCCTAAATCTGGATATTGACGCTGGTTCAACAGAGGTGCTCAACGGCCACGGCGGCAACAAAACTCTCACCGATAATACTTCAGACGACTTTGCAACCGACATTCTCGTCGTTGAGGGGGATCGCTACTCCGCAAACTTGAATGACGCCATCACCATTTCCGAAAACGCGCAACGACAATTGGTCGTCAACTACACGGGCTTCAATCAGCCGATTATCGTGAACTGGAAAACGAACTCTGGAGTTCCACTTTTCGAGCAAATCAACATTCGTGGTGGCATTGGAAACGACTCGATCGAGTTCGCAATCGGAGCGAACGCAGTCAACACCTCGATGTTGACCAGTCGCGATTGGTTTGGTGTCCTCGATGGCGGTATCGGCAACGACACCCTTAGGGGCAGCAGTGGCCGCGATCATATCGATGGCGGGTCCGGCTCCGATGTGTTGTACGGCAACGCAGGAGATGACCGACTTTGGGGCGACCAAGGAGCCGGCTCACCTACTCATGACCAGGATGCGCTTTACTCAGGGCCTGGCAACGATGATTTGTTCGGCGGCGTCGGAACGAATATTCTCTCTGCTTGGAGCTTGAATCCAAAGCCCGAGGGCGACACAGAGTTCGGGATCTTTACCGATGGAAATGGTGGATTGTTTCAGACTGCGATATCCACCGGTTCCATTACTGGCGCTTCGAATGCAACGCCGATTGTGATAACAACCGCGGATACGTCGGGGTTGTCAAACGGTCAACAGGTTACAATTGTAGACGTGCTAGGTAATACAAATGCAAATGGCACTTACTATGTCAAGGTACTTAACGCGACCTCGTTCGAGCTATATACGAATGCAGTACTAACGACCGGCCAATCTGGAAATGCGGCTTTCACAAGCGGTGGTAAGTGGACGACTTCGGCTCGACGACTCGAAGACACGGGCATCAATCGTATGCTTGGTGGTATTCAAAACGATTCGTTGTACGGTGGTACCGGGATCGATTTCATGCACGGAGGAGACAGCGGAACGGACATTCTCTACCGCCGCGATGGTAGCACGTTTGAATCGATGGACGGTGGGCTCGCAGGCGATGACTGGAAGAACTATGCCAAGGAATCCGATCAAGTATGGTATATTGGCGGTTCGAACGCTGCCGACGAAATCACTGTCGACTTTGTGACTGAACCAGGGCCGCTCTACAATCGCCATCTTGTTACGCGACTAACCGAGAACATTGGAAACTTCTCGTTCGCAGCTCAGTTGCAATTGGATTTTAGCGCTAAGGATGCAGCCGGGAATCTCATTTGGGATTCCACACAGAGACTGGCCGACGTCAATGGATTTACAAACGCTTCTGCTGAAGATCGAATATTGAAGTTCAATGAAAAGGCCCTTAAGGGTGAACTGCTTCCATCCGAAAGCGACTATCTCGCCATCTTGGTCGATGCGTTGGATGGAAACGACACGATCACTGTCGGGCCAACTGTTCAGAAAACGGTATGGATCGATGCCGGCGATGGCGATGACACGGTCCGCATCAATTCAGGCAATGCGATTCTAGTCGATAAGTATGATGAACTGCTTCGGAATGACACGGCTGCAACTGCGTCCAATTTAGCGCCGCTGGCGATTATCGGTAGTGGCAATCTGCCATCCACCGGTGTGCTTTCTGCTACAGCAACGTTTAACCTTGCCATTGGCGTTCGTGTTCCAGTTACGATAAACATTCCCCCGAAATCAACAAACACTTCCGCAATTCAATTAATTGCCGACATCAATAGCGTCTTTGCGGAATCAAAAGTCGATACGCTAGTCTATGCCACGCTAATCAAGGACGTTGGTTCGGAGAATGGACGCCTTGCAATCATTGCCAAGGATCCGGTCGAAACATCTCTGATTACCGTATCGATGCCTGAACCGAACAATGGAGTGGCGACCAGTGAGCTCAAGCTTGCAAATGGCCAAACCGGCGTCTCTACCTTTGCGACTTCCTTGAAAGCCACCGGTTTGTCGATCGATAGTCCGGTGGATGCGGACTGGTACAAGCTGCGATTTGCGGCACCGCCAGATGGAGGCGAGCTAGCCGTCGCAAGCGCATCGCCGTTGGACGCAATGAGTATCCGCATTTACTCTGGCCAGCCAGGAAACCTAATTTTAGAGAACACGGTCTTGGCTATAGACCTTGCCGAGGAAGCCAACGATAGCTTGATGAGCGTATTGAACTCGACCACGGCCAACTTGGGCGATCTCTCAACGCTGATTCAGGCGACCGGGCTCACATTCGCAAGCACCGCAGACACTCAAGACTGGTTCCGATTCACGCTACCTGCGGCCAATAGTTTGCTCCCACGTACACTAACATTGCGCCCTGAAAGTCTCAAAACAGATCAGCTCTTTGGAGCGGTCGAACTGTATAACTCTGCTGGTGACAACGTAACCAGTTCTGTCGTTATCGATCGCAACGATGCTCGGATCCTATTGGATATGCGAAGCACGAATCTTGCGGCTGGCCAATACAGGCTGAAAATTACCCGCCAAACGGTTGCACCTGATGCACAGCTTGGCGGATACCGTTTGCTGGCCAATGCCGGCAACTCCCCAGCGCGTGTTCTGAACCTAACGGGAATTCAAACCGCACCGTTGTCCCTGTCCGAACTTTTGGCGAACACAGACTACTTGGTCGAAGTTCGGTCCGAGAACATCGTACCTACGATTTATGACTTGGCGGTAACGCTTCCTGGCACGGAGCTGCAAACGTTTGTTGGTGGCCGACGCAGCGATGCATTTACCAGTCGTCGCGATGTGATACTTGGCGGAATTGGCAACGACGTTCTACAAGGCGGACCAGGTGAGGACTGGATCTTTGGCGGAGCGGGCAACGATATCCTGAGCGGTGGTTACGATCAGCAAGCAAGCGATTTGCTGTTTGGCAATGATGGCGATGATACCTTCCAAATCATCCCAGACGCACTGCCGACGGTGCCGGGTTCGGACCAAACCATTCTCGTTGGTACAGCAGATCGATTCTCAGGTGGCAGCAACAATGACACCCTTTATTTCTTGGGTGGTGATCTCGATGCAGCCGGCAAAGCCGTTCCCGATCAAGTATCGTTGGGCTTCAACCGAATCCTTGGACGTTATGAATTCATCGCGACTCCGTGGGATGTCCAGAATCAAGTCTTCGCGACCGATCCGGTAACAAACTTGCCTTTGCAGCATTATCAGTTCTTCAATCTGCAGAGCATCGAAGGGGGAGTGATTGAAACGCGGGCTGGTAACGACATCGTTCGCTTGGATGCACTTAGTGTTACAGGCGGGTTTGGCTCAGATGCTCGCCAGCGCGGGGCAACCCTTGTCAACTTTGATATACGCGGTGGAGTGGGCGACGACTTGATCCTAGGAGGCGACGGCGACGATCGTATCGACGGCGGCCTGGGTGCCGATCAACTCATCGGTGGCGGCGGCAATGACAACATCATCGGCGGCGACGGAGATGACTATATCGAGGGTAGTTCAATTTCGGTCGTCCCCGATATCTACGAACGAGTCACACGCAATGGCGTGACGCAATCGAATGACACTGTTGAGTTCGCCTCCGAGCTCGGGGTGGTGCGCGGCGGTCAGCTAATCAACGGTTTGACTTTTCATGGCAGCGGAGCCGACCAATCGGATTGGTACATTCTACCGGCACCTCAATCGAAGTTCAGCATCAATGGAACTTCGACAGCCGCTTGGATGAGTCGCCGAGACATACAAGCCACGATTGGTACGACGACACAGCAGTTAGATTTTTCGTTATTTGCTGCAACTTACGTCAATGGTGTGGTTTCACCGGTAGAGAATCCGATCGGTGTACCAACGCACTATGTCATTCAAGTTCGCCGTAGTGTCGGTGGAGCCAGCCTCGGTGGTTCCGTCGAGTACCGGTTAGCCTTTGACTCGAAGCTTGAAGATTCGAATCACGTAAGCACGACTACCGTTCCCAACTATCCAAACTATTCGCTGGCCCCAGCCGACGCACAAGCACGACTGTCGGCTCAGCCAGTAGCTATTCCACTGGGTGATATCAACGACGACGGTTACGACGATTTCATATCGAGTGTCACCGAAGACCTAGGCGATTTTAGTCAGATCCTGCTAAACAGCTCGTTCCGACTGGGGATCGATGATCCTGCGAACTTTATACCGCCAACAGTTGCAACGGTTACTTTGGGAAGTCCAAATCTGCTTACATCCAGTACCGTGACATTATTGCTGCCGGCCCCGCTCACCCGAGCATCGACCTATGGCACAAAATCCACGTTTGCTTCTCCGGGCGACTACAACGGAGATGGCAAGATGGATATTGCTGTCGCCTTCGACCGAGAAGTAATTCCCGCAACTGCCGATCTTTTCGGTGCCACACCCAACTTCAAGTCTCATGGGGTGTATGTCTTGCATGGAAAGCCGAGCATAGTTCTTAACCAGTCACCTTGGCAGAACCCAATTTCCATTATTTCAGCCGCACAGTTTAAAATCAACGGTTTTACCGGCGGAAAGCTCGCGATAGATAACGCTGGGAACTTTAACAACGACAACGTCTCTGGAGTTAGTCTGGACGATCTCGTGATGGGCGATCCTGGTGCCAATAGTGCTCGCGGAGCGGTGTATCTCTATCATGGAAAGCAGGTATTTGAAGGTAATTTAACGGCATCGAGCTTGCCAGTTCGACACGAAGGAAGTCAAGCGAACGGCAATGCTGGCCTCAGTGTTATCGGCAGAGTCGATCAGAACGGTGATGGCATCTCCGATATCGTCTTCTCGAGGATGGATCAACTTGGAAACTTGACAACAGAAGTTGTACGCGGTGCAACGCAGACAAGACTCGAAGTCGCACAGCTTAACAACCTAAACACGGACACCTCAGCCGTCCTGAAGAAAATGGGAGTTTTCAAAGAGAATGCTATCCTAAGCTTCGACGATGGCATTCGAGGTCCTCGTCTTTGGATTACGGATGGCACAGGACTAGGTACCAAGCAACTTCACCCGGTGGTCGAGCCCATATTAGGCACCGGTTACGCTATTGGAAACTACTACGTATTTGTCGGACGCACAAGTGCTTCGGGTGCAGAGCTTTGGAGGTCGGATGGGACTGAACTGGGTACAGGTCTTTTAGGAGACATTCGCGTTGGAAGTAATGATTCGTTCATTGATCAAATGTTTATGTTCAATAGCGAGCTGTACTTTTCAGCAAATGATGGTTCGATCGGTAGCGAACTTTACAAAACAAACGGCACTTCCGTTACGTTCTTAAAGAACATTCACACTGGTGCAGGACAGTCCTCTAATCCAAGTGCCTTTACAGTTGCTGGCGCAAAGCTCTATTTCAGTGCAGATGATGGTTCAACAACTTCTTTGTGGACTACCAACGGAACACCTGCGGGAACAGTAAAACTTTCTGCTAAGGTTACTGGGTCTGTGGCCTTCAATGCGACTACAAAAACCATTTCAAGTACGTCGCTGAATTTCGTGACCGCAGGTTTTGCACCGGGGCAGGTGATTGAAATAAGTGGATCAGCGTCGAACGCCAATGGTTTTACGCTCAAGTCCGTTACCGCCACTGCGATGACAGTGGATCAGACTTATATGGTTACTGCGGCTACCGCGTCAGGCGTGACTATTGCCACAGCCGTCTACACAAGCCTGAAAGGAAACGCGATTGATATTGGAGGAGTATTGCTCTTCGGTGGCTCCACCGCTTTAGGCGGTTCGGAGCTCTGGAGAACGGACGGAACAGTCGCTGGGACCTATCTCGTCAAGGATATTTCCAATCAGGTTCAGTTCTCACAAAGCTCTTATCCATTAGAGTTTGTCAACGTCGGTGGTGTGCTATATTTTACGGCGGTAGATGCGACTGGCCGGCAAGTGTGGAGGAGCAACGGCACCGCGACAGGAACAACAAAAGTTTCGTCATTGTCGCTAAACCAATCCTACGCCGAGGCGAATCTGACGGCTGCAGGCGCTACGCTCTACTTCTCAACGCTTAGTTACGATCTTTACAAAACGGTCGGTACAACAACAACTTTGGTTAAAGATCTTTATGGGGGCGGAATAAGTGGACCACGAGGACTGTCCTATAGCGGATCAAGACTCTACTTCTGGGCAGAAACAGCAGCGAACGGTCGTGAGCCTTGGGTTAGCGACGGAACTCCCGCTGGTACGTTTATGCTCAAGGATATTGTCCCTGGTCCAGGATGGGGAATTGGGTCCAATTCAGGCGGCTTGTTCTTTGAACGCGGATTCGTTCATGCTCCAACGCTAACCTATTTTTCAACTCAGGACGATGTGAATGGATATCGCGAATGGCAGACCGATGGGACAACAACCGGAACAGGATCGCGAGTTGCGGATCCTTGGCCAATTTTGGAATTTTCCAGAGACGAAGCAATCTTTGTCAATGGTCGTTACCTTGCAGTTAAGCCGCACCCCGTATCTAAGAAGCCTGTCATTTTCACAAGTGATCTTACTGCGGCGGGAACTTCCTTTATTGATTTCGTCGAATTAGGTGACCAAGGTAGCAATCTACAAGAAATAGTTGCCATTGACGGAAAGCTCTATTTAGGCGGAGCAAATCTCTGGGTCACGGACTCAGTGAACTCCACCTATACCCAAATCTCTGCTGGTAATGCGCATTCCCTAACAGGATTTAATGGCCAACTGCTTTATAGTTTTGGCGGTTCAGAGTTGAGGAAGACAAGCGGAACCGCTGCAAACACATTTCATTTGACTGGTCCAGTCAATGCGGTCGAAAAATTCGTAAAAGTTGGAAGCAAGGTGTACTTCTCTGCATGGGACAACTGTTGCGATTCCTATCTCTGGGAAACGGACGGAACACAACTTGGAACAAAGCTAGTACTGTCGGGCGTGGATAAGATAACCATCGGATTCGCAGACACCCTCGTTGAATCTGGTGGGGCATTGTTCTATACAATAAACGGACTACTCAAACGACTTTCCGGAACAACGCTCGCGACGATTTCAGGAACCTACTATTCCGCAAGCGATGTAAGGGATGTTAACGGCAAAATATATTTCACGTCGGATAACGCTGTGCAGGGGATTGGAGCGGAACTCTGGGTGGTTAACGGTACCAGTGCAGTTTTAGTCAAGGATATTCGGACTGGTACTGGAATTTCGTCGGTGCCAGCGAACCTTACCAGTGTGGGTGCTACCCTGTACTTCACTGCCAATGATGGTACGAACGGCATTGAATTGTGGCTCAGTAATGGAACAGTGGCTGGTACGACCATGGCGGCAAATATTGCGTCGTTAGCAACGTCGTCCACCCCAACAAATCTTGTTGGGATAGGATCCACCCTTTACTTCGCCGCTTCTCCAACTTCCATTATCGGCTCAGAGCTCTACCGATACGACGCTGGAACACTTAAGTTTCTAAAAGACATTAATCCCAGTGGCTCGTCAAATCCTCGCAATTTTACTGCAGTCGGCAATCTTGTGTTTTTCGTTGCAAATGACGGCATTTCAGGTGACGAGCTTTGGCAAACCGATGGAACTACTGAAGGCACCCTTCGAGTCAACGACATTCGACTAGGAGGCGTAGGTTCAAATCCCCACGGACTACTCAATTACAATGGATCGTTAGTTTTCTTCGCCAATGACGGAGTCCATGGGGACGAGCTTTGGTCCACTGCTGGAGCACAAGTGTTAATTCCCAGCGTTTCCATTTCTTCAACAGATGTGGCGACAAAAAGGCAACTTAAGCGAATCGGGGACCTCGACGGTGATGGGAAAGATGAAATTGGAATCGAGGCGTCAAGCAGCTCGAGCAATTCTTATGTTGTTTTTGGGGGCTTAGCCAATAGTTCGATCGCAGTGTCTGCTCTCCTTGGCCAGACGCCACCTGCCGCGCTCGCGCTTGCTACAAACGTCTCAGTTAAGGATGCGTTCCATTACGTAGGGGACGTGAACTTCGACGGTTTTGATGATTTCGGAATTTCTCGAGATACTCAAGTCAACCTCTTCGATCCGAGCAATGGAGCGACATCATTCCGTCGAATTGATGGCATTTCATTTGGCAAGAGCGATCGTGGACAGATTAATATCTCGCGTCCCGATACCAACTTTTCAAGCACGATTCTTGATCCTCTGGAAACTTGGAACGAACAGAGCTACCGCATCGCTGGACTTGGGAACCTGCGCGGTCCAAGTGGTAATAGCGCAAATGACTTTGCTATCTCGGAACCGCAAGGAGGTTCGACGTTTTTGTTTACGTCGGCACTTCAACGCGACAATGCGACGAACAACTCAGGCGGTAATTCCAACACTTCCAACGTCGCGACTTTGCACAAGTTTGGACTCGCGACATTGCCTCCCGTTTTAGCCACAACTGTGAACGCGCCAACATTCGTTGATCTTGCGCCAAGCTCGAACGTGAGCAACTTGCCTGGATTTACAGGAACTACGGCCCAAGAGTCGTTGTCGACTCCGCGTAGCGTTGGCGATGTCAGCGGTGATGGACTTGAGGACTTCTTGTTTGAGGGGAGTGCCCAGAGCTACATCGTTTTTGGACCGTTGTCGATTACAGCCAACCAGTCGATTGGTTCAATGGCCAATGTGATTATTGACCATGCGACCGTCGGTGTTCCAGCGAAGCATTTTGGTGATGTTGATGGCGACGGCGTCAATGACTTGGTAGTTGTAAATGGCGGAACCATTCGTGCTTTGTTGAGCAGCTTCAATGTGTCAATCCCGTCCGCCTTACAGCGCCATTTGGTTGCATCCAATTTCAATCGAACGATAACCACCGGGGTCGTGACCGGAGCCAAGGTAAGCGGTCCCACGCTGAGCTTTAACGGAACGACTCGAACGATTACCAGCAGTAATTCTTCGATCAATTTTCAGTCTGCCGGTTATGCAGTCGGACAAGTGATCCAAGTAAGTGGCAGTGCTAACAATTCGGGTAGCTTCGTCGTGAAATCGGTGACGGCAAATTCTCTGGGTGTTCATGAGGCGCTTGTGAATTCATCGGCTGGCACACTGATTACCATCGAAGGCCAAGGCCCTGAAGTACATGTGCTGAATTGGAATGGTCGTCATGCAGATGGCAAGATCTACGAAGATATCTTGTTCGTGCCCGCGTCCGGTGCAACGGATATCTATAGCGGCCAACTGCTTACGACAACCGTGGCACCACTGACTCGCACGAATCGAATGATGGCGATCGAAGATGCGAATTCCGAAGATCTTCGAGGTGCACTGAGTGGTATCTTCGGTCCGTGGACCGGGACCTTTTCCTCCCCTGCGCCCGATGAACTTTCTGCAATGGTAGTTGGGGATACCGATGGCGATGGACTCGATGATTTTGTACTTACCAATCGCAAGTTTATCGTCAGCGGTTCTGGAGTTTCGCCGCAGATTTACAATGGCCTTGATATTGGAAGTGCCTACCTCGTTCTGGGGCGATTGAATTCCAATCCCGTTTATACGCGGACAAGTGCATCGACGCGCACCTACCAAGACTACTTTCTTGGCGGCAGCACTCATGCATTAGGAGATATCAATCAAGATGGCTTAGCCGACTTTGCGATCACGCGTCGCCAAGAAGGTGCAGGGTTAGCTGACGGAAGCGTCTTTGTGCACTATGGCAAACAAATCACGCCCGGTCTCAAAGCGGCAGCGCCTGGCGAACTATTTCGGGCTGACTTGAATAGCACAACGGGAGACAACGCCAACTGGTCTCAGGTAAGCACACCCACTAGTGCCACTAATCCATCATGGATTTTAGGAAGTGAGGCAAACTTCTTACCCTACCCGAGCGGTGGAGCGCACTATCGCTTTGGTGTAGCTGGAACGAACCATTACAACGGCACTAGCAATCCACCGTTGGGATACAACGGAACCCTAACGTCGCCGACGATTCCTCAGGTTATGCCACTCTCTGCGAACGACCCGTTGCAGCTTTCGTTCAACTACATTCTCGAAACGGATGGACTTCCCAACCGTGACATCGCGGAAGTCTTCGTGTTCTCCAACGGTGTAGAGACTCTGGTTGCTAGAAATCGACCGCGACTAGGTCAGGAGAATTTGTCGGTCACGCAGATTGCCGACCCGACAACCGCGAATACACTCAACCCATGGCGACGCTTGGATGTTGACCTAAAGAACTTTGTTGGTCAGTCGATTCAAGTGCGATTCAAGTTCGATACGGTCACCGGGGGCTTCAATACTCACAAAGGTTTTCATATCGATGACGTCGTGCTGACAACTCGCAAAGCCGATATGGTGATCCATCGTGGCAATCCGACAGGTGCTCTTTATCAAACTGGGCCGCTCACGGTTACTGCGGGTGACTTCGATGTCGATGGGCGGATGGACTTAGCCATCGGTGAACCAACCACCAGTGTCGTGCTGCGTTATGGTTCAACTCAATCTACGATGTCAAGCAACAATCAAGGACGAGTCGCAGTCTTCACCGACATCGTTTCGGCTGAAGCTCAGGCGAGATTGACGGAAGCGCCACTGCACTTGGACCAAGCCGACAAAACGCTATCGGGTACCGCTTCGCAAGATCGTTTCGGCTGGCTACCCTCCACACCGAATCTTGATTTCAACTTCGATGGCATCTCCGACTTGCTCATCGGAGCCAGCACAGCGGATCAAGGCTTCGTCGACAATGGTAAGGTTTATGTACTTCCAGGACGTAGCAACGCGTTCCGTAACACCTTGCCGGATGCGCCGACGGTGCTGGCAAACGGAAATCCAATCGGTGGAAATTCCTACATGATTTCGCCAAGCGAAGGTCAGGCGGTTACGTTCGCAGGTGGCAGCTTGCCAAACAGTGCCAATGCCGAGATGTGGTTCCAGTTTGGAATGCTTTCGGATGGCAACTCCAGCGACTTTGTTCAAGTGACGAGTGTTGATCCATTCGCTGGCGCCGAGGATAAATTGGTCTTTGACTTGTTCGACGCCGCCGGTCGTCCAATTTCCATTGGTAAGTCCACTGCTGATCTTCGACGGTTACCGGCTGGAATTTATCTGCTGCGAGTTTACGATGCCGGTTCGTCAGGTTGGCGTAGCGGACCACTTCCATATTCCATTCACATTGCGGCCGCCCCACTTCAGCGTCCGATTCCGATAATTGATTCTGCACCGTTCCATGATCGGGATGTTCTAGACGGTGGTTCCGGTGACGATACTCTTGTCGGTAATGGTGGACTGGATCGCATCTACGTTGGCACAGGCTCGAACAACGTAACTGCCGAATCGATCGAAGTCATGGACATGGCGTTCACGACCAACACAACTCAGCTTGCGAAGGACGACAAGTACACGCCACCAGCAGAAAATGTCGTGATCGCGGACGTCAATCTACGCAATGCGATTGCAGCCAAAGCTGGCATTCTCGGGTCGGCGCAAAATCTGCTGCGGCCTCTTACGCGAAAGGATCTCAGTGAGCTGACGCTACTGGACTTGACGGGAAAAAACATTGCGAATCTGACTGGACTGAACGCGGCCAATCGTTTGGTTGGGTTGAATGTGTCTAGCAACAGCTTGAGCGGTAATGGATCGGCAAACTCCACTGCGTTAATCGGATTCCCTCGGCTCCGAACCCTCAACGTATCAGCAACCGGCCTACTTGATTTTAGTTTCCTGGCAGCTAAGGCTGAACTACGTAGCTTCGACGCAAACTCGACTCCGTATTCTGTTGCAACTCCTCTACCGCTTCTTCTGGAACGACTTTCGCTGAGCAACACGGCTGTTGCAACGACTCAAGCTGTGCTGGCGACCGAGTTGGTCAAGCTGACCAAGTTGAGAGAGCTGTACTTAGAAAACAATTCGCTCTCATCGTTCAACTTCGCGACGCTGGCTGCAGCTACCGGACTAAAGACGGTTATCTTGTCGGGCAATCAGTTGACGCAACTAACCGGCCTCGCAGGTTTAACATCGCTCGAGGTATTGAACCTGAGTGGAAACCCGTTGACCGATATCTCCGCCATTCTCGATCTGGCAAACACTACTTGGTCGATGAGCGGCGTGTCAAAACTGAAAACGGTTGTGTTGACCGGTAACCCATTGTCGAATCAAGCCTACGCGATCACGATTCCTCGTTTGCAGTATCTCGGCGTCAACGTAGTGTTCAGTCCGGACGTGTCTTTTGCATCGATCGAACGAAGCAATTTTGCGGCCGTTATCAATACGGACCTTACGTATAAGGGCATGATCGAGAACTTCCGTCCCGTCATCCGCGATCTCAATTTAGCCAATGGATCCAACTATGCCTATAGTTGGAAAGCGTTCCGATCCAACAATACGGTCTTGGCATCTTCCAGTAACAAAGCTTTTCAGTTTACGCCGGGTACAGATACCTATCACGTTGAACTAACGGTCACAGACCTTGACGACGTGGTGGGTGGTATTCCTAGGACATACGTTAAAAGCGTTTCGATCAATTCTCCAATATTGCCGGTCGTGGTGCTATCCAACAATCTGTTGGAATTGGTAGAGGGGCAGAGTCAGTCTGTTGACGTCTCACTGAGCTTTGCGCCACGTGAACCGATTACGCTCGGGACGGCTTTTGGCAATGCAGGCGACAGCAGCTTAACTTGGGACCGGAACTCGCTGACATTTACTCCCGCCAATTGGAACGTGCCGCAGACGGTCGTGTTCACGGCGCAGGAGGACACTGGATCCGAAGGGTCCGTGATGCAGGTCTACTGGCCGAGCGCGTATCTTGAAAACGCTTTCCAGCGAGTGACGATCAGTGTCCAAGACAACGATCCAAAGTTGATTCTCAGTACATTGAACAGTATCTTGGGAACTGAGGGCGGCGCTGCAACTGTCGAGCTTTCGTTGGGTGTGCAGCCAGCGCCAGGGACACCTGTCACCGTTACGGTATCAAGGACATCTGGTTCCTCGACGATCAACGGACCGGACAGTAGTTTCGTCTTCAACTCCAATAATTGGAATCAGCCACAACTTCTCACGTGGACGCTCGATCAAGACGTGGACGCGGACAATGCCCTAGCCGAATTCCAAATCCTGGCGGAGACAGGAAGTGCGGGCAATGTGTTTGCATCGACAACGCTGACAGTACAGAGCGTCGACGATGACCGAAGAATCCTCATCGATCAGAATCGCTTGACGGTGTCGGAAAACGGAACGGTCTCGACGCAAGTTCAATTGGCTGGTCAGCCGTCGTCACCGGTGACCATTCAAATCAGCCGAGTCAGCGGCGACAGCAATATTCTTGCACCAACCTCATTGCTGTTTGATGCAAGTAATTGGAATGTGCCACAATCCCTAACCATCATCGCGCAGGATGATATCGATGCCAGGGATGGGCAGGCGATGTTCTCTGCTTCGGCGGAGGGTTGGACAGCCACAAGCTTGATAGTCGATTCTCAGGACAACGACCGTATCTTGATCGCGACTGGGGATGTTGTGGTCGACGAGGGTGGCTTCGTTCTCGTTGGCGTTCGGCTGGCTGGTCAACCTGACCAAACCGTCTTCGTATCGGCCAGTCTCAGCGGTGATTCGGATGTAACACTTACGGGTGGCAACAGTTTAGAGTTTTCGCCAAACACATGGTTCATTACAAAATTCTTGCCAATTGCAGTGGCAACCGATAGCGACGGAATCGATGGCCTAGCCAATGTGACTTGGAGTGCAACTGGCTGGCCAAGTGCGACAACGCGGGTCAAGGAACGGGACGATGATCGCGTGATCGTCATCACGCCCCCAGTAGTTCCCAATGATAAAGTGAACGAAGGTGGCTCAAATGCCTTTAGCGTTCAATTGTCGGCTAGGCCAGTGAGCACTGTGACAGTGACTGTTGGGTGGGAAGGTGGCGATCCGGATTTGACGATCACATCGCCGAGCACGTTGGCTTTTACGCCGAACAATTGGAATGTGCCTCAGATTGTAGTTGTTTCAGCGGCCCTGGATTCGGACATCATTCCCGGTGCGGCGACCTTTGTGGCTTTGGCGGATCAGTGGCAGACTGCCGCGATCACCTTGAGCGAACGCGAAGATGGACGTTGGCTGGAAATGTCGACTAATAACTTGCAGGTCAACGAAGGGACGAGAGCCGAGTTGCGAGTGAGGTTGCTTTATGCTCCCGCCGCCGCGACGCTTGTATCGCTAAGTGCCGACACAACGGGCTCGCCAATTTCGCGTACAGGAACTGGAGTCCTGGAATTCAATAGCAGCAACTGGAACGTTTGGCAAACGATTGAGTTCTCTGCCGCTGAGGATCTGGATATTGCAAACAACCAGGTGTCCTATGTGTTGTCCTGGGCGGGGCAAGAGGACACTGCACTCACCGTCGTTCAAGTCGATTCGAGAGTCTCGATCGAAGCCGACGCTCCTGAGGCGATCGTTGTCGAGGGCAGTACGAACAGGGTTGGGATTCGGTTAAAGAACCAGCCAACGTCGAACATGACCGTCGGCCTCGACTCGCTGATAGGTGACACCAACATTGTTCTCGCAGCCTCCTCGCCCACATCGCTGACGTTCACGGCAACGAACTGGAATGAGTATCAGTACGTAACGTTTGAAGCGACTACCGATGGCGACACTGTCGATGGTACTGCGACCGCGATGTTCACTTCGTCCGATGCGACGATGCAACCGCTGCGAGTTTTGCTCAAAGAGCAAGATTCCGCACGAGTGTTGATTGCGTCGAGTGTCTTCAACTTGCCGAGTATCGACATTGTCGAGGGGCAATCGATCAGTGGCACGCTACAGCTATCCATTGCTCCGGAAAGCGATGTGCTGGTGACCGTTGCCGTTCCAACCGAAGCTGGATTCGAGTTAACGAGCGCGAGTACGCTGACGTTCACAGCCTTAAACTGGAATGTTCCACAGGCGATCGCGATTCGCTCCAAGGCTGACGCGGACGGATTCAACCATACTGGAGCTTTGCTCGTAACCGCCAACGGTTGGCTGTCCGGGGATCGCATACTCAAACAACTGGATGTGGATCCAGTTGGCTTGATTGTGCAGCCTGTTGGTTCATTGATTGTTTCGGAATCAGGCGTTCTCTCGTCGCTGGTGGATGTGAAACTTAGTTCTCAACCGCTCGATAGTGTTGTCGTTCCGATCACCGTCAGCAACGCGCAAGAGGGAGCGGCGAGTGTTCAGTTGCTTACGTTTACTCGTGAAAATTGGAATGAGAATCAACGCGTAACGGTGTCTGGAGTGGACGATTCTGTGGATGACCGAGACTCCCTCTTTAGCTTGACGTTCGGACCGACGGTATCCTCGGCGACGGAGTACGCTGGATTACAAAGCACGCTGCAACTGACGAATCTCGACAACGATACGGCTGGCGTCTCGGTTGGTCCGTTGAGTTCACGCTTTGTTAGCGAGTCGGGTACTCAGTCGACGTTCGATGTTCAGCTACGAAGCCAGCCGACGGGTGATGTGACCATTCCATTGAGCGTTACGAATACATCGGAAGCGGTTCTCGATAGAAATCAATTGGTGTTCACAGCGGCCAGTTGGAACATCCCGCAAACGGTTACCGTCACGGGAGTCGACGATAGTTTGGATGACGGCGACGTCAATTTACAAGTGCAATTTGGGGCGTTGACTAGTAGCGATTCAGACTTTGCTGGATTGAGCGTGCCCGCAATTGCCATTCGCAATATTGACGATGACTTCGATCGAGCCACGAGCACACTAGCCGCAGAGTCAGTTGTCTGGAATGGCTTTACGTACTATGTCGCGACTACGTCAGAATCGGGCAGCGAGCTTTGGCGAACGGTTGGCTCGGCTGCGGGAGGAATGTTGGTTGCTGACTTGATGCCTGGGGCTGACTCTGGTGATGTCAGAGATTTAACGTTAATTGGCAATATGTTGTATTTTGTTGCCAACAGTCCTGCATCGGGGCGTGAACTGCGTCGGCTCGATCTGCTCAGTGGCAACATCAACATTGTCGTCGATATCAACCTGGGTGAGGGCTCATCCAATCCTGCTGACTTAGTGGTCGTTGATGGCAAACTCTTCTTTACAGCAGACGATGGTGTCGGCGGACGCAATCTATGGCAAGCAGTCACAACTGGTGCTGTTCAGATGGTTGCTCCGTTAGCGGACGGAGCGCCGAGGGCGATGGTCTCCTACGGTGGCCGTCTATTCTTTACACTTGATGGAGCAAGAGGCCGGGAAGTTTGGTCCAGCGATGGAACATCCGCTGGTACTGCCCTTCACTCGGATGTACGACTTGGAGTGGATAGCTCGGAAGCCCGAGATTTAGTAGTCAGTGCAGGAAAACTCTATTTTGTGGCGAACGATGGAGTTCACGGGGATGAACTCTGGGTATTCGATTCAGCCGCGAGCCAACCTCGATTGCTGACCGATTTGCAGCCAGGAGCGTTAGGCAGCAGCCCGCATAACATCGTTGCTTTCGGGGGCGGAGTGGCCTTCGCGGCATCGGACGCTGGGGCTGGCGAAGAGTTGTGGTTTAGCGACGGCAATACCAATCGTCGAATTGCGGACGTGAATCCTCTCGGGGATAGTCAGCCATCACAATTGACGGTAGTAGGCGGAACACGCTTGTTCTTTGTCGCCGATGACGGAGTCCATGGTCGTGAGCTTTGGGAAACCGATGGCACAGCGACTGGAACGATTCTTCGCGAAGTGAATCCAGGCCCGGACGGGTCGAATCCGATCGGACTGACGGCTGTCGGAAATGCTCTGTATTTCGGTGCGTTCGATGAGGACAACGGGTATGAGCTGTGGCGCAGCATGAGCCCGCCAGAGCTTGTGGCCAATTTTAACACAGGATCGAGTTCATTACCGCAGATCATCGGCGAAACAAACGGCAAAGTAATTTTCTCAGCCGAGGATAACGATGGGAATCGTAACCTCTACACAAGCAGCGGTCCTGGATTTGTAAGTGCACTGCAAGAGGCTGGAATCATTTTCAGTCCGACAACGAGCATGTCGCTGTCCGAAGGTGGCACGGCGATCTCCTATAACGTTAAACTCGCGACCAAGCCCTCGAATGTGGTGACATTGAACCTTGCTGGTGATCCGAACCAAGTTCTACTTTCAGCCAATACACTTACGTTCACATCGGTGAACTGGGACCAAGAGCAACTAGTCACGATAACAGCAATGAATGATTTGATTGCTGAGTCGGCGCTGACCGTTGATATTGCGCATACACCCTCGAGCACTGACGCAATCTATCGGGCGCTTGGCCGAAAGGATTTAGCAGTCGAGCTCGCCGATAATGACGTGGCTGGAGTTTTGTTCACTCCGCCAACGACGCTGGCGACTAGCGAATCCGGTTCGACGACCAACTTCAGCGTCGTGCTCAACTCGCAGCCAACCGCCGACGTTAGCTTTTTGGTTTTGAGTACGGATTCGACCGAGGGAATCGTCTCGACCTATCAGGTCACGTTTACTGCGTTAAACTGGAACCTGCCACAAGTTGTAACTGTAACCGGCGTCAGCGACTCGATCCGCGATGGTGATCAGGTTTACCGAGTCCTGACCAGCGCAACAGCCAGCTATGACGGATTCTACAACGGTCTTTCGGTTGCGGATCTATCGCTTACCAACACCGACATTGATGCGATTCCATCGGTTACGATCAGTCCCGTAACCGGAGCCGAGCCGGTAATAGGATCCAAGGTATTCCAGTTTGTTGCGACTCTATCTCATGCGTCTACGCAACCGGTGAGTTTTGACTTTACGACAGCCGACGGTTCAGCCACTGTCGCCGCTGGTGACTACGTTGCAGCTTCTGGAACCGTAACTTTTCTACCCAGTGAACTTTCCAAGACGATATCGGTGACGATACTCTCCGACTTAGTAAACGAGCCGGATGAGCAATTCTTTGTCAATTTCAGCAATATCATTGGTGGGCAACTATCAAGTTCGCAAGCGTTGGGAACGATCTTGGCGAATACGGTTGTTGTCGACCAAACGGCACCGATTAGCTTGATCGCATCGCTGCCAACGCAAGCAACCGATCTCTTGATACCGATTACGGTTAGCGGATTTGATCCGAGCGGCCCAGCGGGTAGCATTGTCTCTGGCATCAAGGAGTATCGTCTGTATGTTGCCATTGGCTCTGGCGCATTCAATCAGTTTGCAACGCTCACACTAGGTAACCTAACCACGGAGTTCCTCGCGTCCAGCGACCGCAATTACTTCTTCCGAAGCATCGCAGTGGATCATGCCGGAAATGTTGAGACCAAATCGTCGATTGACGCCCAAATTACAGTCGGCGACTTTGATCCACCGACAACGCAAGTCGTCTCGGCAATTGCAAATATGGCTGGTCTCTTTAGCGTCTCAGTGAACGGTCGAGAAACAGGTGGTGGCACCCTAGCATTCGTCGATGTCTATGTTTCGATAGACGGTGGAGTGTCACAGCTTATTGGAACAGCCGGTGCAGGCGCGGCGAACGCGCAGGGGAACTACACCGCGTCAGTGACGTATCAAGGTAGAACCGACGGCGCATCTCATCGTTACCGCTTCTTTAGCATCGGTCGAGATTCTACTAGCAACATAGAGGCGGCTCCCGGCCGCAACTCGGATGTTGTTGTAACCGCGACTTTCAGCAATGTCGGACTCCAATCGACGGGCATTGATGTCCAGCTCGGTGCGCAACAAAGGTCCTATGTTCGCTATCTCGACGTGTTGTTTAGCACGGAGACCGGCTTGTCCGCATTACTAGCTGCTGGCCGCGTGAAAATGGAACGTTTTGCTTTGAACGCAACCAACGTAACTCCTGAAACAGGGGTTGCTGTCACGAACTTTACGGTCGATAAAGTTAGCGATCGTTTGCGACTGGACTTCGGTGTCAACGGAATCACTGGAGTTCGAAACACCAATGCGGGCGATGGCTTCTATCGGGTATTGATCGACGTCAACGGAGATGGAGACTTTACGGACCTAACCGACGGTAAATTTGAGTTCCATCGCATCCTTGGAGATGCCAATGGAGATACCAAGGTGACCGACGCGGATTTCGCTGTCGTGAATTCGCAGATAGGACAAACCGGTTCTAACCTTGAGGGGGATATGGATGGAAGCGGTGGCGTAAACGGATTCGACCGTAATTACGTTAATAGCCAACGGGCGATTAATCGAATGTTGGATGAGGCTTTAATGCAATTCTTAGATGACTAAGTTTCTAATCAAACAAAGGTGCAGTTACATGAATAGACTATTCCCTATGATGGTGCTTTTAATGTCCGTGTTTCAGCTTTCACAAGCGAGAGGAGAGCTAATGATCTCGTTCAGAGATGCGGGACTTGTATCGGGCGGAACAGGCTCGGTGGACGTATTGCTTCGTTCCTCGCAGGCGACAACTTTAGCGGGCTTTAGTGCGAAGTTTCAAATCTCAGCGGAGACCACGGGCGGAGTTCTTGAATTCCAGTCAACAAACCTTCAATCGAATTCAGAACGGACATTCTCAAGTCTCGATTACAGCTACGCGTTTCTGAACAAACTTCAGGACGGTGGATTCTCCGCGGAAAGGCAAAGCAACAAGCGTCAGATCGTTGCAAGTGATTTTGCAACAGAAAATGTTGCAATTGCAGCAAATACCAATTACTTGCTCGCTCGTCTGGAGCTTCAGCATGATGCCCCAGTTGCGACCTCAGGAAATTTTAGAATTAGCTTCTTGGATGATCCGGGAATCAATCTTTTCGCGGACAGTTTGGGCAACGAACGGAGCATAGATCCAATATCCTTTCAGAATTTCGGAACGATATCGATTACGGCTGTCCCGGAGCCATCGAGTTTGGTAACTGCTGGCCTTGTGATTTCAGGGGCCTTGTTTTCTTGGGTTCGTCGCAAAAAGAATCTTTTACTTGACATTACGCGATGAAAACTCCCATAGAAACGGCGTGATTTCAACAGGCAAATTCGCTTACCGCCCTGTGCAAAAACTAAGTCTGAGTGAAACCGTCGATCTTTTGACCCAGATTTTCGCAGCGAGTCCTCGATGTCTACGGGACGAAAAGCATTCGAACGGGCCGTTTGGCAGCAACTGGCAAGGCGATCGATGGGTTGCGTAGCCATCCAACGCCTCGACGGCTTGCGATGGTTCGGGAAACGTCTTGAAAGAGTCAGGCCGCGACCCGACTGTAGCTCTTTAGCAGCCCGCCGAGTCGCTCTTCACATCGAATGTCGCTCAGTCGGATTTTATCGACATTCGTTTCTGTCTTATTCCGTTTCTTTGTTGGCGGTTTCCGAATCAACTCATTTTCTAAGCCCTGATGCGGTCGTTCAAGATGATAATGATCTTTGAATTCCTGGCAAAGGACGTCCATGTGCTTGTGCCCGAATACGTAAGCGCCCACCATGACCGGGGTTAGATTTTGGCGGCACGGGGTTGATTTGCGGGGTAGTTTTTGCTTGTGGCAACGTCGCCACTCTTTCAAAGGCCAACTCAACTCGCGAGGCCATCGTGACCCGATCTCCAGACTC
>JANPNA010000270.1:0-19302 GCA_031427235.1 Pirellula sp.
CCCGTCGGGGTCATTACATAGGGCATCATTAGCCCGCAAACACCATCAGAACCCAGCAATTCGCTGGGTTTTGTTGTTTCTGGATTTCCCTTGATGGTTCCTGCGGAGGCCTTGGCTTTGTTCGTTGAGTTCTACGGAATTAGCGACTGATCCGAAAGGATGCGGCGACACTTATTGGGAAGATCATCGGAAACGTCAGCTCCTTCCAAAATCTTCTTAAATACTGCGTCACTGACTGGGTCAAGCATCTTTAGACTGCCGTTTTGAAGAAGTTTGTCCACGTTCGCTTGTTTAACGACGGACGCGTCCTTGTACGAAATGCAGGTTTTCTTTCTCAGCCAGGGGTGTTCGCCAACCTCCAAGACTCACGAATGATCCCGATACTCTCCCTCGGCTCCGGTAAAGTTCACCAAAACGACTTGGTCTGAATTTAGTTCCGGATCTGAGATTGCGATTCTTGGATGGCTGTCTATGGCCTTATTCGTTGGGAGATAAACATCGCCAATCTCCATTTAGCTGACCGATCCTATTAGTTGCTTCCAAGCTACGATCGCTTCGATGTCCGCTTCGATGTCCGCTTCGATGGACTCCTTATTTTCGGTCATTTCCAAGGCTTCAAGCTTGCTTTGCAAACTGATAGGCTTGGAAGTGTCCTTTACATAGTTTTGGAGGTATTCTGGAAATTCGTGGGTCAAGTCTCCTATCTCATCATCGTCCAGGTCTCGAAATCTGTCGGATACCTCCACCAGCTTTCGAACCTCGCGTCGCGACAAATCATCACGACCTGGATCTGTTCGCATGACAAGCAGCCGCTTTCCATCCTTCGTGAAATGCTTCAGGAACACGTTGGAATCAGGATGCTCCCCCTTGATCAGGTCGTAAGTCTGGCTATTCAACGGTCCTTTTTTCATTGCAACGTCGGTACCGCCAACAATGGGCCTGCCTGTTTCTTTTAAGAATTCCCTGTCAGAAATGTAGAGAAGTTTCAAAAGGCGGTAAAAGGCGACTTTTGGATCATTTTCTGAAGAAAAAAGCACTCCAAAGGACTGCACGGCTTTGGCCACTTCGAAAGGGAAATTGGCAATTTTAGGGCGATGAGTCGTCATGATCTGATTTTGGAAGTAGTTACTGACAATTTCGGGTGCTCACTTCAATGTAGTCCGTAACGTGACAACTTCGGTCAAAACAACTTCAATTCTTGCGGAAAATGGAAAAAGGAAACACTTGACCAGCGAGATTGCTCGCGCGTTTAAGATGCTTTCACCGCTCGGCTCCAATCCTAAGACACAAGGACGACCACCCGGGCCGCTCGATGGTCGCTTGAATTAAGCCGGATTACTTCAGCCAGCCCATCCGCCATCACCAGCCGCACTAGGAATCCGCGAATCGGTTAGTCGCAGGCTTCCCGCTGGCATTTGCGAGACATCAAATCCCACTTTCGCCCGACCTCCTCGGGCAACGATGGTTTCAATCGTCCGCCATCGTTCGTGCATGACGTAACAATTCCAGGTTGCGGCACGCGTGTGCTCTTACCGCAAAGTAGGCCACACGCCGTATTTTAGCACGGGCCACTTTTAGCACGGACCACTTTTAGCACGGGCCACTTTTAGCACGGGCCACTTCTTAACGTCGTCCCCGGCTCCAAAAATAACCGCCACCCCCGCCGAACAAAACTACCAAAACGATTATCAAGATGATTAGTTCAGTGCTCATTTTTTTTCCCCTTTGTTTTGATTAAACCAAACCAGCTTCAGCCATGCCTCAGCACTCGTCGTCCACTCTCCGGATAACAGGTAAGCAATATTCGTGCCGAAGTGACGAAAGGCCAAGCTGGAGACGACTCCGGACAGCGCGACCAAAACGACCACCGAGAAGGTTGAAACGACCGGAGACAACCCTCCTCAAGCGGCTAAACCGTAGTCCGCCGGAGAGCCGGTCGCAAAGGCCGCCTTTAGGTGGCCTTTAAGTAGCCTTTAAACTTTGATTGTTCGGTGAGGTGGTAGCAACGTTCCGGCCCAATGCTATCTGGCGGGACATCGGCCTACCACAGATGAACGGTTACGATGCTTGCTGCGCGATAAGAAGCCAGCTTTGGCGCAAGGAGATGGCTGGGAGGGGAGTGTGAGATTGGGAATCCCTTTTTAAATCACCATTTTCGGGCTTACTGGTTAGCCCCGGATTTTTCCGCTATGTTCTAATTTCGTCGTTCGTCGTTCGTCGTTGACTTTTATTTGAGCGATCCGCTCACATCAAAATCATACTCAATCAAAATCAGCAAAGTATCCGGAGTAAGCAACCCATGAGCGATTGGCTTGATGTGGGTACCAAGGCCCCAGCATTTACCTTGGCGTCGGACTCTGGAAAGAAATTGAGCCTCAGCCAATTCCAAGGCAAACCCGTTGTCCTTTATTTTTACCCCAAGGATGATACTCCCGGTTGCACCAAAGAAGCGTGCGCATTCCGAGATGCGAGCAATCAACTTAAGGAACTCGGTGCGGTCGTGCTCGGTGTGAGTCCCGATGATGAAGAGACTCATGCCAAATTTCGAGACAAATTTCAATTGAATTTTCCGTTGCTTGCCGATCCAGATCATAGCCTTGCGGAAGCCTATGGAGCTTGGCGTGAAAAGAACATGTATGGCAAGAAAAGCGTGGGGGTCCAACGCAGCACTTATTTGATTGCGCCGGACGGAACCATCGCCAAGGTTTGGAAAAAGGTAAGTGTCGATGGCCACGATGCTGCAGTTCTAGAGGCAATAAAAGGCTGTATATGAATCCTCCAATTCAACTTGCCATTCATGGCGCCTCGGGACGAAACGGAAAGAGATTGATTGCGCTGGGTAGTGCCGATCCCGCGTTCAAGATCACTGCTGCTATCGTGCGATCCTCGTCAACGCATCTCGGTGAGGATGCTGGGACCTTGGCAGGCATACAACCCATTGGCGTTCCTGTTTCGAGCAGTTGGCAAGGCAACATGGACGTTGTTATCGATTTTTCCTCACCGGAGGGATGCATCAACGCGCTCGAGCATTGCGTGGACAAGCATATCCCGATTGTCATCGCTTCGACTGGACTGACACAAAAGCAGATTGATGCCATCGCCGCATCTGCCAAGCTCATACCGGTATGTTATGCACCGAACATGAGCGTGGCGGTTAACTTGACCATGAAGTTGGTCGAGCAAGCCGCTCGCGCGCTGAAAGACGTGCCAGGTGGTGCCGACGTTGAAATCATTGAGAGGCACCACCGATTTAAGGAAGATAGTCCCAGCGGTACCGCCCTTAAGTTTGGTCAAATTGCAGCTAACGAAATGGGAATCGGCCAACATGTTCACGGTAGGCTTGGTCAGGTTGGCAAACGACCACATGGCGAAATCGGTTACCATGCGGTGCGCGTTGGTGACGATGCCGGTCAGCACACCATCCTATTTGGAATGATGGGTGAAACGATTGAGCTTAGGGTCGCAGCCTCCAACCGAGATTGCTATGCCAGCGGTGCGATTGCGGCGGCAAAATTTTTGGTCGGAAAGCCGCCTAAGCAATACTCCATGTTTGATGTGCTTGGACTGTAGCATGGCTAGATGCGATCAGGGTTATTTATGCCGGGTCTGCGGAGAAGAAGTCGAGCATATAACCGATAGTCAACTCTATCTTCGTTATGTGATTGGCGAGATCGACCCCGAAACTCTGCATGCGTCGCCCGAGTGTCACTTGAGTTGCGCGCCGGCATTTTCCCAGTTTATTGCCGACAAGCGATTCGATTTCAGGCTAGAAATCGAAGGCCCATTTGCCAAGCACCAGCTCGATCCAGCTTACGTGGACGCGAGAACAAAATTGGTTTCGCGTGGATATTCTCGACTTTGGGCCATTCGAGAGGAACGGCGGAAACCCCTGACCGTCGTCGAATATCCGCTACCAGAATTCGTTGAAAAGTGGCAATAATGCAGGCTTTATGGTTCTGAATCCTCACGCGTTCCGCTGCGATTTCCACACAGTCCAATGAGAGGCTTGCCGTCTATTTCCGACTTGATTTGCGAACTCTTCCAGCTAAAATGAATGGCTGCTCGCTTGAGCCCGTCACCCTGAGTTACAACCATGAGGAGAAATCCGATGCTGTCGTCGGTTCGAAGAAACGTTGTCCTTGCGCTTTTTGTGCTTCCGCTCGCCGAAGGCTACAGCTTCGCACAATCCCCTGTTGCACAATCCCCTGTTGAAGCTTTGTTCGAAGCGAATTTGGTTTCGGCACCCGCCACCGTGTCCGCACAAACGAATGACCTATTCGTAAATCAATGGGTTCAAGTTGACGAGACCGGATTTCTGCGAGGTTCGGTTGTCGCATTGCTTGGACAAGACCGGCAATCCTTATCTAAGATGCGAGTATCACTCAGCAACAACAACGGAGCGGTTGTCTCATTCGATGACACCGATATCGAGGGAGAGTTTTTGATCGAAAAAGTCACCCCAGGACTTTACACTTTGTCAGCCGAAGGTGCTGGAACGATTGCCATGTTTTCTTTGACAGTGCTGGACAAGGTCGCGGGCAAACACCTTCCCAATTTCATTGAGGTTCGCGTGATGCCATCGAGCAGTCGCGTAGCGGAAATCATTCGCGGACAATCCTTGCCAAAAGTATCGGAATCGGCTGCTCCAACTCAAGATCCACTCGGTGACAATCGCAAAGTGTCTTCAACGCATCAGGTTTTACTGGATGGACAGGGAACGCTTGCAGGACGGCTTGGAAAAGCAACGTCCGCGGTTGATATGAGTTCCATGACGGTTTTTATCATGCAGGATGGACAAGAAGTCAAACGGGCCAAAGTCTCGACGGATGGCAGCTTTTCCGTTCCTGGTCTTACACCAGCTTGTTACGGTTTGGTTGCGGCGGGTGACGAAGGTGTAGCCGCAACTGGCTTCTGTGCTGTCAATCGAGGTATTGTGGGCATCAACCATGACGGAAAAGTATTTGTCGCTCAGAACAACAAGCTTTCCACGAGCTTGAACATCGAAGTTGCGTGCGGCCTAGCTAGCGAGACGTCCGGTAAGACGGATGTGGTTGTCGCGGATAATGCGCCTTCGGCTGAGTTTCCGGCAGTTGGAATGGGGCCTGGTTTCGGAGGTGGAGGCTTCGGCGGCGGCGGTGGTAACTTCGGCGGCGGCGGAGGCGGCGGCTCAGTCGGAGGTGGCCTAGGAGCCTTGGCGGGAATTGGCGGACTGGTCGCTCTAGGTGTTATCGCAGCAGACAATAACGATAACGCTCCTCTGGTGAGTCCAGTTGTTCCTTAGGCGCCGCGTTAGATAACGAAAAAGGAATCACTCCGGGATGCCCGTCGTCGATGAAGACGGCAATTACCTCGGTGTACTTTCCTAGGAGTATTCTCAGAGAAGACCAGCATGCGGGTTTTGATTGGTGCCGCTTATGATTCGTCGCCGTCGGCCGCCGTGAGCGCCTTCATGGACTGCGACCGAAGCTGATTATCGGAATGGTCAATCGTCGAAACCTGTTGCGAGCCAAAATAACTATGCCAAACCTGACCGTAGCCAACTACATGGACCGGAAGGCACGAACCATTTCGAAGGACATTGAGCTAAGGCTCATCCTTTGGGGCTTGCCAACGGCCAATCGCATGTCCCGCCAGGATTCCGCCCAAGTAGATCGGGTTGGAGTACCTCGGAAATGCATACCCCCCGGCGCTGCCCACATATGTTCCGTAGGCAGGGTAAAGCGTGTGGTACGCTTGTCTTTCTAAATGGCGGTCGTTGCGATACTGAACATAGGACAACACGTCGTTGGTCGCGATCCGTTCGTGCCACAGGGGAACGGTAGGGATAACGTACAAGGCTGCATAGGTTCCTGGATACTTGCGATTAGAAAAGTCCTTAGCGTGAGCCGCTTCATGAAATGCGATCGCGGGGACATCGCCATAGAGATGGATCGTGCCCGTATAAGGGTTGTAATGATCACCGCCAAACAATCGACCAGGTACAACCGTCTCCCCCAAGGTGGCTACGGCTCCAAAAGTGTATCGCCAGGGCCACGCAACCGACGTGTTGCGTGTCAGTCGTCGCCAATCATCCCAGGGTCGGTATTGATTGAGACGGACTTTGATTTCACTCAAACCGTTGGTTTCCAAATAATCGTATAGCAACGATTCCGTTTCCGCGGAAATGCGATGGTTTTCGACCTTACGATTCCACAGCATGAGCTTCGATGGAATGCCCCAGACCCAACCGAAACCGTCGATGATAGGCCTCGGTTTTCCTCGCTCCATTTGCAATTCACCATCCGCAATCAAATCGGTTGGAAGGTTGTTACGGACGACTGCGATCGGCTTGGGTTCGAGAAGCTTGCATCCACTCGTTAGAACGAGCGCCAGCATCCCCATGCTCGTGATGAGGCCCATTGCCACCCGTGATTTTTTGGTTGTTTGCCAATCCATAGCCATGTTCCAGTAGCAATATTGTCGCCTTTCGCTCCGCGAAAGTGCGCCGCGTTAATGCACTTTCGCGGAGCGAAAGGCGACAATGTGGGAATACCAAATAGATCCGCCAGGGGCTACCCAAACTTCTCCCAAAAAAGCACATTTCGCCGATCACGACCACTCAAGCCGCTTTGCAGGTTAAACCTGCGGAAGAATCGGTTTTCGCTATCAAAACATTCCTCCGCGAGCCTCGCTGGGCAGCCGGTATGCGGTAAAGCCCTTTCAGGGCAGCGTTTGGGTGTTTTGCAGATCCCAGGGCGGCGCTTAGCGACGTTTCGTCGCTACGCTCTGCCCTGGGCTTTATTGTTTTACGCCTTCGGCGTAGTGCAGCCCCCTACCCGATGCCCAGCCTCTTCTTAAGCTCAACCAGTGGCAACGTGTTCAAAACATTTTCTGGAACGACTCCGGCCCGTCTGGCTTGCGTGATCCCGAATTTCATGAGGTCTAAGTTGGAAATGCTGTGCGCGTCGGTATTGATCACGATAACCACTCCCGCAGCGATGGCTGCAGCCGAGTTGATGTCGCTCAAATCCAATCGCGAAGGGTTCGCATTGAGCTCAAGGTATTTACCATGCTCCCTGGCGGACTCGATGACCGCCGACAAATCTACGTCGTACGGTTCCCGTCGAGAGATGAGCCTGCCTGTCGGATGAGAAATGGCATCGACATGCGGATTCTCAATGGCGTCTAGGATTCGCTGCGTGATTTGCTCACGTGGCTGACGCTGACCGTAGTGAATACTGGCTGTCACCCAATCCGCCTGGGCCAAACATTCGTCGGCAAGATCCATCCGCCCATCTTCCAAAATATCGCACTCGACCCCCTTGAGAATCAAGAATTTTCCATCGGACTTTTTGTTGATGGCATCGATCTCTTGCCACTGCTTCAGCAACCTCGTTTCATCTAAACCGCGAGCCATACTGACCCGTTTGGAGTGGTCCGTGATGGCGATGTACTCAAGCCCACGTGCCATCGCGGCCGCGGCCATCTCCTCAATGGTACTCTCACCATCCGTTGCCAAAGTGTGCATGTGCAAATCACCGCGAATGTCCGACAATTGAATCAGAGACTTGAAACGAGACGGAAGGGCGGCCTCGAACTCGCCGCGATCCTCTCGCATCTCAGGAGGCACCCACGGCATACCAACCAACGCATAGATCGCCTCTTCGTCGGCCCCCGCCAGCACTTTCGTTTCGTCGTTGGTATCGAAGACGCCATACTCGTTGATCTTCATGCCTTTGGCTTTGGCTAAGCCTCGAAGACGAACGTTATGTTCCTTGCTCCCCGTAAAATACTGGAGAGCCGCACCCCAGGACTTTTCGGCAACCACTCTAAGGTCCACTTGAAACGAATCGGTCACCCGAACACTCATCTTGGTCTCGCCGCGCGCAATCGTCTCCTGAATCGACGGGAAGGCTGCGAAATGATCCATGACAGTTGCATTGTCGTCGCTGATTACGAGGAGATCGAGATCGCCAATCGTCTCTTTGCCCCGACGATAGCTGCCGGCAAAGTCAATTCGCTGCACCGCGACGCACTTCTTCATATGCTCTTGCAAGCGTTTCACGAGGTACTCGGCTTGATCAATCATCAATCGATGGGCCGCCTTTTCCGCGATTTGCATGTTTTTCAGAATCGACTGCTGCGTCTTGACGCCAAACCCTTTCAATGATGCAACCAATCCCGCTTCGCAAGCCACTCTCAAGCTGGCCAAATCAAAGATCTGTAACTCCTGGAACATTTTCATCGCCTTCTTGGCACCAACACCCGGCACTTGCATGATGTCGCGAAGGCTAGGTGGAACTTCTTTCCTCAACTTGTCAAGTTGCGGCAGATGTCCGGTTTTGACCAGAACGGCAGACTTTTCCGCCAGCGTGGCCCCGATGCCATCGATGGTGGTCAAGTCGGCTCCGGCATGAATCAACTCAGCCACCGGTTCACTCAAGTCCCGAATGGCCTTAGCGCCGTTGCGATAGGCTCGAATGCGAAATGCGTTCTCGCCGGACAACTCCAGCAAGTCGGCCATTTCTTCAAAGGCAGTTGCGATTTCGACGTTGGTAAACAATCGTGACTCTCTTATTTCGGTAGCCATTGGACTGCGTCGACGATGACATATCCATTCGCTTCCGAATTGGAAACGACAACAGCGGCAGGTTGGACATCGCTAAAAGCGTAAACGCCATGGTCGAATACAAATTGTCCGCCTGTCCTTTTTTGGGCACCAAGGAACCATAGGCGATTGGATAGGGTCGGATCGGGACTCCAATGTCCCCTTCGTTTTGGACGTAGCCTTCCGGGGTCACGTAGCGTTGCACGTTGTGCGAGTCGATCGTGTAGCTCCCCATCCCAACAGAATCGGGCGTCGCACGCCGCTTCATCAATTCGTTCTCTGTCATGATGAAATGCCCGATCATCCGACGCGCTTCGCGAACATAAATCTGATGCGGCCAATGGCCGTTATCGAGGAACTCATCCTTGAGCAGCCCCCAGCGGTTCATCTCATCTCGCACCGATTTGGGTACTCGCGGATCGTTAGCCACAAAGTAGAGCCAGCCCTGTTGATAGTTCCGATGCTCCTTCAATATTTCCCGGCGGCGTTCGTAGCTGGCTTCGTGGTAGTCGACGCCAGCGGCGGCTAGCAAATCCCCTTCGTAGGTTGCATCCATAAAGATTTTGCCTGAGTAGCTATCTCCCGAAAGCATGGTGATGGTCGAAATTCGTGAGCCCGTTTTCTTGACTCGGGATCGGTCCAGCCACTGGTCGCGAGCAACCGGAATATCGTTGAATTGCCATAAGTTGATTTCGACCGGTGTGCGGAGCGGCGGATTCTTTACGCTTTCGTTATAGTGCATGACCAATTTACTCTCAAGTTGGCAGCGTTTAAGCCCTAATCGCTATACGATTATCGGGCAGATATTTTGCTTGGAAACCCGGTCCAACCAACATCTTGATGGCACCAGGCATGACTTCGAAGTCGATCGGCGCTTGGTCGATCACTTCGCCATCGAGAGTGAATCGCATGCCAGGAGTCGAATTCAGTTGCAGTTTCTTGACTTGGCGAAATACGACCTGATCACATTCTAGCAAACTTGACAGGAAGGTCTTAGCAGTGATCTCGATCATGTCCAGCACATCCCCATCTCTCACAATAACGACATCCAACAATCCATCCACGGGGGAGGCAAGTGGGGCGACCGGAATGCGACCCGCATTGGTACGACCATTTGCGACTAAGACGCCCCAAGAATCCAGTTCAATCATTTCACCGTCCATATTCGCTTTGACTCGAAACGTCTTCATGTCTCCAAGCACACCGATCGCTCCGCGAACATAACAGAGAGAACCCCATGCGGCTTTGATCTCCTCGGTTAGCGATTCGCTGACTTGTACGCTGTTCCCGCCCGCAGCGACATTCGCGTAATAGCGTTCGAATGGACCAGCACTGATGCGGACTACATCCATTGGGACGTAGTCTCCGTCACCTATGGAAGCAACCACACTCGGTATGTCGTCGGGAATGAGTAGGGATCCAGCGAAGTCGTTGGCTGTCCCTAACGGAATGATTGCAAGGCGTGGTCGTAACTCAGGAGCAAGGGCCATGATGGCGTTGACAACTGCGTTTACGGTCCCATCGCCACCCGCCGCAACAATCGTCGAGCAATGATCCACTGAGACTGCCCTGCGGACACTCGCAGCCAAGTCGATTTCACGGGTCAATCGTAGGACTTGCGCCGATTCCTCAATCTGTTCGATTAGCCCTCTAAATACGCCGGATTTGCCCGACCCGCCATTCCAAATCACCAGTCGATTCATTAGTTCTTCCTTCCAGAGTGGCAATGCTGATTCCATCGTTCGGAGCCAGCAAACCGTGGGCCAATTTGCAAAAAGCTCCACATTGTTTAAAAATCGTTTGCCGACGGAGGCTCGATTGAGACTCATTCGTGCTATTCGCGTGATTGGCGGGCACCACCACAGCACTCCTGGATTTGCCCGCTAGTAACACGAATCGACGCGAATCCAAACGCAAAATAGAATGACATTAGCCTATTTCTATTCGGCTGAGCCTTTTCGAATAGCCAGCATGCTCTGGCATGTCCCCCGTTTCCCTGGTATCTTCCGCTCCAACGTGCCTATTAGTTTCGTATTAGCTGAAAGTGGTTTATGGCGGTATTGACTCAACCCATTAAGTGGCATGGCGGTAAATACTATCTGCGGAAGTGGATCCTCGACTTGATGCCGCCTCATCTGCATTACGTAGAGCCATTTTTTGGCGGCGGCGGCATTCTGTTGGCTCGCGATCCAGATCGGGACTGGATGTCCCCCAACAAACAGAAATTGCCAGCGGCCTTACAGGGCTGCAGCGAAGTGGCCAACGATCTCCACGGGGAATTGATCAACTTTTGGCGAGTCTTGCAGAATGCTGAGGACTTCGAAGCCTTTCGGCAGAGAATTGAATTAACGCCTTTCAGCCAAGTGGAGTTCGAGGATGCGAGAGACAACGCGAATCCAGAAAACTCAGGTACGCCGGAATCCAACGTCGACCGAGCGGTTCGTTTTTTTATTCTGGCGAGGCAGTCCAGGCAGGGCCTGATGAAGGACTTTGCTACCCTTTCGAGAAACCGAACTCGAAGCCGGATCAACGAACAGGTCTCGGCATATTTGAACGTAGTGGAAGGGCTACCTGACGTGCATCAGCGCCTACGGAAAGTTGTGATCCTGAATCAGAGTGCCTGTGACGTTATCCGTAAGCAGGATGGCGAGCATGCTTTGTTTTATTGCGATCCACCTTACCTCCATGAAACCCGCTCAACCACCGGCGAATATGCTTACGAAATGACAGAAGCACAGCACCGCGAATTGCTGGATGTCTTGGCCAAAGTTGCAGGCAAATTCATGCTCAGCGGCTATCCCAGTGAACTGTATCGCGAGTGGGAACTGCGCTATGGCTGGAAACGCCACGAACTCCTCATCGACAACAAAGCGTCCTCTCACAAAGTCAAGGAAACCATGACCGAGTGCCTTTGGTGCAACTTCTAAGAGCACCTGCAACCTTACACTGATAGTCCTTTCGAACATGTTTTGTAAACCTTTTGTCGGGACCGACCACCATGCCGGACAGCCAGCCCAACGTAGAACCAGTGGAACGACGCGAGTTTCTTACCCAAGCTGCGGCGACCACTGGAGTCCTGATGGCCGAGTGGGCCATCATGCCACAAGCACTATCCGGGCCGATGTCGCCCACAGTCGCCTCACTCTACGATCCAGTGGACTCTGGTGTAAAACCGAACATGATGGGGGGCTATGGCCCGTGGGCTGCCAGCATCGTAGGGGACAAGCCCGCCAGACTTTCCTACCGTCAACCACAGTTTAGCGACTTGGATGGTTGGCGCAAGCGCGCAAAACAACGCGTAATCGATTGCCTTGCCCAACCCATTACGTTGCCACTTACCGAAGTCAAAACCGAACCTGCCCAGATCGAAGATGGTCTTCACGTGGAACGCGTTAGTTGGCAATTGCCCTATGGTCCTCGCACCAGCGCAGTCTTGCTCAAGCCCGCTGGAGCGACTGGGCGACTGCCTGCCGTGCTGGCCTTGCATGACCATGGCGGCAACAAGCGCTTCGGCCATGAAAAGATCACTCGGTTTGGTCCAAACCAACATCCCATGATGAAGTATCATCAGGAACATTACTATGGAGGGGAACCATGGGCCAACGCGTTGGCGCGTCGTGGCTACGCCGTCTTGGTTCACGATACCTTTACATTTGCTAGTCGAAGAGTGCATATGAAGGATGTGGCGGAACAAGCCCGCAGCAAAGTCACGCCGGTGGACGACGACTCGGAAGAGTCGATCAAAACGTACAATAAATTCGCAGCAGATCATGAGCACTTCATGGCAAAAAGCCTCTTCTGTGCGGGCACTACCTGGCCGGGAGTTTTTGTCTCCGAAGACCAGCGGGCTCTCGACTACCTATGTTCTCGCGACGATGTGGACGCTTCGCGGGTTGGATGCGCTGGGCTTTCCGGTGGCGGCTTACGAACAGTGTATCTCGGCGGACTGGATGAACGTATTCGTTGCGCCTGTGCGGTTGGGATGATGACGACTTGGCGCGACTACCTGCTGCATAAGTGCCACACGCATACCTGGATGATCTATATCCCAAACCTGCCTCTGGATCTTGATTATCCCGAGGTGCTAGGTTTGCGAGTTCCTTTGCCCACCATGGTTTTGAACAACAACGAGGACTCGCTCTTTACTTTGCCGGAGATGCAGCGAGCCGATCAGATACTGGCCGAAGTTTATGCCAAGGCCAACGCTGCGGATCGCTATCGATGCCAATTTTACGCAGGCCCTCATAAGTTCGATCTCCAAATGCAGGCCGATGCGTTCCAGTGGTTTGACCAATGGCTCAAGGCCTGATTGTTCAGGTTGAGTGGGAGCTTGTCTCCCCTCAACCTTGTTTTGGCGTCCTATCTAGCTGTAGGCGGAGTGCTCAAATTTATGGGCTAAGCCACGCATAGGACGCCAAAACGGAGTCCGTCGGAGGCAAGCTCCGAACTTACCAAGAATGCTTCACAGCGTTGCCTGGAGGGGTAGCAATTGGGATATTTGGAGCGGCCTATTCGCTTGGCCTTAATCGAGGGACTTCAAAATATCTGCGTCTAGCAAATCCTTTGGGCGCCCCGCTGCCAGTTTGTTCTTCAATAGCTCTTCGCGCCCGATGACAAAAGCCGGCAATCCGTCGAGGTCAGCAGTCAATCGATTGGGCCATGCATCATCGAACTCGATTCCTGAAATCGCGGTGAGAATATCAATTCTTTGCGGTGCGACGCCTACTTGAAAAACGATGCCAGGCGTTGAAAAATCCGCTATTGCGATTTCCGACATCGGCGCACCAAAGGCAACCAACGCATTCCAAACACATTTCGCATTCTTTGGAGTCGCTCGAATCCAAAAATCGATGTCGCCAGTTGACCGCGGGCATCCATGAGCCGCCATCGCATAGGCACCTACAATCAAATACTCAGCCTTTGCGTCGTTCAACGCGGACAACATGTCTTTGAAATTCGGATTTAGCACTCTTTGGATCCATGAATGTCCAAGCATCGAGCGTCAATTGCCAAACCATGCCAATGCGTTGCGATGGAGTTGCGTCCACTATGATACCACGATCGTCCTGCCCAAGTAGTGTTGTCTTGATAACGCGGGATCTGTCCATACCTATCCTTCACTCCGCCGTCAAGATCGATGGCGTAGGGACTTGAGCCAATAAAATAGCACTCAGCTGGCGCATTAAAACATTCCAATTCTCGGGCGAGTTCTTCTTGTGAAATCGGAAGAAGGCCACGGTTCGAAAGCTTCGTTCCATCGATTCGATCACGATCGGGTTGGCTTGTTTGATTTTCGGCCAAGCTTTTTTCAAGTCGTCGTTCAACGTTTTCTTCGGCACAACTTGGTTTCCCTTCGTCGCAGGTTCCCAAAAAAAGAAATAGGGGGCACCAGTAATGACCAGTTCCTTTCCCACAATTTCGAACAGGAATTGCACCTTAGCGTCCGTCAACACCGAAAAAGAGGCACCGTTGCGGGTCCGTGCCATCAGTGGCTCAAGCTCCCGAACAGACGTTGCAAATTCATCTCGCCAAGAGGAATACGGAATTGCCATCGCCGAACCTCAAATCCTTGGAATTCCAGCAAAAACTAACTGTGGAGACAAAGTATAAGCGGTTCGGCGGCAAAACGCCAATTAAACAATCCCCGCCACCAACTTGCCATGAACATCGGTCAATCGATAACGACGCCCTTGGAACTTGTAGGTTAGCCTTTCGTGATCGATACCAAGAAGGTGCATCATGGTCGCTTGCAAGTCGTGGATGTGTACGCCATCGCTTGCAATGTTGTAGCCAAACTCGCATGTCTCTCCATAAACGGTGCCAGCTTTGATACCGCCGCCTGCCATCCACATGGTAAAACACCGCGGATGATGATCGCGACCGAAATTGGCTTGGATTTTGCCTTGGCAGTAATTCGTCCGCCCGAATTCGCCACCCCATACAACAAGCGTATCTTCCAATAGTCCACGACGCTTTAGATCACTCACCAACGCAGCGGCAGGTTGGTCCGTCTCTTTGCAGATCTTGGGCAAGCCGCCCGGCAGTCCGCCATGGTGATCCCAATCTTGATGGTAGAGCTGGATGAAGCGAACGCCCCGCTCCGCCAATCGGCGAGCCATTAGGCAATTGGCGGCGAATGTACCCGGCTTCTCCACGTCGGGGCCATAGCTATCCAGCGTGCTCCTCGATTCGCTCGACAGATCGGCAACTTCAGGCACACTCGACTGCATCTTGAACGCCATCTCGTAGTGTTCGATTCGATTCTGAATTTCGACGTCGTGCGCTTCCGCTAGTTTGTGCTCGTGCAACTCGCGAAGTCGATCCAGCATCAACCGTCGACTCTCGCCACTCACTCCATCTGGGTTACCCAGGTATAGCACCGGGTCTTTGGCGGCTCGCAAGAGTACACCTTGATGCCGGGTCGGAAGAAAGCCACTGCCCCAGAGATGAGCCCCAAGAGGTTGCCCCCCTTTATCCTTGGTGATTAAGACAACGTAGGCTGGAAGATTGGCGTTCACCTGGCCCAGCCCGTAACTCAACCACGAACCGATACTAGGTCGGCCCGCGATCTGTGTCCCGGTTTGAAAAAACGTAACGCCCGGCCCATGATTGATCGCTTCGGTATACATCGAACGAACAACGCACAGGTCCTCCGCAATGCTGGCCGTATGCGGTAGCAACTCACTGATCCAAGCGCCAGCGGGCCCATGCTGCTGAAACTTGAACGGCGAGCCGACCAAAGGCAGTGAAGACTGATTTCCGGACATGCCGGTCAGTCGCTGCGTTCCGCGAACGGATTCCGGCAACTGCTCGCCCTGTAACGTATTCAAGGCCGGCTTGTAGTCAAACAGATCAAGATGAGATGGTCCTCCCGACATGAACAAGTAGATGACCCGCTTGGCTTTAGGGGTGAAATGAGGAGAGCCCAAAACACCACGATCGACCGACGCAACCTTGTCCTCGGCTGCTTTCGAATCTGCCGAAAGCATTTCGGCCATCGCAATCCCTCCTAGGCCCAATCCAGTGCAGCCCAAACCTGCATTGCCAAGAAAGCTCCTCCGCGAGGTTTCGGTGGAAGAATCGTTCGAGTGGTTCGAGTTGAGTGGATAATTCATCTTATTGGCCATTTGTGAGGATGGTTTATCGTTTCACAACACAAAAATCATGGTTGAGCAAGGCTTGAGCGAGGATCGTCGCGGCGGCTGCCTCAGGTCCAGGAATCTCGTTGTCGCGAGGTGCGTTGCCTATTTTTAATAGCAAATCGACATCCGATGGATGGGCTCGAAAATGCTCCAATTGCTCGCGATAAAGGCGCCCGAGTATTTCCGTCTCTTTCGGGCTTGGACTTTGGCTTAAGCAAAGTCGGCATCCATTCTCAATCATTTTGGATACGTCCCCTTGATTGTCGCGATACAACTTTTCGCCACAAACGCGGGCGGCTTCGACATACTGAATTCCGTTGAGCAAGATCAAGGCTTGAAGCGGTGAATCGGTCCGCTCCCGTTTGGCTGTACAGACTTGGCGCCGCGGTGCGTCAAACGCAACCATGGCTGGTGGTGGCCCAGTTCGTCGCCAATTGGTGTACAGACTCCTTCGATAAACCGTGTCGTCGCTATTCGTTTTCACGGGTTTAAACGATTCGGCCATTTCATACGGATTCACTGGCGGGCCGCCCATTTTTCGATTGAGTAATCCTGAGACGGAAAGGACGTTGTCGCGAATCATTTCTGCCGGCAATCGAAAACGCGGTCCTCGCGCCAACCATTCATTGTCGGGATCATCGGCCATGATGCGCTCGTCTGCAATACTTTTCTGCTGATACGTCTTGCTCATCACCATCGTCTTCAAAAGCTCTTTCATGTCCCAACGATTGGCGATCAGATTCGACGCAAGCCAGTCGAGGAGTTCGGGATAAAGCGGCCGCGACCCCTGACTCCCAAAGTCCTCTGAAGTTCGCACTAAACCTCGACCGAACAGGTTTTGCCAAATTCGATTGACAGTCACGCGAGCGGTCAGCGGATGTTGCGGTTCAGTCAACCACTGAGCCAACCCAAGACGATTCTGGGGCGCACCTGGCGGGAAAGGAGAAAGGGCTTCGGGCGTCCCCGCGAACACCTCATCGCGGGGTTGGTTATACTCTCCTCGAACGAGCGTAAAGGCCTTCTTCGGTTCGGGAAGCTCACGCATGACCATGATCTCCTCCGTTCCATCAGCCTGTTTATTGTATTCGCCGTGGGCAGACTGCAATTCACCAAGTTGGGCCTTCCACTCAGTGTTCTGGGTCGTAAGAAAATACTTGAACAAGTCTTCACGAACCGGTTCCGACATCTCCGTACTGGACTTCGTTAGTAGTTCGGTTGCAGCATTCTCATCGAAAAGGTAGAGCGACTCGAGCGGCGTAAGTTGGCGATCGAAGACACGGAATTCGTCGACCAATCCACCCTTAAATCCTCGATCGCGGAATCGCTCCGCTAAGGCAATACTGTCCCCACCACCTCCAGTGATCTCTTTCGTGAGTTTGTCTTTGACGACGATCGAGTTGGCGGACTTGCCATCAACGAAGATCGCGAGCCCTTCCACTCGACTACTTCCATCCGACGTAACGACTACATGGATCCACGTATTGAGCGGAACTTTATCCTGCGTCGCGATCGAAATCGCATTCCCAGGCCAGAAGTGGATCAACGACCATTTGAGACGACCTTGTTCGATCAACAGTTCGTAGCCGCGACTGGCCGCATCGGTCCAAGCTCGCGAACGATGAAAGATGACCGCACGCTCTTTTTCGTCCGGTGTTTTCAGCCAAAGGGAAACGCTGAACGGTTCGTGCCTCGCAAAATTGCCGATCGGCAAATCAACGGGATCATCCCCCGTAAACTCGATCGCGTTGTTGAACTTCCCAGCCACCACTCGATTCTCACCTCGAAGTAGCGCTGGCTTGTCTGGCTTGATCTCGTTCGCCAGCTTGTCCCCATTCGCTGCGTCAAACGAGAATCTACCTAACTCATTCTTGGCCAAGCCCTCCGTCAAAAGCATCTGGTTATTCGCGTTATTGGATGACGAATCACGAGTCTTAAGCCATTCGACAAAGGCAAGTCGCAAAGAAGGTTTCAATGACTGTTGACGCAATTCCCGTTCCGTAACGACCCCTTTCAAGCTGGCTAACTTTTCTTTAGCATTGGCATCGTTCAACCAAAGCGTGGGCGTAGGGGGCGAGCGAGTGAAGTAGGAGTAGAGGCCCGCTTCATCAATGTTTTGAAACATCGAAAAGAGTTGATAGTATTCCTTTTGGGTGATTGGATCGAATTTGTGATCGTGGCAGCGAGCGCATTCGAAAGTCAGACCAAGAAACGCGGTCGCAAAAGTCTGAACCCGATCGCAAACATATTCAACTCGATACTCTTCCTCGACACTGCCCCCCTCAGATTCTTGCTGATGCAATCGATTGAAGGCGGTCGCAAGGATCTGATCGTCGGTTGCATTCGGAATCAAGTCACCGGCAATCTGGAACTTGATGAAATCATCGAACGGTAGATTGTGATTAAACGCTCGGACAACCCAATCTCGCCATGCCCACATGTCTCGCTCCCGGTCCACTTGAAATCCATAGCTGTCGGCATAACGAGCCACGTCCAGCCAATCGGCCGCCATTCGTTCGCCGTAAGCTGCGGATTCGAGCAGACGATCGACCACTCGTTCGTATGAGTTGGGAGTTGAGTCGTTTAGAAAGTCCGCGATTTCCGCTGGTGTTGGTGGCAATCCGGTGATGTCAAAACTCAACCGACGGATCAACGTCCCTCGATCGGCGGTCGGCTGCTGGGTAAGTCCACGCTTGGAGAGTGCGTCCTGAACGATGGCATCAATCGGGTGCTGGTTTGCTTGATTGTCGGGCAGCACAACAGGCCGAAGCGATAGAAAGGACCAATGGCCTTCGTAGATCGCCTCTTGTTGGATCCACTGTTCCAGAATGGCAACTTCCTGCACAGTGAGCGGCTCGATTTTCGAGGCCGGGGGTGGCATTCGTTCATCGGGATCATGACTTTTGATTCGTTTGATCAGTTCGCTTTGCTCGGGTTTGCCAGGAACAAACGCATTGGCCGAAAGCGCATCTTCGCGGACATCCAGTCGCAAGTCCGCTTCGCGTTTGGCCGCGTCCGGGCCATGGCAAAAGAAGCACTTGTCTGAGAGTATCGGACGGACGTCTCGATTGAATTGGATCGGTTCTTGTCCGAAGACCGAAAGGGAAAGAAAGATCAGAGCAGGGAGGAAGGGCAAGTATCGCATGATCGCCTTATTCTAATCTAATAAAGGTACGGATCGTAGGCTTTCCGACCGATTTCCAAATTTGGAGTGCTGGGATTCATCCCAGCTTTTAGATCGCGCTGCTGCAGTCGCAAAGTGAATTGCCAATTGGATTTAAGGGTTCCAACGCAGAACCATCTGAAAGCTCCGATGAATCGGAGCACTCCATATTTGGTTGGTTTCAGCCACATACGTATCCGCTGACTTGGTAGGCAAGCAAAAAGTAATCGCAACACGGGATGTGGTAATTTGGTCTGCATGATAATCTCCTAAAGCAGTTCTAATTAGCGAATCGGATTGACGAGATGCAATGCGTGTTGGACTGGCCGCTCTATCTCAGCCCTGGGCTATTTTACCATTACTGCGAGCCGGAAGCGTTTTGGGATATGAAATTGAGCTTACCCGGAGTATCG
>JANPNA010000271.1:0-13213 GCA_031427235.1 Pirellula sp.
GACGCCAACGAAATGCTTGACGCATTCCGCTACTAGGGAACGCTAGCGAAAGTGTTTCGCGGCCCAGCTTAAGATCGACCCCACAAGGAGTTCGCGTAGCGAAATTCAAGAATTCCAAAAAACCTCTGGCTATTGGGAAATACGTAGTGCTAAAATCTGACTGGGCTCAAATCCGAACAACCTAATTTTGCATCGAATGGCATTTTATGAATAACGACACTTCACTCGGTAGGCGATCGCTTCGTTTTGAGTCTTTGGAAAGCAGAGCTCTGCTTGCCGCCGACATGGTTATGCTGCACAACTTTGGAATGCCAGAGGATTGCGACCAAAGCGGTTCGGTTTCACCGCTAGACGCATTGGTGGTGATCAACGAGCTCAATGGTCCAGATGCGAATCTCGGGATGGATGCGGCCAGAATGCTCGATGTTGATGCCGATGGCCTACTTTCGCCACTCGATGCTCTTGTCGTAATCAACTATCTGAACCAAAACCAGGCCGACGGCGAGATCAGTCCAAGCTCCGTTCCCTTGTCCGCTCGAATCGCCCGCCTCGAATCGGCGATCACCAGTGGCCAGTTGCCCACCGATCTTGGAATGGATGACGCTGTCGAATTGCTTCATACGATGAAGAACGGTGGTCGACCTGAAATCGGCGAGAAATTCATCGAGGGTCGAGTTCATTCTCGCACGGAAGTGGAACAAATCGAGACCGAACACATAGCGAATGAGTTGTGCCCGATCGTAGCCGATAAGGAACATGCCCATCGAGCCCATGAAATATTGGCGCGGTTTTCGGCACGACTCCAATCCGCGGGAATCAATGCCGAGGTCATTGAGACAATAACCGGAGAGATCAAAGCTGGGATCGAGGCCAAAACACCTCTTTCCCTGGAGCAGATTAAGACTAGGTTGACTGAGCTCGGCGTCGACGTTTCCAAACTATTTCCGCCTAGACACGAAACGCCACCTACACCAGAAACCCAACCACACGTTGAACCGCGAATCGAAGCTACGAAACCTCGCTGGACTCCATCGGTTGAATTGGTGACAAACATCTTGCGTAGAGTCAACGCAACACCGGAAACCATCCAAAAGGTTCGATCGGCAATGATCGCCGCCAAAGAATCAGGAAGCCCGCTCAATCCGTCGCAGGTCTTAGCTCTTTTGAGAGAGTCTGGCGTTCAGATACCTGACGCGATGGTCAGGTTGTTGCGGCCGGTACGATAGCCTGATTGCAAAGACACTAAATGAAAAAGGCACGGCGGAGACCGCCGTGCCCTTCTCTTATTTCAAGTCAGCCAGATTCCAATTTACTTCTTGTCCGCTTTGGCAAATTTTGCCTTGTCGTAAGCTTCTTCACCAAAAAGTTTTACCAATTTGTCGTCATCGGACATCTTTTCTGCTTTGCCTTTGCAGTTGTTACAGCAGAAGCCGATTGTTGCACCCTTGAACTCGACAGAAGCGTCTTTGTTCAGTTCACCACCCGTGAATGGGCAAGCCTTCTGCGCGACTTGCTTTGTCGCGATCAGTTGATGGTTGGCCTTGGCAGCAAAGCCTTTCTTGTCACCGTCAAATTTTTTCTGGCAATTGCCGCAGCAAAAATAAACTTTGCCATCTTTCCAATCGCTGGACTTGTCTTCGACAGGGGCTTTGTCCGCAATCACGCACTTGATTTTGGCGAAATCAATTTTGGTATCTGCGGCGATACTAACGGCAGCGAAAGCTACCACGAATGCAAACAATCCTGCGAGCCATGAATTCTTCATGTGTTCATCTCCAAAAAAGCAACGAAAATCGTTTTCCCGAACCGCCAAGTGTAGAGGGAAGGTCAATCCGTTGTCAATCTGGTAGAGAATGCAAAGTCCGGATTAAACAATTTGAAAAAACAGCTACAATTCGGCCATCAACCTTATAGGAGGGCGACAATTTAGGAAATGTGGATAAAAAATGAGAAACAACGGACATTTGGCCAATGACTGAGGAGACGCCAACGAAATCCAGGGTTCTAGTGGGGGTCATCATGGGCTCCCAGTCCGATTGGGAGACCATGCAGGAAGCTTGCAAAATCCTGTCTGACTTTGAAATTCCCTATGAGGCCAAGGTTGTGTCGGCCCATCGAACCCCGCATTTCATGTTGGAATATGCTTCGAAAGCCCAATCGCGAGGACTGCAGGTGATTATTGCTGGAGCAGGCGGGGCTGCTCATTTGCCTGGCATGGTGGCCGCATGCACGCCCCTTCCCGTTCTCGGGGTTCCCGTCCAAAGTCGTTCCCTGCAAGGGCTGGATTCGTTGCTCAGCATTGTTCAAATGCCAGGCGGAATTCCTGTTGCTTCACTAGCGATTGGAGCGGCTGGGGCTAAGAATGCTGGCTTGTTGGCTGCGAGGATTCTGGCTCTGGGGGATTCCGCCATTCGCAAGAAAATGGAGGAATTCATGGCTCAACAGACCCAATCCGTCTTGGACAATCAAAATCTGACTTGATCGCGTTCCTAGCGATTTTCCTGTTTTCTTCCGTCGTATTCCCCCTCCAACGCCACTCTCGAAACGATTTTATGGACTCTAGATTTCGAATGATTGCCCCAGGTTCAACGCTTGGGGTTTTTGGTGGCGGTCAGCTTGGTCGGATGTTCACCCATGCCGCTCAAAAGCTCGGATATCGAGTCGTTGTATTTACCGACGAACTGGAAAGCCCAGCGGGTCAAGTGGCACAGGAGACCATCCACGGCGACTACCTAGATCCGAACGCTGTACGGCAGTTCGCGGAACGAGTCGATGTGATCACGCTCGAGTTTGAGAACATAGCGCTCGAAGCGGTGGCGCGCGCTGCCGAGATTACGTTGGTTCGCCCAAGCGTTAATGTCCTGGCGGTAGCCCAGCACCGACTCAATGAAAAACGGACTCTACGCAGGGCGGGCTTTCCAGTTACGCCCTTTCGTGAAATTCGCACCTTCGACGACATCGCCCCAGCCTCGCTGGAACTCGGATGGCCACTCGTTCTCAAAACCGTGAGTTGGGGATATGACGGAAAAGGGCAACGCAAAGTTGCCAATGCAGCCGAAGCCAAAGACGCGATCGAATTGCTTGGCCCTGAACCTTTGATTGCCGAGAAATGGATTCCGTACATCGCCGAGGTTTCAGTGATTGTTGCCCGGACAGCAACCGGTGCAACGGCGGTCTATCCTATGTTTACGAACTCGCACTCGAATCACATTCTCGACGTAACCACTTGTCCCGCCGATCCTTCGTTGATCGCAGTGGCCGCAAACGCCGAATCCATTGCATTGTCGGTGGCCGATTCACTGCAGTTGGAAGGGGTTTTGTGTGTTGAGTTCTTTGTGTGCAATGGTGGCGAGATCATGATCAATGAAATCGCTCCACGCACCCACAATTCGGGGCACTTAACAATGGAAGCTTGTCGTACCAGCCAATTCGAACAGCAAGTTCGTGCGATTTGCAATCTACCGTTGGGGGATACGTCGCTCATCCAACCGGCCGCTATGGCCAACTTGCTCGGCGACGTTTGGGGGGACGGTTCGCCTCACTTCGAACGGGCTCTTCAAAACCCTGCAACCTATCTCCATCTCTATGGAAAAAGCGGTGCTCGGCCAGGACGCAAGATGGGGCATTTGACCAAGCTTTCGTCGTCAGCCTCAGCGGCCGCCGCAGAAGTGATGGCCATGCGAGAAGCAATTCGTTGCACCGAAGGTAGGCTGTTTTGAATGAGTGTCGCCTTTCGCTCTGCGAAAGTGCGCCTGGTTTACGCACTTTTGCGGAGCAAAAGGCGACAATCCTATTCCTTGCGGTTCGCTTCCTGTGCAATCAAGCGATCTAGACGCGACAAAACGCGGTGCTCGAGTTCGTTCGTAGTAGGTGGGACCTCCTCGGTGGATACGTCGGTGGATTCCACGACGACTGTCCTGGGACCAGGCGTTCCAAAAGACTCGCAAAGAATTCCGTTGTGTACTACGACTCGATTTCGTCCTCCCATCTTTGCGCTATAGAGGGCTTCGTCGGAACGGCGAACCAATTTCCCAATGCGTTCGTCACTGATGACCCGGGCGACTCCTGCACTGACGGTAACGGAGATCGTGTGCCCATCGGTTTCAATCGATTTGCCAGCGATAGTGTGCCGTAGCCTTTCGATGACGCTGGCTGCATTTTGCACTTCACCGTCAAAAATGATTCCGAACTCTTCTCCCCCGTAACGGGCAACCATCAGCGACTCGTTGCTAATCTCTCGAAGACGGGCCGATATCTCTCGAAGAACGGCATCTCCTGCCGGGTGTCCGTAGGAGTCGTTGATTTTTTTGAAGAAATCAATGTCGATAAGTGCAAGCGAAAAAGGATGCTTGGTTGTCTGCCATTTCGCATAGCTTTCGTCCAGTTTTTGATCGAAGGCCTTTCGATTTGCAAGTCCCGTAAGCCCGTCGGTTCGAGCTTCCGTTAAGTAGCCAGCCAATTGCTTGGTCTGCATATCAAGCTTCACTTCGGCAGACTCTAGACGTGTTTGCAGTTGGCTGTTCGCGTCCACGATTCGGTCTAGCAGGCGCTGCACCTCTTCCTTGGTCCGCACTTTTTTGCTGTCGGCTGCATCGCGAGTGAGGGACTCCATGGTGGACTGATAGCGGTTGAAGTCGCCAGCAAAATCGGTGGTCCAGCTAGCCATGTTCTTGAGTGCAGCCAGCATTTGCTTCTGCTCCAACAGCGACTGTCCAACGTTGGTCGTTTCGCCGCGTTTACCCATCCAAAAGCCTAAAGCAATTCCGACCGCCAAAAGTGTCGTTCCGAACAGCAATCCCATCAATAAGTACAAAACGGGCATCGCACTCATTCTTCGGTCTCCTCCTGAACCGAGTCGGCAACCCGGCTGAAGTTGTGATTCACGCTTGCGTTGCCGTTTAATCCCTTGGGCGGAAGAATACCTCCGTTACCTGCATCCATTCGATAAGGGTTTGAATTGGATGGGAACGCCAACGAAGACAGGTCTTCGGTCTTGGCTACGGTCACAATTCCATTGTTGGAAATCGTAAAGCCTCGTCGTCGATCCAATTCGAGGTCGAAACCAATTTCGATGCCAGCGGGAATGCAAACTCCCTTGTCGATAATCGCATTTCGGATTTTTGCATGTCGCGCTACTTCCACCCCTTCAAACAAAATACTGTCGGACACTTGAGCGTATGAGTTGACGCGGACACAAGGCCCCAAAATACTTCGTTCGACTCGTCCTCCGCTGACTATTGTTCCAGCGCAAACGATAGAATCCAAAGCCAGTCCGCAACGGTCGCCCTCTCCTCGCGATCCGAACACGAACTTGGGTGGGGGTAAGTTTTTCTGCTGAGTGCGGATCGGCCAGCTTTCGTCGTAAAGATTCAAAAGCGGATCGATACCCACCAAGTCCATGTTGGCTTCGTAAAAAGCATCCAGTGTGCCAACGTCTCGCCAATACGCATCTCGTTTGCGGTTTTCATCTCTAAACGGGAACGCGAAAACACGATGCCGATCGATGATCGATGGAATGATATTCTTTCCGAAATCATGATGGCTCTTGGGGTCGTTCGCATCGCGACATAATTGCTCGAACAAAAACCGAGTGTTAAAGACATAGATTCCCATCGAAGCCAACGCGTGACCAGGATCGTTGGGGATGGAGCGAGGTTGGGCTGGTTTCTCTTGGAAACCTATAATGCGTTGGTCCGAATCGACTTGCATGACGCCGAATTCCGTTGCCTCATGGCACGGAACTCGAAGTGCACCGATGGTCAAGTCGGCTTGCATGTCCTTGTGGTGTTGAAGCATCGAGTGATAGTTCATCTTGTAGATGTGATCACCCGCCAAAATGACAAGGTACTTGGGTCGTTCCTTTTCGATGGCGTAAATGTTTTGATAAACGGCATCGGCGGTCCCCTGGTACCAATTTTCATCGATCCGTTGCTGTGGTGGAACGATATCGATGAATTCATCCAGCTCTCGGCAAAAGAAATCTCGCCATCCAAGATTGATGTGGCGGTCAAGGCTCATCGCCTTGTACTGCGTCAAAACCAGCATCTTTCTCAAGCCGCTGTTGAGGCAGTTGGACAACACAAAATCGATAATTCTGTAGTTGCCTCCAAACGGCACTGCTGGCTTCGCTCGATCCCTTGTTAAGGGCTCTAGCCTTGTTCCTTTTCCTCCGGCCAAGATCACTGCAAGTGTGTCTTTCATGTCATCCCTGTACAAACGGAATTGTTGGAGTGGAATAAGCAGTATAGCCGAACGCTCTATGCACTATAGCAAAGCCTAGCGGAAATCGCACGGCTGGGAATGTGAGAGTGCCTCCCATCGCTTCGATTATGCCTGGATATCGCTGAGGGTACGGTCGTAGAGTCGATAGGTTTTTGTCCGGGTGGTTCCAGCTCTCTCGAGCGAACCTCGCGATAGGTGGTTGCTTTCCAGTACCCAGGAAAACTCCGCGTCGGTTATCCCTTGGGCCTGACAATCCGGCAGCATTCGGTCAAGGACCACCAACCCAAGTCCCCATCGCTGGTATTCTGGGACGACATTGGTACTCATGACGCGGACCTTCTTTATTTTTTTGCGCCCGAAAAGCAGAGTCAAAAACCCAAATGGAAATAGACGACCGTTGATCTTCTTGATCAAGGGATTGTAGTCTGGCAAGCATAAACCTACGGCAACTGCCTTTCCGTCCACTTCCACGAATGAGGTCAATGTCGGATCGATAAGCAACTTCAAGGATGCTCCAATACTGACGCATTCGGCATCGCTCAACGGGACGAACCCCCAAGTTCCTTGCAAGGCTTCATTGTAGATCTTCAAAAAAAGCTTAACTTCCTCGCCGAACTTTTTTCGGTTTGCAGCCCGCAGCGTTACGTTGAACCGTCGCTTGACTTCCTCAATGACAAACTTAAGCTTCGGATCAATGGTCTTTAGCATCGACATGTTGCCTTCGTAGGCGTAGAGATCCTGCGTCTTTTCGAAACCGAAGCCTTTGATCAACTTGTCGTAGTAGGGCCAGTTGTAAGTCATCATGAAGGTTGGCGGGGTATTAAACCCGTCTACCAGTGTTCCAATCTCGTAATTTAGCGAAGGGTTGCAGGGGCCACGAACGTCGTCCATACCCTCGCTCTTCAGAAAACGGCTCGCTTCCATAAACAGCAAATTGGCCGCCTGCTGGTCATCAATGCAATCGAAAAAACCGAAGAAGCCACGTTTTTCACCGAAGCGTTTGTTGTGACCGTTGTTGATGATCGCTGCGATTCGACCTGCAACCTGGCCGTCCTTTCGGAGAAGGAACGTTCGGCACTTCGCATTCTCATAAAACGGATGTCGTCTAAAATTGACGAGCTCCTCCTGATTCATTCGAATAGGCGGAATCCAATTTGGATCGTCTTTATGGAGCTTCCAAATGAAGTCCATAAACTCCCGACGTTGGCGGCGATCCTCGACTCGAACGACTTCGTATTTGGAACTCATGGATGCAGTGTAATCACGTGGAAACGGGCTATCGAGTCATGACCGGTTAAGTCGGATATGGCTTATTGTCTCTGAATTGAAACTCCTTGGAAAGGCAGTACCCGATAGAGTCCGTCCGTAAACCAGAGTTGGATAAAGTTGTCCAATCGGGTAATTGGCTTTTTAGGCACAACAAGCGTATCGCCGTCGCGAAGCCAAATCTCATCGGATGGATTAGGTGATTTTCCAAAATGTGCTCCTTGGAGATCGAGCATGGTCGATATCAACCGCCAATCCTCGGCCCGGCGGAAGACTACGATCTGCCTTGAATTGGCGCCTACTTTAGGGCCCTCGGCCTGAGCCAGCATCTGAGTTACCGTCGTTGGCCGATCCATTTCAAAACGACCTGGCTTTACGACTTCACCAAAAACGTAACACACATGGCTAGCCGTTCTGGTCAACCGAGGTTCAATATCGATCCCTACATAATTCTCTCGGTATCGCAGACTGACTTCGCGTTTGATCTCATCCAGGGTCATGCCCAGAACGTAGACACTCCCAAGGCCAATCAACTGTATCTTTCCATCTGGGTTAACCGTCGTCGGAATGGCACGCCCACCCGCTGCAAACGGTCCATTGACCGCATCCTTCAAATCCTCGACGCTGGTATTTACTTTGACAGGCAAGATGTCGATCGCGGGAGCCAAAATCCACGGTTTGTATGCGACCTCCAGGTCCTTTCGAAGCGTTTGAATGGTTTTGCCCGATGCCGCCATTGGGGTTTTAAGCATTGGCACAATCACGGTCCCGTCGGGTTGAATTGGCACCCTGGCTTGTTTGATGCTGTTGTCCGAAATGGAATCGAGACTAATCTCATCGCCGACCATCAACTTGTATTCTTCGATGGTCTTCTGACGGTTGGGAATGTACGTAAAAGTGATCTCGTCGTTGATTCGAATGCGATACTCCAACAGCGATGGCAATCGAACGGGACCGATGTACTCACCATGCCACAGCGGGTCGAAACGGATTCCCTGCGCGTCCCCCCATCGCTTTTCTCCCGAGGGATCTTGCGCGCAATCAATACCGGTAATGCAGGGCTTACAAGCGCCGGAGGTTACTCCGATGGGCTGCTGAGGAGGGCACATCTGCACTGCAGTTGGAATTCGACCACACCCACCGCAACGACCACATCCTGCTGTGCCGCCACATCCGCAGGACTGCATCCCCATACTGACCTGTTGCGATGAGGCGTTCGTGTATTGTGCGTTCAATCGGTCGACGCAAAAAGTACTGGAAAGGACGCACCACGCGACTAAAACGCAGGACAGCCTCATCTTCTTATTAATGTATTGAATTTTTCATTTTTTGAAAATCTTGGAAAACAGACTGTTGCTAGACTTGGCGCTTCGAACCTCGGTACCATAACCGGAGGGGGCGGGTGATGGTGAATGACTAGGGGCGAAGTTCTGTGTTGGAGAAGCCATGGTTGGCCTCGGGCTGTACTTAGCAAAGACGGCTGGATCCACTTCGGTGATCTCGGGATTGTCCGAGGTGTATTTTGGAACGGCAGAGGATAATGCGGTGGCTTGTTGTACGGCGTGATCTGCGTCCGCAAGCGAGCCTCGTCTTCGAAAGACTTCCGCAAGGTTATTCCATGCGTTTGCATTGGGCTGGTGTTGGATCGAGGCGGCAAGTGCCGTATACGCGTCTTCCATTCTGTCCAAGTGAATGAGCGCGAACCCTAACTGGTTGGCGACTTCGCTTTGCGTTGGCGCAATCTGCATGGCTGCTTGATAGCACACGACCGCTTGACTTCGAAACATGTTTGACCGAGCTGGATTGAGTTCAGCGTCTTTTTCAAGGGTTTTTCCGTAGGCATAAAGCAGGTCTGCGGCCCAGGGATGGCCATCCGACGCGGATACCAATTGATAGCGAGCAAACCATCGATAATGCATCGCAGCCAACTCAGGCGATGTGGTATCCAATGGCCTGGCTTTGAGCGCTTCCGTGCTATGGGTATCGACGATGGATTGGACTCCCGAGCCTTGACGACCGCCAATGTTTTTTTGAAAATCCGCTTCCTCCCGGAGGGCGGTGATGGCTTTTTCAAAGGCAACCTCGCTGAACAAGCTTCCTCGGTGCAAATCCATGGTTCGAAAAAGGCGAAGTAAACCTTGACTGGCTTCTTCCCTCGCACTTAGAACCGCTCCTCGCCTTAAAAGGGAGTCGCATCGCTCCAGCCGTTGTTTGAGTTCATGCTCGACAGCTTGCCAGCCTGGAAGCGACTCGAGAGCCTCTGGCGCGTTGGCTGAGGCGATAGCTGGGTTCGATACCAGTTCGTGGTGGACGCGCTGGGCAAGTGCCATCCGTTTCATCTGGATCTCATCGTTGGCAGGTCTGCTTACCGGTGTTTCAACATTGCCAACAGCGTTGGGTTGATTGGCGGATCTCGCTACAACCGGTGCATCGCGACCTGCCGATGACTTCGCGGACGCCGTTTGGGAAGGAAGCAACGCTGTCGCTTCTTCTTCCGCTCGGTCCGGTAATCCGGTACCAATACGACGGTCGCTGCGAACGACCAACCTTTCGCGAATCCCGTTTGCCTCGAGTTCCAAACGTTCTGTCATGCGGATGTTGTCGGCTTCAAGAATTAGACCGCCTGCCTGCACGCGATGCCAATCGGATTGTGCTTCGATTGGCTTTTTCTGGGTCGACGCGTGGTTAGGCAGGGCGGTCGTTTGTCTGGAGTAGTCTAGTTCGGTACTTGGCGAAGTTGCGTTCCTTGACTTAGGAGACTCGGGAGGACCATCCATGGAGCCAACGGAGTTGGTGGTTTTTGATGGCGATAGCTTCGGCAGTATGGGCCCCATCAGCGTGACGGGAGCTGGTCGCTGCGGTTGGAGGACTTGCTGTTCGGCTCCTCGTCTTTCGCTCCTAGCTTCAGGTAGGGCGGAAGCGCCAGGTGGACGCAGCCGACCGTTTGAAACACGATTTCCATTCTCGGTGCCGACGATCGGTTGGGTTTCCAATCGTCTGGACCATGGCGAAGCGGGCAAATCCCCGTCGTTGTATTGGCCAAAGGACATCGATTCGATCGAGGCGAAAGAGAGTCCAAATGCTAGCGCAATCGTCAATGTCTTGCGGAGTGTTTTTTGATTGAATGCATGGGCAGTGCACTTTTTTGTCGTTCGCAAATTCAATTTCGCTGACATTTCCAACTCCAAAACTCACTTGGGACGTTGCTTTCGGAATCAACGCAACAGGCGTTACATTCGGTATTTTTGGTGCCAGTGAATCAATCATCATGACCACTAGGGGGAGCATCTAGGTTTTGGTCAGCGCATAAACCGAAAATCGAGAATAGATTCTCCAAATTACCAGACCTGCCTGACCGTTGGACATTCCGATGGTGGTAGCTACAATCTTGCCCGATTCCTATTACTTACCAAGAGTTTCATTATTTAAGAGCGACCATCAATGACTGCTATCAAGCGAGTGGCGATATTATTTGCAGGTGGGCCTGCGCCAGCAGCGAATTCGGTGATTACTTCAGCGGCTTTCACGCTTTTGAACGCAGGCGTGGAAGTTATTGGGATCAAACACGGCTACTCGCATTTGAGTGACTTTGACTCAAAAACTCCCTTGGTCGAGGGGAAGCAGTTCATCAAGTTCAATTACGAAAGGCTCGAGTTCTCGCGTACGGAACCTGGCATCATGATCGGAACGGCCAGGGCCAATCCTGGTAAGGAGGTCTCAAGCCCTGAACATCTGCGAGATGCAGAAAAATCGGCTCCCTTGCACCGCGCCTACTTGGCCTTGCGATCGTTGGGGGTGGACGCCCTGGTGAGCATCGGTGGAGACGACACGCTCAAAACAGCCAACAAGATGAAGTTGTATCAGGATACCCTGCCAGCCGACCAAGTTCGAATGCCGGTGATCCACTTGCCCAAAACGATTGATAACGACTACCCTGGAATTGACTTTACTTTCGGTTACTTTAGCGCTGCCGAGACGCTAGCCAATGAGATTCGAAATTTGAATCGGGATGCAGCAGCCAGCCAAGCTTATTTCCTATGCGAAGCCATGGGGCGATCGGCAGGCTGGTTGGCCTACGGAGCTTCCATCGCGGGAGATGCGAGCATGGTCCTCAGCGTGGAAGATATCGTAGGTCCACTCAAGAATACAGAAACCACCACGCTCGCAGACGGGACCGTGAAAACCCGGACGGTGATGAATCTCGAAGCGGTTGTTGACAAGATGGTTGCCACCATGGTCGCTCGCGAAAAAGCGGGTCGCAATTACGGAGTGATTGTGATCGCGGAGGGGCTCGCCACGTATTTACCCAGTTCTTATTTGGATGGAATCAGCCGGGACGATCACGGTCACATTGCGATCTCGAGTCTTGCGATCGGCAAAGCATTTGCGACGATGCTGAGCGACGCCTACAAGGCGAAAACCGGAAAGCACCGCAAGATCAACGGTTTGCAATTGGGGTACGAATCCAGGTGTTGTGTGCCAACCGCTTTCGACGTCATGCTAGGTTCGCAAATTGGGGTAGGAGCTTACCGAGCGCTTATCGAAGAAAAACTGAATGGAGTGATGGTTTCGGTCGGCGGTCAGTTCAATATTTCGTACGTTCCGTTTGAGAAGCTAGTCGACCCAGAAACCCTGGTAACGACGGTGAGGTTTATCGAAACAAGCAGCGATTTCCACCGAATGGCCAGACTTTTGGAAATGCCATCGTAAGGGCAAGGACACATCTTTTCCATGGCGGCTAAATTCACGCGAATTCTGTGCGTTTCGGAATTCTCGCGAATTCCTCTGCGAAAGTCGCCCAGACCCCACCCAGGTTCCGATCCAACAAGCCTTGCCGAAAACAGGTTCTATGGTGTAAATTACGGGTGTTGAATGGAGGATAGCCGAATGGTTAGGAACCTGATTCGAAATCAGGCGCCGGGAAACCGGTTGAGGGTTCGAATCCCTTGTCCTCCGCTTGATTTACCTGGGAATTCCCGCACAAAACCACTTCTTGCCTGGCTTCTCGTCTGAGGGACCGGGTCTAAGGGACACAGGACATTTTAGCAAAGGGAATTTCGTCGCCCTGACCTGGCTCGCGAACAGGACTGACCCTGCGAAATGCATGCATTGCACTACGTACGACGAGTTAAATTAATTTGCTTGCTAATCGAAGACTTTTGTCGGCTCTGTCTACCCCCCCCGAAAAAGTGCTGTGTCCCCATGCTGCCGCCAATCCTAGTGCAATGCCCCCGAGTTCAACTCGGGGGATCGTTACCATATCTCTAGAAAGGGTGGTCAGCTCGGCAGGAGCCTCGCTCTCCCATATGCTCCCATATGAAGACTCTGCCCCACATGAAGAGTCTGCCCCATATGAAGACTCGGCAGGTAGATTTCAATCTGCCGCTTGCATAACGGCTTGAGGTGCAGGGTCGTTCCCCAGGACTCATCTAAAAGCTGGGATGAATCCCAGCACTCCAAATGGATTTCCGCTGCCTAGATGCAGAAGCCTTCTCGGGATGATACAATCTAACCGGACATTTAGCCCAGTTTCTCGGAATTGCTCCCTTTTGAAAGTTCGGCATGACTACAGACGGATCAGCCCAAGCGGATTTGGATCGATTGCAACGCGCTCGTGAACAAATCCTCGGCCAACTGTCCAAAACCATCGTCGGACAACTGGATGTGGTCGAACAACTGCTTATCAGCGTCTTCGCAAGAGGTCACTGCTTGCTCGAAGGAGTCC